>JANSWS010000052.1 GCA_024743355.1 bacterium
GAAAAACTGCGTGAAGGCATGATGTGGGCAGCCAGCCAGCTGTACGGCTTCCAATACAAACAGATCTATGACGTGCCCGTGTTTCACCCGGACGTTCGCGTCTGGGAGGTTATGGATGCCCAGGGCGAACATGTGGGCCTGTGGTACTTTGATCCCTATGCTCGCGAAGGAAAGCGCTCCGGAGCCTGGATGACGGATTACCGTGCACAGGAAAATATGAAGCAGCCGATCACCACGATTGTTTCCAATAACTCCAACTTTATCAAAGCGGGGGAAGGACAGCCGGTCTTGATCTCTTGGGACGATGCCGTAACCATGTTCCACGAATTCGGTCACGCCTTACACGGACTTTGCTCCAAGGTGCGTTATCCCACTCAGTCCGGCACATCCGTGGCCAGAGATTACGTCGAGTTTCCATCGCAGTTGAATGAACACTGGCTTACAACGCCCGAAGTGCTCAATCAATACGCGGTGCATTACGAAACAGGCGAGGCCCTACCGCAGGAACTGATTGACAAGATTGAAGCCACCTCAACCTTCAATCAAGGATTTCAAACGGTCGAGTATCTGGCCAGCGCGCTGGTTGACATGAAATTGCACCTGGCAGGCGATGCCGATATTGACCCGGATGCATTTGAACGAGAAGCGTTGGAAGAGCTGGGAATGCCCAAGGAATTACCCATGCGACATCGCACCCCGCATTTCCTGCACCTGTTTGCCGATGACGGGTACTCCGCGGGTTACTACAGCTACCTTTGGTCGGACGCCTTAACGGCTGACGCCGCGGAAGTTTTCGAAGAAGCGGGCACCTACTACGATCCCGAGATTGCCCAACGCTTGCACGATGCAATCATGTCCGTCGGTGATACCATCGATCCGGCTGAAGGCTTCCGCCGTTTTCGTGGACGCGACGTCGACACTTCAGCTCTGCTGCGCAAACGTGGATTCCCCGTGGATTGATCGCCACAGAGCACCTCTCTCCGCGGACAAACGCATTCTACCCGGCAACTAGGCTCGCGGGGCACCGCACTCCGCGAGCGTCGTGTCTGAACCATGTCGTCTCAAAATTAGAGCCAACCGCTTGAATCCTGAAGGCCAATTATAACCTTTAGGTACACATAAGCGGCGTATGCGTTTTCGCTTTTCGCAGCTCGGACTTGGGCTCGCGGTGGTCGTCGAGCGGAATCGCTGACGCAAGCTGTTGAATTGAAATCCTCTCCTTTCCTGCAACAGAGACATTGCCATGCAAAACAGAACCTGCAGCACAGCCTTGGTAATCGTGATATTTTCCTTGCTGACTGTCTGCGGCTGGGCGCCCGGCCTTGCGTCGGCTCAAGACAATCAGGCTGCTGAGACAGACGCCACGAAAAAGCAACCCTTGGTGGAGCGGGCCCGCAAGCAGGCCAAGATGCTGGACACACTTTACAAGACGGCCATCGTGCTGATTACCGAAAACTATGTGGACGGTAGCGAGTCACTCGCCGCTGGGGATGCATTCCAGGCATTGTTCAAGGCGATGAAGGATAATGGCTTTCATGAAGTCAGGCTGTTGGATGCCACTGGGGACGCCTATGATCCTGACAATGAACCGAAGAACGAATTTGAGAAAAATGCCATCAAAGCGCTATTAGCTGGAAAACCGATCTACGAACAAATTGTGAAAGAGGGCGATAAGCGATACCTACTGTCAGCCACTCCAATCCCGGTCGTGATGGACAAGTGCACGCTTTGCCACTCAAACTATAAAGGCGTAAGCGGACCGATTGGGGCTCTGGGCTTGAAGATTCCCGTGGAGTAAACCCCGCAGCGTAACGGCTAATAGGCTTACGGCCGGCTTTAAGCCTGAAAGGCTGGCAGGTTTGGATGAGCGAGCGAGTGGGCACGGGCGTGCTCGTGTATATGGATGTTATGAGCTTGCAGTTCAAGTATTAATCAAAGGTCTATTGAAGAAATAGGATTCCTGTTGATTGAAAGACCCGTGATGCATCTTCGTGCAAGCTTCTAACTTGAAAAACCACACTGGCGAGCCAGTGCCACACTACCGCTCGAACAAGATGCTTCACAGCTTTGCCTTCCAGGCACGGGGGGGGAGCTAGGTGTTTGCAATCTATTTTTCTGCCTTTCATTTTCCTGCCAGCTCTTCCCATAAGATAGCTGAAAGCGATCGAGGGCCCAACAAACTCTCAGGCTCTCTACGGCATGCGTTCACGCGTCAAGCACGCGTGAACTGTTGACCAGAAGATCACGGGCGTGTCCGTGTATATGGATGTTATGAGCTTGCAGCTCAAGAATTAATCAAAGGTCTATCGAAGAAATAGGATTCCTGTTGATTGAAAGACCCATGATGCATCTTCGTGCAAGCTTCTAATTGGGGAAAACCACACTGGCGAGCTAGTGCCACACTAGCTTCACCAGACGGTGGACCATGGACCTGAGCTGAAGTCCGACCACGCTCTGGCGAGCGTAGCTACGGTCTACCAACCCTTCACCAAAGATCTCCGCGAATTCGATCATTTCTGTTCGGCCATCCCCAGCAAGGGTCGCAAATAGCGCCCGGTAATCGATGCTTGGACTTGGCAGACTTCCTCGGGCGTTCCCGTCGCGACGATCTGTCCGCCCGCATTGCCGGGTCCCGGTCCCAGGTCAATCAAGTAATCGGCTGCGGCGATCAGATGGGTGTTGTGTTCGACCACCAGCAAGGAGTGTCCGGCATCGATCAAAGCGTCAAAGCAAGTCAGCAGCTTGATGATGTCCTGGGGATGCAAACCTGTGGTAGGCTCGTCGATCAAGAACAGCGTTCGCTTGCGAGATGCGGCTGCCAAGAAGCCTGCCAGCTTGAGGCGTTGGGCTTCTCCGGAACTCAGGGTCGTCGCCGATTGGCCGAGCTGCAGGTATCCGAGTCCGACATTCATCAGCACTTTCAGTTTTTGCTGCACTTTGTCCGCACCGCGAAAAAAATGGATCGCGTCACTCACCGTCATCTTCAGCACATCGGCAATACTCCGCTCTCGGTAATGCACCGAGAGAATCTCGCTGCGATATCGATTGCCTTGACAGCTCGGACAGGCCATATGCACATCCGCCAGAAACTGCATGTCGATTTGCAGCTGTCCATCTCCCTGGCACTGAGGGCAGCGGCCCAATTCGCTGTTGAAGCTAAAGTGTCCCGGCGAATAATTCCTGAGCTTAGCCTCTTGTGTATTCGTGAACACGGCTCGGATCTCGTCAAAGGCTTTGACATAGGTGACGGGATTGCTCCGAGGCGAGCGACTGACGGGACTCTGGTCCACCAGAATGCAGTCGTCCAGTCTGCCTAGGCCGGTTATCGACTGGAAGGGTAGGGCGGCTACGCGTTCGGTGGTCAAACGATTCGCCAGCGCCCCGTACAGCGTATCTTGCACCAGGGAGCTCTTGCCACTTCCGCTGACGCCCGTGACAACACACAGCACGCCCAAAGGGATTTCGACATCGATGGATTTGAGGTTGTTACCGGTGCAACCTTGTATTCGCAAACTGTATTTCCACGCGCGACGCGTGCTGGGAATGGGAACGCTACGAAGCCCTGTCAGAAACTCCACCGTCAAACTTGTTTCGGCCTGCTTGCGTTTTGCCTTGGCAGCCCTCCACTTCAACGGAGCGTTGTAGACGATCTCTCCACCCTGGTTTCCCGCTGCCGGTCCCACTTCGATCAACTCGTCCGCCAAACGCAGCAGTGCTTCTTCATGCTCCACGACCAATACGGTATTGCCTCTTTCCACCAAGCGTCCAATAGCCGTGGTCAGCCGTTCGACGTCAAAGGGATGCAAGCCGACAGAGGGCTCGTCAAGCACGTAGAGCATATTTACTAGATTCGAGCCCAGTGCGGCGGTGAGCGCGGTACGTTGGGCCTCGCCACCGCTCAGAGTCCGCAGCGGTCGGCTAAGCTGCAAGTAGCCCAAGCCTACGGACCGCAGGTACCCCAAGCGAGCCATGACTTGCGCTAGCGGACCTTGTGCAACCTGTTGTTCTCGCGGATCAAAATCCACGCTGTTGAGGAAATCCACAAGTTGATCGACTGTCAGATCGCACAGTTCGGCTAGATTCAGTTCCGCGATGCGGTAGGACAAAGCCTCCGGACTTAACCGCGCTCCTTGGCAGCTGGCGCAGCGGTTATAGGATCGCCAGCGGGAAATGAAGACGCGAACATGCATCTTGTACTTTTTGCGTTCCAGTCCTTGAAAGAATCCTTTGATGCCTCCGTAATCATGGCTTGGGCTGCCTTCCATCAAGGTATGCCGCTGCTTCGCGGAGAGAGTCGCGAAGGGAACATCGACGGGCATATCGAGATCGGTTGCCAGCTCCAATAACTCGTCCAGATTGTGTGCGTAGGCGGGCGAGTTCCACGGGGCGATGGCGCCTTCGGAAATGGATTTTTCACGGTCTGGCACGATCAGATTCCAATCCAAGTCGATCGTATCGCCAAACCCTTCACACTGCGGACAGGCCCCTAACGGGCTGTTAAAGCTGAACAAGCGGGGTTGGGGATCCTGGTATTCCAGATCGCAGGTAGCACAATGCCGCATCGACGAGAACCGCATGGCTATCCAACTCGCGGCATCGATTTCCATTTGCGTTCCTGGAGGCAAATCTCCAAGGGCCGCAAAATCCTTCGGATCTCCTTCCAGCAGCAATTCTATTTTCCCGAAGCCATGTTCGAAGGCTTGCTCCAAGCTTTCGGTGGTTCGCTCGGGAGCGGCGCCTCCCCGCAATCGGTCGACGATGGCGATGGCCTGTCCGCGGTCCGGCATCGTCTGAGCCAAGTGTTGGCGGTCATCCGTTCCCAGGTGAAAAAGAGTGTGGTTCGAGACGAGACGAACGTAGCCTTGATTTTGCAATTCCGCCAAGACTGCCGCCCGATCAGCCACGTCATCCCAGGCAACGCTGAAGCCCAGCATGAGCCGGGCGGTAGGCAATGACTCGATCAGGCCAGCCATCGATTGCGGCGTGTAGGCACGCACCGCCGCTCCGCACTGAAAGCACACCAGACGTGAGACGTTGGCGAACAGCAGACGCAAGTAATCGAGGGTCTCGCTGGCAGTACCGACCGTACTGCGGTTACCGCGTGGAGCATCTCCGCGAGTCACCGCCAGCGCGGGCGGCAAGCCTTCGATGCTGTCAAAGTCCGGCTTATCCAGACGCGCCAAATACTGACGGGTGTAGGCAGAGAAGCTTTCGATGTAGCGACGCTGCCCTTCTGCGTACAGAGTATCCAGGGCCAAGGAAGTTTTGCCGGAACCTGAAACGCCGCAAACCGCCACCAGCTTCCCATGCGGTACGCGGACATCGACATTCTTCAGATTGTGAACGCGAATCCCTTTGGCCAAGATGGCCGTCGCGGATTCGCGATCTGGTTCCCGGCGGCGTTTGGTTTTAGACACCCGAAACGCTTCAAACCTCTTTGGCGTCAATCCAACTCATCAGCTTCCGCAAACGCAGGCCAACGCGTTCCAGTTCATGATCGCGTTCGCGGCGACGCGTTGCCTTAAAGGAAGCTGCTCCCGCGCGATTTTCGAGAATCCAGTCGCGGGCAAATTCACCGTTCTGAATTTCACTCAAAATCTGCTTCATTACCTGTTTGGTCTCAGGGGTAATGATCCGGGGCCCGCGGGTGTAGTCTCCATACTCGGCGGTATTGGAAACGCTGTAGCGCATGTAGTTGAGTCCACCTTCGTAGAACAAATCAACGATCAGCTTGAGTTCGTGCATGCACTCAAAGTAAGCCATTTCGGGCTGATAGCCAGCCTCGACAAGCGTTTCGAAACCAGCCTTAACCAGCGCGCTGACACCTCCGCAAAGAACGACCTGCTCGCCGAACAGGTCGGTTTCCGTCTCCTCGGCAAAGGTCGTGTGAATCACGCCGCCCCGCGTTGCTCCGATCCCTTTGGCATAGGCCAGTCCTGTTTGAAACGTCGTATCGGCAGCACCTTCGCTGACAGCGATCAGACCGGGGACTCCGCCGCCTTTGACATACTCGCTGCGGACCAAGTGCCCCGGTCCTTTGGGCGCCACCAACAAAGCGTCGACTCCGGCGGGTGGTTCCACCTGGCCAAAGTGGATGTTGAAACCATGCGAGCACATCAGGACATTGCCGGGTTTCAAATTCGGAAGAATGTTCGCTCGAAACACGTCTCCCTGGACCTCGTCCGGCAACAAGATATTCACGATGTCAGCTTCGCGAACAGCCTCTTCGACAGACTTAGGCTGGAAATTATGGCTAACGGCCAAGTCATAATTCGCACTTCCCTCGCGCTGGCCAATAATTACCTTGCAACCACTATCACGAAGATTCTGCGCCTGTGCGTGACCTTGGGATCCATAACCCAGGATGGCGATCGTCTTGTCTTTCAGTACGGACAGATCCGCATCATTGTCGTAATAGATTTTGGCTGACATAGCGTGCTTTCTAACCTAGAGAACAAATGTTTGGGGAGAGCTTAGGGCTGATGGATACGAACCTCGTTGGATGACAAGCCGAGCCTCGGCTGCCGTCGCCTGGCGGCCTAAGCTGCCAACGATGTACTAATGCTTGGGGAGCTGATGCCGCGCTGGGGCTGTCATGAATCGACGGCCTCATCGTCCGCGGCGGAACCACTGCGAACCAGGGCGATACGGCCAGTTCGAACGAGCTGGGTGATACCGTAAGGCCGCATGCGGTCGATAAATGCCTCGATCTTGTTTTCCCGTCCCGAGATCTCGACCATCAGTTCTTCGGGACCAACATCGACAACCTTGCCACGAAAAATATCGACAAGTTCCCGAATCTCACTCCGCTCAACTCCACGCGAGGCTTTGACTCGCAGCAGCATCAAGTCGCGTTCGACGAAATCGCGGGAACTGATATCTTCCACGGCGACTACCGTGACCAGCTTTTCCAACTGCTTTCGGACTTGGTCCAGAACCTGATCATCGCCAACGACGACAAACGTCATTCGCGAAAGCTCGGGATTCTCCGTTTCGCCAACGGCAAGGGAATCAATGTTGTAACCTCTCGAGGCCAACATTCCAGAGATGTGAGATAGTACGCCGGGTACGTTCTGTACCAGGGCGGAAAGGACATGTCGCATATGAAGATCCTGGGTCGCAGGGCATTAGCTGCCCTTGAAGACTAGTCTTGTCCCGATGGCCATGAATCGCGGGCTAAGTCTCGCTCGAAAACCTGCGGTTCGCTCGCTTCTTGGATGGTTCAGAACATGAGCTCTAGCCCCGCCAATGACAAACGGGCGATACCAGCCCACCGCATCAGAATCCACCATGCCCGACCAGCAAACCCGCCGCCTGCAGCATGGATTTCCGAAGCAAGATTGAGTGCAGCATGATAATGCCTACCCAGCGATCCCTCAAGGATGCCAGGCTCTGGCTGTTGCGGCTCGCCCCCGCTACCGCAGCAGGCCTCTGGCTGCGGTCTTCCAGGGATGACAACCAAACAGACCCGCAGGAAACCGTCACGGGGGCAGAAAGTAAAAAAAACCGCCCCATTTTCTAGGGCGGCTGCTCATTTCACTGATTTAAGGCTGGTCGCAGATGGCTGGAAGTTAGTTCCACCACCAAGCGTCTGATGGCGGAGCCGCTTTGCTGCGGACCAGTTGCACGCTTCCATCCAGTCGAGCTTTTTCGGCCACCAATTTCCAGGGATTGATTTCGACGCCACCGCTGGCGGAAACCACCCAACCCGCGCGACCACGGACAAAGCTGCACTCTGGCGTGATCTGCGATGGAATCTTACGAGCAGGAGTCTCCAATTCACCCGAGTTACCGCATAGCAAATCGAGCTGGCAGCCTGCCAAGCCTTCCAAGTCATGAGCCTTAATCAGCGTCGCCACGACGTTAAGATCCATGACGTTTCGCAAATCACCAAATGCCGCATTCAGAGCACTCAGTTCATCAAACTTCTGCGTAAACATATCCGCCCACTTCTGCGCGGCCTTGTTCGTTTGGCCGGTTTGCCGACGCTGGCCGGAAGCAGCAATGATCTCATCTTCGGTCATCGCTTTAATTCCGCTTCCCGTCAACTTCCACGCCAGCATATCCTGGCTGTGCGACAAGGCGTCGTAGTCGCAGGCAATCCACCATCGAGGCTGCGTATTGAGGGAGGCACCGCCATTGCGAACCATCTCCATGTAGCTCGGCAAATCAGCGATGGGAGACTCTTCCAAATTCATGGCCAAACGCTTCATGCGGTAATCGGCGGCCACCAAAGTGCTGGCCATTCTGGAATCCTTAGGGACCGAAGTCAGCGAAACCTGCTGGGGCCCAAAAGCCTCGCGCATGGCCGGCTCCAGTCGGGCAGGATCAAATCCCGGGCCCGTTCGAACTTGACTCAGCAGCTTTCGCAGATTGAGTTCTCCCTCGGGTGTTGGATCGATCGACACGCTCATCGGAACTTGCCGCGTTTCCGAGGTGGCCCGCAGAGCGGTGATCAGGTCTTCCAACTGGATGACTGGCTTTCCACTGGTCTGTCCGACTACGGTTGCATCTTCACGCACTCTCCAGCCTTCAGCAGGCCCGGCGATCACGATGTCTTGCTGCTCGGGATACACAAAAACGTATTCGATTCTTTGCAGGCCTGCCAAGAACAAGACGTCTTCACTCAGATCGCGTCCTTCGGCCATCGCCGAAGCGACTTCGGCCTGCAAATTGCGGAGCGATACCATCCTTAATTCGGTTTTAGCCTCCAATCCAGCCGAGGGCTGACCAACGGATTTCCGCAGAGCCTCCAGCACACCGGACTGCTCCTCCAGCGTCGCCGTGCGGACGACGCCATCGGCGTCCACACTGACACCCCCTACGACACCACCAATCCGGGTTCCAAAACCAAATCCGAATTGCCCCATTACCGGCCGACAATCAGCGGCCAACAAAATCAGTGAGGGCACCATCATCGCAGCAATGCGCCACTTGGTGCTCCCTCGACGTGCCCAATCTACGATGCGTCCGCAAACCATTCTCTCTGACTCCGGAGAAGATTTCTGTTGAGCCCTAGGCGCACTCCGCACCCAAACGGCTAATAATGAGGCTGGCAGGTTTTAGAGAAGATTACTTCAGAATACTTGGCATTGTCGACCAATGCAACAAATCGTACCCGCATACTTAATCATACAACTTGGAAGCCGCTGGACCGACATTTTGCGGCTACAACCCGACAATTCAGTTGTCGTCGGTCGTTCCTCCGAATGCCAGATCGTGATCAAAGATGAACGCGTCAGCCGAAAACATGCGGAATTCACCCCTCACAACGGAGGGTGGCAAGTAGTCGATTTGGGGTCCCGCAATGGCACGCTGGTCGAGGGGCAAGCCATCAAAGGGCCGCGAAAACTGGCGGACGGAGACCATATCGAAGTAGGGGGTTGCCGCCTGAAATTCGCCATCGGGCTGAGAAACGCATTCCCGGCTACGCGAGAAGGCGCCCTGAAAGTTTCTGTCGCGAGCGAGCAGCAAACCCAGGAATTTGCACCCACAATCATCAACCGTCGCTCCGAATCGCAGTGGAGCTCGCCGTCGCTCGAGTGGGATGACGGTTCCGGCATGACTGGCGGGACTGGCCGAGCCTCGGTCTCAGCCGAACCCTGGAACTTTTTCTACCGACTGATCGCCAACCTCGTCGCCGCTCCGTCGCCCGAGGCGGCCGCTCAAGCGGCTCTGGACAGCCTGCTGCAGCGTCTGGGCCTGACCTTCGGCGGCGTGGTAACTCTGCAGGCCGGATCCGACAATTCCATTTCGAACATGGCCGTGCTGGCCACCAAGCAGGCGGCGGGCAGCAGTTACCATCGGGTCAGCGATTTTCTGGTGCAGGCCGTCGTGCGAGACAAACAAGCCGTACTCGCTCGCAATGTTCGAGACGATTCGAAGCTGTCATTGGCGCGTGCTTCGGGACAGCGCGAGATCGTCAGCATCTTATGCGCCCCACTTCGAACTCAGGAAGACAATCAAACGCGAGTCCACGGCCTGCTGCACGTGTATACAGCCGGCGACGAACGCATGCTGAGCGATTCCGATCTGGAACTGGCCGTGGGTGTGGCTGACAATCTGGCCATAGCGCTATCCCGACAGGCGGAAAATCAGAAGCTGACCAAGTCTCTGGAGTCCGTTCGTCGCCACGCTCAGCAGTTGCAACAGCAATTGGATGAGTCGACGGTCATGGTGGGGTCCAGCAAGGAGTTGCAAGGAGTCCGCGATGCCATACGCAAAGCCGGGCCGACCACGGCAACCATCCTGATTCGTGGAGAGAGCGGGGTTGGCAAGGAATTGGTTGCCAGAGCCATTCATCGCAGCAGTGAACGCAAGGATGGACCGCTGGTCTGCCTGAACTGCGCGGCGTTAGCCCCCAGCCTGCTTGAGAGCGAGTTATTTGGACACGAAAAGGGAGCCTTCACAGGTGCCACCGATCGAAAAGCGGGCAAATTTGAGGTGGCGAACGGGGGCACTTTGCTGCTGGATGAAGTCGGTGAACTACCAGCCGAATTACAGGCGAAGTTTCTGAGAGTCCTCGAGGAGCAAACCTTCGAGAGAGTCGGTGGCCACAAATCGATTCACACCGATGTGCGGGTGATTGCAGCGACCAACCGCGATTTGGAAGAGGCGGTGCGGTCCAAGGATTTCCGTTCGGATCTGTACTACCGTTTGCGGGTTATTGAGATTTACGTCCCACCCTTGAGAGAACGCAAAGAAGACATTCCTCTGTTGGTCGAACACTTCATCGAACAGTTGCGGCACCATGCGGCTCGTCAGCTAACGGGAGTAGCTCCTGCCGCTTTAGAGATGCTGACCCGGCACGATTGGCCTGGCAATGTCCGCGAGTTGCGGAACGTCATCGAACGCGCCATCGTATTAGGAGCCAAGCCGACCATTGAACCCGACGACCTCAGCTTGGTCAGTTTTGCGGATACGATGGCCCCCGCCTCCGCTTCAGACAGCCGTTCGTTCCAGCCAATTTCTTTGGCCGAACTGGAGAAACTACACATCCTGGCCATGCTGGATTACACCGAAGGCAATAAGAGCAAAGCCGCTCAGTTGCTGGGTATTGAGCGATCCACGCTGGATCGCAAACTCAAACGCTATTGATCCTGCCGCGTGCTGAATTGCGGAGGACTCCAGTCGGGGTCCCGAGCAAAGAACATCAGGTGCTGCCAGGGCAAACCGTCGTACTGCTTGACCAGCTTGAAGCCATTGGCCTGGTACTCCTTCAGAATTTGTCGCTTGCTCATCTTATGCAAAGGCTTGATGGGCACGGTCCGATCTTCTTCCCGATATTCCAGCAAAGCCACCAGACCATCTTCCTTCAGGCTGTCTCGGATACCCGCCAACATCTGCACCGGGTAGGAGAATTCGTGATAGACATCGACCATCAACAGCAGATCCACCGAGTCTTTGGGCAACATGGGATCGATCACCGTGCTCAAGATCGGCTCAATATTATCGATTCCTTGGTCTGCGGCTCTGAGTTGCAATAGCCGCAACATCTCCGCCTGAATATCGACTGCCAGAACTTTACCAGCCGGCTGAATCCGTTGTGCCATCAGCAGCGAATAAAAACCGTTGCCACAGCCCATGTCGCAGACCACCATCCCGGCTTTCAAGTCGAGTTGTTCAATGACTTCGCTGGGTCGCTCTTCGGCTTCACGCGTCTCGCGAATCAACCAGGGTGCGCCTTCCGAGCCCATTGTCAGCGCGATTGTTCGGCCCATATAAGTCTTACGGGCGGGAGGAATCGTCTGCCTTTCCTGGGCTTGCAGATGGTCGGGCAGCACCAAGAGCCAGAGCAGGGTGATCAGCAAACAGCCCAGCCCCAGCCTGGCCGGCAACCTGCCGCCGACAACGCTCGCTGGAACATGCAGTATGGAAAACGCAAGAGCCGGCATGCGGCATAGGTCGATTGGCATCAGATGGACTCGTGGCTCAAATCATGCAAAGTGGGAAAGATCTGCCTGCATGTTACACCACAACACTCCCCTTAGGCGATGCCTTGGCGGATTCGACCGTTTGGGGAGTGCTCTGATTTGTCGGAGCTTTGGATTTCCTTAACGCCCGACTGATGGTTTTGGGATTGGCTCTAGTTGGACAGCACCACTTTCGATCTATCTACTGGCAAATCAAGGATTAACTGTGACAACTGGATTTCTGGGCAAGTTTTGCACAGGCCCTTCGAAAACCGAGGCTAACGCCTAATGGCTGATCGAAAGTGGCGCTGTCCAACTAGGCCTCACTTCGCACTAATCCATGAAACGCTTGAATCAGCTGTTTCGTTATGGGACCTACCTGACCATTGCCGATGGGCCGACGATCCAGCTTGATGACCGGAATTACTTCGGCGGCACTACCCGTTAGAAAGCACTCTTCGGCGACGAAGATGTCATGCCGCGTAAAGCTCAACTCCTGCACGCTGATACCTTCGGAACTGGCCAATTCAATCACCGCGTTGCGAGTAATGCCCTCAAGGATGCCGGCGTCGATCGGAGGAGTCAGCAGCCTACCGCGACGGACGATAAAGATATTGTCCCCCGTACACTCAGCAACCTCACCCTTGTGATTGAGCATCAGGGCTTCGGCACAACCCGCCAACTTCCCTTCGATCTTGGCCATAATGTTGTTGAGATAGTTCAGCGATTTGATCCGCGGGCTGAGGGCAGCCGGGTGATTTCGAATGGTCGAAGCCGTTACGATCTCCAAACCGTTTTGATAGTACTCGTCCGGATACAGACTTATCTTATCGGCGATGATAATGATCTGAGGATCTGAGGTACGATCTGGATCCAGCCCGAGCGTACCGGCCCCGCGGGTGACAACCAGCCGAATGTATGCATCCTGCAGTTGGTTCCGCCGCAGGGTTTCCAACACCGCATCGGCCAAATCTTGGCTGCCCATGGGAATCTCCAGCAGAATGGCCCGTGCCGATTCGTACAACCGATCGAGATGTTGTTGGAGTCGGAAAATACGACCGCCGTACGCTCGCATGCCTTCAAAAACCCCGTCTCCGTAGAGCAGGCCATGATCGTAGACGCTGATCTTGGCTTCTTGTTTGGGGTAAAAGCTTCCGTTGATGTAAACTTCGAGCGAAGACATGCTGAACCCGTTGGCTGCAAGTACGTGTGGAAACCAATTACAAGAAGGGACTGGAATTGGAGCTAGGATGTTCAGAGTACCCGACGCCAAACGAAATGACGAGTCGATGTGGTGCGGCAGGGCGCATAAAAAAAGCACCGACCTAGGATCGGTGCTGTTGCTATATGTGAAATTTGGATTCGCTCGATTTGGATTCGCTCAGCTGGACCGAGCCCGCATCGCTCAATAACGTTTGACCAACCAATGTCCCATAGTCGCCTTTCGCTCCCGCGAAAGTAGCGTTTATGCGTGGCTTTCACGCGAGCGAAAGGCAACTTTTATTGATCGAACGATCCGAAGCCAATTACCAGGGAGCTCGGACTGGATAAACGCCGAACTGGTCGGTGTGGCTGGGCCACAGCGGCGTGCCGTAAAAGGCTCCGCCCGCTGAAGGATAGGCCGCCGGGCCAAATTGATGGTAGGTCGGCATCATCGTATTCTGGCTCACGCCCCAGGAGTAATTCTGGTGCATTACCGCGGTCGGTGGCACCACTAGCGCGGTGGGCTGACCGTAGGGCAGATAGTAGTATTGGCCGTGCCAAGGACGATTAGCGGCCATGTGTTGGGCCCACACGTCCCCTTTCGACTTCAGGCTGTACTTACCCAAGACCCCGCCAATCCCCCCGTGTCCCAGGTGGCCCCCATGCCCACAGTGACCTGTGTTGCAAGTGGAGCAAACTTCCTGAGCCTGAAGCTGGCCAGTTGAGGTTAACGCCACCGCGATGGCAGCCGCAGCTATTAATCTATGCATCTATTTTCCCTTTGCGTGAATACACACGGCGGTTCGAATTCACACTTCCAGCTGTGGGCTGGTGCACTCCTGCGGCGAATCGAAAGTTCGCGTGCCCCTTAATTAGTAGCGTCTGGGGATCGAGAAGGCGTTTGCCCACATCTTCATCTGCGTAACCACCGGCATGGTCCAGTAGTGCGTCCCCGTTCGATTCAGTCCCCGCCCCCCATCGTAGTAGTTGTGGTAGCGGTGCCCGTGCAGATACATCATCTCGTGCGGATACAGCGGCTGATACGTGTAATACGTATGGCCGACCCAAGTGGGAACAGGAACCGGGGCCACGTACATTTGGGCTGTGGCCTGGTTGGCGTTTCCTTGGGTGTACTCGTTCGAAAACAATGGGTGAGGGTGATAGGGCCCCTCAGCGTTGGCGGAACTCGTCAAGCCGCACAAGGCAAGCATGGCTACCGCCAGCGAGGAATAGTATTTGGATTGCATGGACAGTTTCCTTCCCTGGTTGACTGCGAGTTTTCAGGCTTCTGTGCGACTACTCCCAGTCGACAAGAAACCCTGGATCTTGGATCGGCTTCCGCGAACGCGTGAGCGAGGCACATTTGCAGATAATGTGCCGGACTTCGCATGGCTCTCTCCTAAAATCGGAGAAATCGGTCTAGGTTTCTAGTCAGACTGCCCATCCTATGGTGCTTTACGCAACCGCTAGATTTTGAACCCCAAAGGCCCTATTATCTTCTGCCAAGTCTATGCAATCACCCCTGCTTGACTGAATCGCGTGAGCCGGAAAAGCTAACCCCGTCAAATGACTCGCGGGAGCAACGATCGGCGGCCGAAGAAAAGCCGCAGAGGTTGAGCTTTGCCTGAAACGGTGGCCGCTATTGGCTGAGCTTTTGCTTTCCGAACGAACTGCCGCCCGGAAGGCAATGCCGCAAGGTTGACCCTGCCGCAAAAGTTATACGGTCCGCAAAAGGGTTCGGTAAACAAAGGTTACGGTGCGCAAAGGCTTGCGGGACAAGTTGGCTTGTCGGGTCAGGGCAGGGCGTCCCAGGCAAAAGCGCGTGAGTCGGTCTGAATTCAATCGGGATCCACGGAGGAAGGTCACCCATGGCCAAGCGACGGCCGCGAACAAATAAGAACGGTTCCCAAGGCGGAGACAAATCGTCGGATCTGTTCGAGAACGCTTCTTTCGACCAAGTTGAACCGGTTGCCCTGCGCATCGCGGCACAGGACCGATACCTCAACTATTCTCTTTCGGTCATTACCAGTCGGGCATTGCCGGATGTTCGAGACGGATTGAAACCGGTTCAACGGCGGATTCTTTACGCCATGAACCAGCAGGGCCTGAACGCGACCAGCAAGCATCGCAAGTGCGCGACGGTGGTCGGCGATGTGATGGGTAAATACCATCCCCACGGTGACAGCGCGATCTACGAAGCCCTGGTGCGGATGGCCCAGCCCTTCTCCTTGCGTTCTCCGCTGATCGACGGCAGCGGCAACTTTGGTTCGATCGATGGCGATAATGCGGCAGCCATGCGATACACCGAGTGCCGCATGGCCCCGATCGCAGCTGAGGTACTCCGCGACTTGGGCTCGCAGATTGTGCCGCACAAGCCCAACTACGATGGCTCGTTGAACGAACCGGTTGTGCTTCCCAGCCGCATGCCCAATCTGCTGGTAAATGGGGCCATGGGCATTGCCGTGGGGATGGCCACCAATATCCCGCCGCATAACCTGGGCGAGGTCTGTCGGGCGCTGCTCAAGCTGCTGGAAAATCCGGAGATCAAGGACTATCAACTGGTTACCAGCGATACGGTCCAGGGTCCCGACTTCCCGACCGGTGGCCAGGTCATCAACAGCAAAGAAGAATTGCGGGAAATCTACCGTACCGGGCAGGGGACCATCCGCCTTCGCGGGACCAGCAAGCTGGTGGAATCGGGTCGCGGCAACAAAACCTTACAGATTGATTCGATTCCATACGGAGTTAACAAATCCGTGTTGGTCGAGCGGATTGCGGAGATCGTGCTGAGCAGCAAGATGCCGCTCATTGAAGATGTGCGTGACGTTTCGACCGATGAAATCCGCATCGATTTGCAGCTGCGAAAAGACGCTGATGAGGCCAAAGTGCTGGCCTACCTCTATAAGCACACGCCGCTGCAAACCAATTTCAATGTCAACATTACCTGTCTGGTACCCACGGAAAATCCCGAAGTTGGCCGACCAGAGCGACTCGGTCTGAAAGAAGTCTTGTGGCACTTTTTGCATTTCCGTCTGGAAGTGGTAACCGCCAGACTCGAGCACGAATTGAATGGGCTGCTGCGTCGCATGCACATTCTGGAAGGCTTCGTGCTGATCTTTGACGCCCTGGACGAGATCATTCGTATCATCCGCCGCTCGGACGGCAAAGCCGATGCGGCTCAGAAGATCATGAAACGCTTTCCCGCCGACAAAGGCGGCCTGGATGAAGAGCAGACGGACGCCATTCTGGAGTTGAAGCTCTATCGTCTGGCAAAGCTTGAAATCAATCTGGTGCAGGAAGAACTGAACGAGAAACAAAAACGCGCACGGCAAATTCGAAAACTGCTGCAGGAGAGCACTGAGGATACGCAGAATTCCGGACGTTGGCGAATAGTCCGGGATGAGATTCAGTCGCTCATTGACACTTATGCCAAGACCAAGGAAGGTGCCCGTCGAACGCAGATGTTAACGATTGACGAGGAGCCAGAATTTTCAGAGGAAGACTTCATTGTCGCTGAAGACTGCCACGTCTTGCTGTCCACGGACGGCTGGGTCAAACGCCAGAAACACATTGCGGATCCCGCCAAGAGCCGTCTCCGCGAGGGCGATTCGGTGCTCGCTTGCGTGGCCGGCTCCACCCGATCGACGATTGGTTTCTTCTCCTCCTTTGGCGTTTGCTATACCGCGCGGATGATCGATATCCCTGCCTCAACGGGCTACGGCGAGCCTGTGCAGAAGCTGTTTAAAATGAAAGACGGGGAGCGGATCGTGGCCGCGCTTTCCTTGGATCCTCGCGTTATCGGCGACATCGCCGAAGATCCTAAGCAGCCGGAATATTGCCCGGAAACCCACGGGTTTGCCGCGTCGAGCAATGGTTACGCGCTCCGCTTTGGCTTGGAGGCTTTCAGCGAACCGTCTACCCGTTCGGGCAGACGTTATGCCCGTGTAGCAAGCGGCGCCGAGATCGTCGATGTCCAAGCCATTCATGGCAGCGAGACCATCCTGGCTATATCCGCTGACTGCCGCGCCATGGTCTGTCCGGCGGATGAAATCAATTACCTATCCGGCCCGGGTAAGGGCGTGCTCTTGATCAAGCTCGCCAAGTCCGATCGTCTGCTAGGCTTTAAAGCCTCATCGGGCGATCGTGATCTGCTGCTCGTGGAAACCAATCGCGGTGCCCAAAAAACCATTTCGACAACCAAGTACCGGGTGACATCCCGAGGCGGTCGAGGCAACGAGATTCAGAAGAATGGTAAGATTTCGCACATCGTCAAGCCGCCGCCTGGCACGCCGGCACCTTTAGACGAGCAACCGGAATAGCCGGTCTGATCGCCAGTCAAACGCGTTTCATTTCATCAGGCTATCGCCAGCCACTATTCATCCCGCAAGATCCAGTTGACCGACAATGGCTACTGCCGAAAAAACTTACAGTGCAAATGACATCGTTGCTCTAGAAGGCCTCGAGCCAGTGCGCAAGCGGCCCGGCATGTACATTGGCGGCGTGGGCAGCCAAGGCTTGCATCATCTGGTGTGGGAAATTCTGGACAACTCCGTGGACGAAGCCATGAACGGCTACGCCACCGAAATTACCGTGACGCTGCATAAGGACGAATCCACGGTTACAGTTGCCGATAACGGGCGTGGAATCCCGGTGGATAAACATGCCAAGTCAAAGAAGAGCGCCTTGGAGATGGTGCTCACCGTGCTGCATGCGGGCGGTAAATTCGAAGGCAAGAACTACAAGACTTCGGGAGGCTTGCACGGTGTCGGTGCCTCAGCGGTAAACGCCCTGTCCAAGAAACTGGTGGCGGTGGTGCGACGAGACGGTTGCCAATACCGCATGGAGTTCGCCCAAGGCAAAGCCGTCACGAAATTGCAGAAAGCCAAGGGAACTTTCCGCGGCACCGGAACCACCATCAGCTTCACCCCCGATCCAACCATCTTTCCGAAGACAGTTTTTAACTCGGAAACGATCTTCCAACGATTGGAGACCACCAGCTTCCTGCATCGCGGGGTCAAGATTACCTACATCGACGAGGTCCAGTCGAAGAAACACACTTTTCTTCATCAGAATGGAATTGTCGACTACCTGGATAAAGTCATCACCGACCGCTCGGCCAGAGCCATTCATGACAGCCCATTCACCGTCATGAGAGATGGCGACGAACGCGTCGAGATCGCACTGAAATGGACTGAATCGACCGATGAGCACATTCGCTCGTACGTGAATGGTATTCCCACGGGCACGGGCGGAACGCATGAAAATGGATTTCGCAGTGGCTTGGGAAAGGCGGTCCGCAACTACTTTGAAACTCACAATCTTATTCCACGGGGAGTCAAAATTTCCCAGGAGGACATTCGCGAAGGAGTGGTTGCCATCTTGTCGGTCTTCGTTGGCGATCCCCAGTTCCAGGGGCAAACCAAAGATCGACTGAACAATCCCGAGGTGCAACCGGCGGTCGATGGGGCCATGCGTTCGGCACTCGAACAGTGGCTGAACAATAACCGCAGCGTGGCGGAGTCCATCGTGGCTCGAGTCATCGCGGCCGCTAGAGCCCGAGCAGCGTCGCGGGCGGCGTCCGAATCAGTATCCCGCAAATCCGCCACCTCCAAGGGCGCGATGCTACCTGGAAAACTAAGCGATTGCCTGTCGGCGGGTCGTGGTAACTCAGAACTGTTCATCGTCGAAGGTGATTCCGCCGGAGGCAGCGCCAAACAGGGACGCGATCGCAATCATCAAGCCATCTTGCCTCTGCGTGGGAAGGTTCTGAACACCGAAAGCGCCAGCTTGAAGAAGGTCTTAGACAACAAAGAACTGCAAGATGTCGTCACCGCCCTGGGGTGTGGCATCGGCAAAGATATGGATGTCTCCAAACTGCGTTACGAAAGAATCATCCTGTTGGCCGATGCGGATTCGGACGGGCACCACATTACCACTCTACTGCTTACTTTCTTCTATCGACACATGCCGGCCCTGATCAATGATGGCCGCGTCTACATCGCTGTACCGCCCCTGTATCGCATTGATGTCGGTAAAGAAACCTTCTGGGCAGCCGATGACGCTGCTCGAGAGCGCATTCTGTCCGACGCCGATAAGCGGGCGAAACCCGAGATCACACGCTTCAAGGGTCTGGGCGAAATGATGCCCAAAACGCTCTGGGACACCACACTGAATCCCGCCACCCGGCGACTGCTTCGAGTCGAAATCGACGATCAACTGGAAACCGACCGAGTCGTATCGGATCTCATGGGTCGAGACGCCTCCGCACGCTTCCACTTCATTATGGAACGTGCTGAAGACGCGCAAGAAATCGATGTCTAAAAAAAAAGCTAACCGAGAGCTATCGGCCGATTGGCGTTAGCCACGGTTTTCGAAGGCGTAACCGATGCGCCACCCCCGCCTTCCACCCTAGCAACATCGCGCGCCGCAGGGTTCGACACATTTCGCTAGCCGCGAAAACATGCGTTTTCATGGGTGGAATCGGCTCTAGGTCGGTGACCAACTTGCGGCGACAACCATCCTGGCTCGGCCCCTGGTTGAACTGGCGTCAGGCCCGTCACCAACCTGCGATGACGTCCAACCCGGTAGAACCGTGGCTAACGCCATGCGGCTGATAAAACATCCGTGCGTGAAAACACTCGCGACATTCGGCTGATAAAACAGCCGCGACGTCATTTGCCGTGATCGCATCAGCCCGGAGCAAATCCCTTACGAACCTCACAGCCAACCCCGTCCATGCATTCACCGCACGAACAATCGAACTGGCTGGCATCACCCGTCAACGATTCGCGCCTTTGAATGGCAATGAAGGTTCTTCGGCGAGTTTGTCAACCTTGCATGTCGATACTCTGAGAACCTTTCATAGTCGCCGATCGCTCCGCGATCGTAGCGCTCCGTCCGTAAAACACATCGATCGCAGAGCCGTTGGCGACTGTCGATCATACATCTTTTTCAAAAACTGCTTTAGAGCTGGTGCCATGTATGGCCAATTCCCCAACGCAAATCCTTTAGTGGATTCAATCTCACAACCGGACACCGCGAGCTCCTTGCTCGACGCGTGGCAAGTGCAGCCTGAATTGCAGCCGTTGGAAAACGACGCTTCGCGGCCGACAATACTGCTACTCGAGGACGATCCGGCTCTGCTCTGGCTCCTGCAACAGCACCTGCAATCTCTGCCTGTTAAGACACTGGCAACCGAAACCATCAACCAGGCACGACACAGGCTGTCGGAACAGTGCATTGATCTGGCAATCTTGGACATTCATCTGCCCGATGGCTCCGGATTGGAACTGTGCGCGGAGATGGACGAAAGCCCTGAGCTGATGGGCATTCCAGTCATCATACTCAGCAGCAGCAGTGACCCCGACGTGGTGCGTCGCTCACGCTCCAGCGGCGGCTGCTTCTTCATTAGCAAACCCTACGATCCCAATGTTCTACTGACCATCATCGAGCGTGCTTTGGGTCGGAATTTTTGAAGCAGCTTCCCGTCGGCGGGTTGTATCGGCCAGCTTTTCAGATCGCTAAGATATCTACATCCACGGCGAAGATCTTCCGGCATCAGTCCCCGGGCGACGCCGAGCGCGGATCGTTGCAAATGCGGATGACTGCAAATACCGTCTATTGATTTTTTCTTCATTGTTCCAGGGAGCATATTCGTGAGCGACAACCCGTATAGCACTCCTACCGAAATGAGTCCGGGCGGTATCACCCGTGAGGAAGCCTTGGCTAAGGTTCGCATGCCAGCCACCCTCTTGCTGATCACCGGCATCATAAGCTTGTTGGGCGCGCTCGCAACGTTTGCTCTGCCCAGCGTACTACCCCCGGTCCTTGAGAGTATTTTGGAGCAAACAAGCGACGACCCAAACGTCAGTCCTGAAGATCGGGAACAAATGCAGCAGGCCATTGAATTATTGGCCAGTCCCATCAACTACGTATCCGCCGTGATCGGATTGGTAGGCGCCGTGATCATGTGCATCGGAGCGACAAAGATGAAACGCCTGGAAAGTTTTGGGCTGTCCATGGCCGCCTGTATCGTGGCCATCGTGCCCTACTTGTCCGCCTGCTGTACTTGCATTTTTCCCATCGCTATCGGCATTTGGGGAATTGTGGTCATCGCCAACCAGGATGTGAAGAGTCACTTCAGCTAGACTTGCGGGCCACGGAAATGGCGTTTTCGAGCTTCCGCAGTTCACGATCGACTTCAGCCAACTCCTGTTCCGTCGGCAGATTTTTCTTGCCGAAGCGCAGCCGATAGTAAAGCCCGGTCAGATAATCCAGCGAGCTGCTTGCAGTTTGTCCCTTGGAAGCCAAGGCCTCGGCGGCCCGATCCGTGAATTCCATGGGGGTCGTTGACGCTCCTCGACGCAAGCCCATCCGCCCGATCAGCGACAGGCAGCGCGAGTAGAATGGGTACTGCAACTGCAGATTGTCCTGGCCGAGCCCCAACTTACTCGCCAACTGCGGCGCAACACGGGGTAAGATGCGAAACCCCTGCCACAGCAGCAATGCCGCCGCACCCAGCAAGATGATCGCGATCGCCACGGGCCAGGCAAAGCCTAGTCTTCCGCTGAAAAGCGGATTTCGACGAATGCGATCTCGCCATTCCGTCAGTCTCTGTAGGAACTGTTCATAGGCTTCCCGCTCTTCCGCTACGGGCGCGTAAATGCTGTTCTCCGAGGAAATATTCTGACCTTCGACCACGTACTCACGCCACAACTTTTCGGCATAGTCCATTGCTTGGCCCTGTTGGTCGGTGACAGTCAATTCACCGTCCGGGGGTGGCGTGGGATCGAAGCGAACCCAGTAGTGGCTGCTATCGGTCAGCTCCGAGCGGAAGCGACCGTTCTTCTCCAGTTGCTCATGCGTGAACAGCGCCTCAACCCAAGCGTGGGCATCGTTTTGCCTGACCAGGAAATAGTTCCCCAAGTTGTTGTATTCGGTCGGCCGATAACCGATTACCAGGCGACTGGGAATGCCCGTTTGACGCAGCCAACACACCATCGCCGACGCAAAGTACTGACAATGCCCCACACGCTGCCTGACAATAAAGTCTTCCAGCGGATCCAGATCGGAATCCGTGGGTGGGCTCAAATCAAGGCTGTAGGTGAAACGACCGGAAAAGGCCAACTCCTGTTCGAACGCCACCGCCGCAGCCAACTTCTGTGATTCATCGATCCCCTGTCGCCGCAAGACCGACAGT
This sequence comes from bacterium, assembly GCA_024743355.1. Taxonomy (GTDB): domain Bacteria; phylum Planctomycetota; class Planctomycetia; order Pirellulales; family Pirellulaceae; genus Aureliella. Next base: position 22,315 of record JANSWS010000052.1, read on the forward strand.
CTTTGCTGGTCCGCGCGGCGGAAACTCTCAAAGCCACGAGTCAAGTCTCGATGATGATTGATTAAGGCCTGTTCCAAGTCAGCCGGATTACGGATCAGTTTGGCCGGCGTTACCGCCACTTGCCTGCCTTTTTGAAATCCGCCCGACACAATTTCGTAGATCGTCGACTTCTTGGTATCGATTCCTGTGTTGTCGCGTTTCTGAATCACCATGTAGAGATCATCGTAGCGAATCGGAATCTTAGCGGCCTTTGGAGATCGAAAGGTCGGCGGAATGGTAAACATCACCGATTTGAAATTCGGTCGCATGTCGAATTCCACCGCCAGTATATCGCGTCCCAGCTCGGTCAGCCGTTCGAGCGCGCGTTGATCGCTCTCCTGCGTTGACAATTCGAACCGGGAAGCCATGCGTCTTCGAATCGCGTAGGGATCCGGCAGACGCTGCGGATACAGTGCCCCTCCAAATCCCCATTCTCCGTGTGAATCGCTGCCGCGTCTCGGGCCTGATGCATAGCGGTCCAAGACCTTGGCGCGGAGATAGGGGGGAGTCTCCAAACGCTTGGGCACGCCGCTTTCGGGATCCTTGACCGTTACCCGCATCACGGGCGTTGGATCCTGAAGAATCCTGCCGACCTGGCCGAAGGTCAACGTCTCGGGCAGCCCAACGCTTCGAGGACTTTTGAGCGTAGCTCCTAGGCTTCCAGAATTGGTGCGGGGCAGCAGATAAAAGAACAAGCCCGCAAACAGGATGGCGCCGATTCCAATCGGAATGGATTGCAGCGCGCGGCGGAGCGTACTACTGCTCTGCACATCAACGTCCGGCATAAAACGGCTGCTGACAATTTTCTTTCGTCGCGTTTCGCCAAGCACCGATTTCATAAATCGTTGGAACAACAGCTCGGCCAGCCTGGGAAGCGGCTTCTCGATGCTGGCGTCAATCTTGACCAAGGTCGCGTAGCGGGAAAACAAAAATAGCGAAGAAACCCAAAGCAACATAATGGGCGCCAACAACACGCCAAACACCACGTTGTCATTCACCAAGGCTGCAACAATCATTTCCAGCAGCAGAAACACTGCCAGTTGTTCGTAGATGCGGAGCGTCTTATTTTGCAGAAACAGCACAGCTTCCGGATAGACCAGCAAACCTGCCACGGCCAGCAGCTGCCCGCTCTCCGAATCATTGAAAACGCTGACGACATAGGTTGTAATCGCCACACCGGTGGCCAGAATCATGCCCACAGCGCTGCCGATACTCTTCAATTCAAACCATTCGAGACAGTCGACGAACAAAAACGCCGCAACGGTAACAAGCAGAATAAAGACCGGCAAAAAGTAGGTCCCGCTGCCTGTCGCCACCAGCATGGCTGTGAGGCAAGCGATAATCGAAAAGTGCGCTGAGAGATTCAAACGCAACCGTTTTACGCGATTTAGATCCATTGAAAGTACGGCTCCAAATCCCCCTTGGAAACATCGATCCACCGCACACGCAGGGACGCAAGCAAACGTTCCATGACCGCATCGGCTTTCCCAGCTTGCGCCCAGCTCTCCGGACGACGCCGCGGGCTGACCACCAGTAGATTTGGATTGGCCATCAGCGGCAAACTGATCCCCCGCAGCGCATCCAGAAGATTCGGCGCGTCCGAAGCTTCGGCAACGGCCAGATGGTCGAGCAATGATTCCACCAAAATCGAACTGACCACGTTGGTGAAGGATTGATTCGACGCACCAGCCACGCCCACCGACAACCGATCTCGAGAATGTCTTACGGAAACTGCGGCCAGAGTAGCCACAAAAGAAATGGCTCGCTCACAGGCCTCCCTTCCAGCTTCCGTGCCGTCATCGTAGACATCCAGCAATACGCTCAACTGCCGTCTCTGCTGGCGTTCGAACTGCCGCACCGACAATTGCCCCAGCCGGGCTGTCGTTCGCCAATGAATCCACCGCTTGGAGTCCCCGGTCGCCCAGGGGCGCAGCCCGAAAAACTCACCTTCCTGGGTGCCGGCGTGGGCTGACGACTTGGCTTGCCCGATCTGATCCATCTGAAACAACTTGCTCGCGGCCTGCGTCAGTTCGCCTTGAGCCGGATGAACAATGATCTCTGAGCTATTGGTGAGAGTTCGCCAGCCGATTCCCAGACTGAGTGGAAAGCGAGTTGAAAGTGTGGTTGGGCCGATCTCGTACAGCCCCCGCTCATGAAACTGTAACTGGTAATTGGCCACAGCCGAGCCGCGTGGACGTACCACGTCAAACAACGTGGTACCCGATTCGCTGGAGCGCCGCCGCCGCGGCGATAGCTTTAGGATGCGATCTTGCACCATGACCAACCAAGCCCCCAGTAAATACTTGGGGTTGAGCACTTGCATTTCCACCGTAGCAGGCTTTCCAACCGCCGCGGTTCTTGGCAAGCTCCTGCGGACTTGCAAGCCAACCAGGGTACTGACATTAAATCGCCATTGCAGCAGCAGCAAACCGATCATCGCGCCCGCCAATAGAATCAGCAGGTTGATCTCGCGAATAACAGCCCCGATAAAGATGAACACCAAGATCCCAACGAAGTGGACTCCCTCGCGGGTCAGCCGGAAACGAACATAGGCTAGTTGCCGCGCCCGGTTGCGGCGTCGTTTCGCCTGCCAACGCTTCCACAAACCAGCAAAGAAGCTAGGGTTTTTGCTCTCGGTGGAATGAACGGAGTCGGCGGAGGCCATAGCCAATCGGGCCTTAGCTGAAAACGGGATGAACTCAAACTAAGTCGGTACGGCAGTACGGTCCAAAAGATCTTGCACCAATTCCTCCGCGGCGGAACGATCCGCCCCGGGCAACATACCTCGCGGAACAATTCGATGCGATAAAACGGGAACTGCCAGACGCTTGATGTCATCCGGAATGACATGGTCTCGTCTTTCGACCACCGCAATCGCTTGGGCGGCGCGGTAGTACGCCAGGGCGCCCCGAGTGCTGACTCCTACTTGAATGCGATCGGATTCTCGCGTCGCGTGCACGATATCGAGCAAATAATTGACCAGCGACTCGTCGAAGTGAACATTTCGGACCGCTGCTTGAATTTCGCGAATTCGGTCCAACGCCAGTACCGGACTGAGCTTGTCCACCGGCTCGCCCACCTCATGGGAACGTAGCAACTGGTGCTCGAATTCACGCGGCGGGTAGCCCACCGTAATCCGCAACAGAAAGCGATCCAGCTGGCTTTCGGGTAGCAGATAAGTGCCCTCGAACTCAAACGGATTCTGCGTGGCGATTACCAGCAAGGGATCCGGTAGCTTGTGCGTCTCACCATCCACGCTGACCTGGCCCTCACCCATGGCTTCCAGCAAAGCGCTCTGGGTCCTGGGCGGCGCTCGGTTAATCTCGTCCGCCAGCACAACATTGGCAAACAACGGCCCCTCATTGAAGGTGAACTTGGATTCCGTCGAGTTATAGACGCTGCTTCCGGTGATGTCGCTGGGGAGCAAGTCCGGAGTAAACTGCAAACGTGTGAACTTACCGTCCAAGCTGCGAGCCAAGGCCTTGCCGATCAGAGTTTTCCCGACGCCCGGCACATCCTCCAACAGAATGTGCTCACCGGCCAGCAAGGCTGCAATCACGAGACTGACAACATCCGATTTCCCCAACACGGCTTGCTCAATGTTCGCTCGCAATCGCTCGAGGTCTGCAAAGTCTTGTTCGGAAGTCATCAGTGCCTTAGACAATCTGGAGAAGGGAGCAAGCTTTAACGGTTTCCGGTTATACACTCTAATGAAGGGCTACGGTATACGGTATCGTTCCCGGCAAGCACTTGATCCTGGCACCGGCAGACAAGCCCCAATCCGATGGTGGCGCACCTAGTCTGCAACAAACGCCATGCGATCGAAAGCGCCGCTCGCACCTGCCCAGCCGAAAACACTATGGATCAGCACCCGACAGCACAGCACAACGGAGATTGACTTTCATGGCCAAAGACCCCTCCCGCCTGGACGGAAACAAGGGAGAGCTGAATGCCGATGCGGATTCCCAGACAGCCGGTTCGAGCTTGCGGCGGATGCTGCGTTGGTTCCCTTGGTTGCTGTTGGTAGCAGTCTGCATGACTGCCCTGGCTGCCCGCCAGAATGCGGCCAACTCCGACCACGCGTTGATCAATATCGCTGTGGCTGGACTGACCTTTCTGGGCTGGCTGATTCTGCTATGGGCCCTGTGGAGTTCACGTAGCCTGCGGGGCTGGGTTAAATTCGTGGCTGTGGCTCCGTTGATTGCCGCCATCATCTTCGCGTCGCTTTTTCGCTTTGAGCGACTCGACAGCGAACTCGTACCCCAGTTCAGAGCCCGGTGGCAGCCGCCCGAAGAATTACCCAACCAAACCGCGGGAAGCCCGGGGAGTCCTCAGGATCCATTCTTCGCCACAACAGACCATGACTTCAATCAGTTTCTGGGTCCTCGCCGCGATGCCCGGCTGGAGTTTGCTTTGGACACGGACTGGGACAACAATCCTCCCAAGATTCTGTGGAAACAGCCGA
>JANSWS010000711.1 GCA_024743355.1 bacterium
CACCATTGGGACCACCTTTAAAGGTGCGATCGATAGCGTGGACGGTATTCAGAAGGTGCTGCAGGGGTATCCCAGCTATGTGCATGTCGACGCCGCACTCTTTGGCGGCTATCTACCGGTCACGGAACACGCGGCGGAAGTACAGTTGCGAAACGCCCCCTCGCAACAGCCACGATATGATTCGATCGCGATCTCCTGTCACAAGTTCTTTGGCTTTCCCTCTCCGGCGGGTTTATATCTGACGCGTTCGGAAGTGTACGATCAGTTCAATGAGCTATTTAGGCAGATCCACAACCCTGAATATATCCATCAGGTGCCAGGGACAATTACCTGTTCACGGGACTCAGTGAAGCCCGCCGAGTTTCGCTATTTTGCGACTGAGCCGGCCCGACTCAGGCAAAAAAGCGATGCCGTAAATATGTTGGATAACACCGCCTACCTGATGCGACAAATGCAATCGCGTTTTCCTGAGTTGCAGGCTCGGCGGTCCAATCCGTTGTCCAATACGGTTTACTTCAGCTACCCGGGAGATGCGATCGTCAACAAGTACTCGCTTGCGACGATGCATTTAGCCGAGCGAGGTGATCGGAAACGCTTCGCCCATGTGGTGGTGATGCCCCACGTTTCGCGGAATGTCTTAGATGGCTTGCTGGAGGATCTCGGCAAGGCTCCTAGCCCGCGCGAGTGATAGAGGCTATGCGAGAAAACCATCAGCCGATTGGCGCCGCGGTTTTCTTCGGTTGTCGGATAAGGTTTTTAGGCACGCGGCAGACGGAAATTTACCCATCGTAGCCACCGTCGCCAGACGGTGGACCGCGTTGACCGCGTTGACCGCGTCGGTCACGTCCACCACGTTGACCGCGTCGGTCACGTCCACCACGCTCTGGCGAGCGTGGCTACGGTAGGAATTCATGTGCCGCTCGCGTTAACCACTGGTGCGCATGCCAGCCGCGATCCCGTTGACCGTCAGTCGGGTGAGATGTCGCAGTTCTTCCGAGGCTGCTTCGTCGAGCTGCAGATCACTACTTTGACGGCGTGCCAGTAGTTCCACCTGAATGAGATTCAGCGGATCGACATAGCGATCGCGAACGCGAATCGACTCCTTGAGCCACGGCGTTTGATCCAACAACTGTCGGTGTCCGGTGACGCTGCCCAGCAAGTCGCGGGTGCGGATGAACTCTTCCGCGATGGGTTCGGCGATCTCACGCGTGGACGACTGGCTGCTGGCCAGGGACAGGTAGTGGTTGGCAATGTCGATGTCGGTTTTGGCCAAGGCAAGTTCCGCGTTGTCTATGATTGCCCGAAAAAACGGCCACTCAGCGTACATGTCTTTGAGCACATCCACATGGCGTCGCCCCGCCTTTAGTTGGTCTTCGATGGCAGTTCCTAGGCCATACCAGGCGGGAATCAAGCAGCGGCACTGCGTCCATGAAAAGACCCAAGGAATAGCACGGAGATCCTTCAGGCTGCCGTCGGACTTGCGGCGCGCGGGTCGGGATCCGATGGGCAGTTGTTCGATTTCCGAAATGGGAGTTACCGTGCGGAAGAATTGCACAAACTCCGGGTGTTCGATCAGACGTCGATAGTGTCTCAAGGAGACCTCGGCCATCTCCTCGATGACTTCTCGCCAGGTGTTTTTCTCCGTCACGCCGGGAAGATCTCCGGCAATCAGGCTCGACCAGAGCATTTGCTCAAGGTGCCGCCGCGCGATGTGCTCGTCATCGTAGCGATCCGCAAGTACCTCACCCTGTTCGGTCAATCTCAATGAACCGTGAAAAGTACTCTTAGGTAGCGATAGAATGCTGCGGGCGGCGGGACCTCCACCGCGTCCCAGCGAACCGCCTCGTCCGTGAAAAAAGGTC
>JANSWS010000173.1 GCA_024743355.1 bacterium
CAACTAGCAACTAGCAACTAGCAACTAGCAACTAGCAACTAGCAACTAGCAACTAGCAACTAGCCTCTCGCATCTCTCTCCAGTGCGGCAAGCACGACATGCCATAGCATCAACAATGGCTCAAGCCCCGATTGCGAGAAGAAAGGCTGCACTAGTCGCGTAGCCCGTCACCGTTTTCGTCTCTAATCCCGGAGAGTGGATGACGTGTCACCGCTTGCCACGCGATCTTCCGAAATTGCCGGTCGAGTTCAGGGCTGGGAAAAGAACTCGGGTTGTCGGGTATAACGCTGTCTTCAATCAATTCGGGAGAACGGCCGTAAAGGGTGGCGTAGAAGACGTAGCCTTCCAACCATTCGAAACCTGGTCCGAGGTGGCCCAGCGAATCCACCCACAAGGATTTCTCCTGCCTGCCGATCACGCGATGCAAACCTTCAATGCCTGGTAAATCGCCCTTCTGAAATGCTTTCGCGGCCAGCACCATAGCATCGCAGGTGGGCATGATGAACACCTTGTTGGGATACTCTTGCTGCAGTGGGCCGACCTGGTCCAGGTAATCCTGGCGATGTATCGCGCCCCATTGCTCGATGACCTGATCGGTAAAGAAGTCCTCCGATTTTGGTAGCGCGTCAAAACGATAAAGTTGGGGCCAGGCGTCCGACAAATAGAACTTCATCTGCGGATTATACTTCAGGCAAAAATCGACCCAGCATGCGTAGTACTTGGGACGGTCGTTAAAGTACGGTCCCCACAGCATTGCGTCCCACTCGGCGTTGGCAATTGAGGCGAGCAACTTGGGAATCGGGCGACGGTCAAATTCGAAGATGCCGTTTTCCTCTTCCCACTTGTAGCGTGCGCTGCCGGTAATCCCGCCCCCTGTGTGCGTGTATAACGGCTGCTCCATGCCCGCGGCGCGGCAGATGGTAGGCAGTGTCTTGTAGCCGGGTGCCATGAAGCTGTGGCCCGTGGCAACGACCCGCAGCGCTCCATCTTGGGGTGGGTCAAATGAGACCAGGGCGGGACGATTGTCGTCCAGCGTTGATTGATAGACCTCCAGAATCTCCGCTGGCGACAAGTAGCATACGGCGTGGTCTGGAAATTTTTCGCGATCCCAACCTGGATCCACGTTAAATACTCGCGGAGCTCCGGGGTTTTTGCGATCCGCATCTTTGCGAACAACTTTGCTGGGATTGCGGTCCTCTTTAGTCGAAGCGTCGGAAGGCACTTGCGTCCCGCGAAAAGCCAACGCTTCCTCGGCCGTCAGCACGCCATCATGGTTGGCATCCGCCTGAGGAAAACGTTCCAGCCAGCGGCTGAGTTGCTCCTTGGTGGGAGCCGCTTGAGCCAGGCACACAGTTGGGCTCGCGGCCAAGGCCAGAATGCAGGCTGCCGAAATCCTAGAAATCACCGAAACGTTCGTGCGCAACATGCGGAATTTGCCTTAAGTCTGATGGCGTATGAAAACCAATCCAATGCATACACAACCCGATCACCGCAGCCGCGGCATTTCAGGGCCCGAAATCGGCCGGCGCAATGCTGCCTGGCCCGCATCAAGAACCGGGCTGCCTGGCAACTCCGTCTTGTTGCGCCGCAGCTCTTGGTTATCGAACTTCGAGCATGCGTTCGAGTGCGACTAAAGAGTAATGCGCGGTTTCTGGGTCCACCTCAATCTTGTTGACAACTTCACCGGCAACAAGATTCTCGATAGACCAAGCTAGATGTGCCAAGTCGATGCGATACATGGTCGCACACATGCAGACCACGGGAGACAAGAAAAAGATCTCCTGCTCTGGGTGTTCTTTCTTGAGACGATTCACCAGATGCAGTTCGGTGCCGATGGCCCATTTGGTTCCGGGAGGAGCTGCTTCCACCGTCTTCAGAATCTTGCTGGTCGATCCGGAAATGTCAGCGATATCGTTGACTTCCTGCGGGCATTCAGGGTGCACCAGGATCTTGATGCCGGGGTGCTTCTCGCGAAACTGATGCACGTGCTCTGGCCGAAACATCTGATGCACACTGCAGTGTCCCTGCCAGAGGATGACGCGACTGTTTTCAATCGCTTCATCCGTGTGACCACCGAGCTCTTCCTCATAGGGATTCCAAACGGGCATTTGCGCATTGGTAATTCCCATGGTGAGCGCCGTATTTCTTCCCAGATGTTGGTCGGGAAAGAAGAATACCCGCTTGCCGCGCTGGAAGCTCCATTCCAAAACCGCAGCCGCATTGCTGCTGGTACAAACGATGCCGCCATGCTTGCCGCAGAACGCCTTCAGGCTGGCCGCCGAATTGATGTAGGTAACGGGGATTAACTCGTTGGTGTCGATCACTTCCCCTAGTTGATCCCAAGCGTCTTCCACCTGGGCGATGGCGGCCATATCCGCCATGGAACATCCGGCTGCCATATCCGGCAGAATGACGGAGACGCGTTGATCGGCACGTTCCGCCAGCTTCTCCGGACGGTTGGCCAGGATATCCGCGGTTTCGGCCATAAAGTGAACACCGCAAAAAATGATCGTGCGGCAATCCTTGCTGTCGGCTGCCATCTGGCTTAGCTGATAGCTGTCCCCTCGCAAATCCGCATGCTCGATCACCTCGTCCTGCTGATAATGGTGCCCAAGAATCAGCAGTCGGCTGCCTAATTGCTTTCGAGCTGCCTCAATGCGGCGATTGAGCTCAGCATTTGCTAGAGGCTTATAGTCGCTAAGTGGAAATTTCCCGGGTGACACAGGAAGAACGGGAGCGATGGGCATGAATCTGCTTTCCGTGAGCTAAATCGGCAGAACTACTGGGACTACTATTATGGAGCTTGATCTCGAAGGGACAATGGATGCACCCCGATCTAAGGTAATTTACCGCTCAGCTCAAGCGGCATGTCGGGCTGCTGCCAAATGCTCATTCCACCGTCTACCAGCAAGACTTGCCCGTGGACGTGCTCCGCTTCGTCGCTCAATAGAAACACAGCGGCAGGCCCGCAGACTTCTGGGCCCGGAACTTGTCCGTTGGGCGTATGCAACTTCATCCAGCTCAGCGCATCGGATCCGGGCTGCAGAACCGGTGCGGTTAAAGGGGTTACCACCAGCCCGGGAGCCATGCCGTTGACGCGAATACCGTGGGGCGCGAGCGCGACGCATAGACTGCGAACCATGGCATGTACGGCCCCCTTGCTGGCATCGTAGGCCGTATGATCTGGCTCCGCCAGAATCCCGTTAATGGACCCTGTGAAAAGTATGCGTCCACGGACTTGCTCATCGATCCAGCGTCGAGAAAATCTCTGGGTCAGGAAATATCCGGAAAGGACATTTAAGCGAAACGTTCTTTCCATGCGTGCAACATCCATTTCCAGGAAGGGCCGGTCGCAGTAAGTACCCGCGTTATTGACCAGTATGTCGACGCTACGAGGTCCGCCTTTTTCAAGTGCCGTGTCCACTTTGGACATAAGACTTGCAATGCATGTCTCGCTTGGACCCGAAAGATCTTCATGCACGCATTCGACCCAAACTCCCTGTTCGCGGCAATCCGTTCGACTTTGTTGAGCATGCTCGTCGTCATGCAGGCCGTGCAGGATCAGATCACAGCCGGCCTTGGCAAGGCTGATCGCAATGGCGGCGCCCACTCCTTGCGTGCCTCCTGTAATCAATGCCGTATGTCCCTCCAAACGCATCGCTGACCTTTCTTTATCGAATCCCTCTACAATTGAGTCTTCCAACCATAACTAGCGGAAGACCGTCACTAAGGACACATCTGTGCAACGAGAAGAATACCAAAGATTGGTGGAGACGTTTTTCCAATGGGATGAATCGTCCTTGCTCGAGATCTTCAAAGAACTGCTCAAGGCCGTCGCGGCAGCCGATCTTACCGGTTCCATGGAGATGATGTCTCAGAACTACGAAACCGCTCAAGCCAATCCCGAAATTCAAGTGCTTCCCGGGAATCTCAAGGACGCTCGCGATGCCATCTTTCCCTATTTCTGGGGTACCGACAGCTGGAACAGTCCGTTGCATCTGGAGAACGTGCGCGGACCGGCCAACCACGCCTCGTTAATCGGCGCATTCGCCTGTTTGCTGAAGAATCCCAACTTGTGCACCGACCGGTATAGCCAGCGTTCCAACGAGCTCGAGGTGAAAGCGATTACCGCCTTGGCGAACTTGATCTTTTACCACACTCAAGATCCCTGGGGAGTGTTTACAATCGGAGGTACCCTGTCCAACCTATATGGCGCCAAGATCGGTCTTGAGAAGGTCATCCCCGGAGCGATGCAAGCTGGGGTCGGCAATCAACGCGTTGTGGGTATCTGCTCGGAAGCGAGTCATTACTCCAATCGCACTGTCGCAGGATGGTTGGGGATCGGCACGCAGCAATTGATTTCCATTCCCACCGATGAAAACCTGTCCATGCGGCTTGATTTGCTGGCTGAAAGGCTAGAGCAGCTCTACCAAGATGGCATCAAGGTCGCCTACGTGGTGGCCACCTTTGGAACCACGGATGGTTTTGGTATCGATGATCTGTTGGGAATACGTCAGATCATCGACGAAATCTCGCAACGGCATAGTCAGCCCAAACCGCAATTGCACGTGGATGCGGCGGTCGGCTGGACCTTGTGTTTCTTGGCCGATTATGACTTGCAGGCAAATCCTTTAGAGTTCTCTCCCGAGTTGCTCGACATCGTTGCGCGTGCAAAACGGCAGTGTGAGGGATTTCGCCATGTGGATAGTGTGACCATTGACTTTCATAAGATGGGACGCGGACACTACCCATCGAGTGCGTTTATCGTAAACCGACGCTCGGATCTGCGTTACCTGTCACGCGAGGTTTCGGATACACCCTACTTTTCCGACGCCGATGCGCGACGCGACCCGGCATTGTTCACGTTGGAATGCTCGCGTCCAGCTCTCGGGCCCTACATCGTAATGGCTTCGTTGAACGGCATTGGACTCACCGGCTGGCGGATGCTGGTTGCCCGCAGTCTGGAGCTGACCGAAAAATTAAAGCGGGGACTGGAGCAACTGGATTACTGCAAAGTGCTCAATCGTGGGACGATCGGGGCTAGTGTCGACTGGTGGGTTCTACCCAAGGGGCGGAATGCGGGCGCCATCTATGATCGCCTGGTAAGTGGTCAGCTGCCTGAAGCAGAACGGCAGCGATACTTTGCCGAAGTAAAAAGACTACAGGAGAAGCGAGAGATTATGATGGATCGGAAGCTGGACGCGCGTCTTGGCTTCACCACCAACTACGGCTACAAACCGCATGGAATTGAGATTCCGGCATGGAAGGCGGTGTTTTTCAACCCAATGACGAGTGACGCGATCGTGGATCGCATTCTGTACAGTATCGAAGAGCTGACGTAAATCACTGCCTCCAACGCACCAATTCAACATGATGACCAACCGGAACCAATTCTTTGCTGCATGGGTATTGTTCTGTCTCCTAGCGCTGAACCCGCCATCGATGCTATGTGTGGCCGATGATGCAACCGTCGGCTATTACCGGCATCCGGCTCTACATCAGGACACCCTTGTTTTCGTGGCCGAAGGTGACTTATGGAGCGTCGGCATCGAAGGCGGGCAGGCTCGGCGATTGACTTCCCACCCAGGCGAAGAATCGCACCCGGTAATCAGCCCAGATGGCACCACGGTGGCCTTTGCCGCCAGCTATGAAGGGCCAACCGAGGTGTACACCATGCCGCTACGAGGCGGGCAGCCCCGTCGTCAAACGGTTGAGGCCGAAGACTCCCTGCCGGTCGCCTGGACACCCAGCGGAAAACTTGTTTACACCACCCAGCACTTTTCCACATTGCCCGCCAATCAACTGGTGGAACTGGATCTGACCAATCAGACGCGGACTCGAATTCCGCTCAGCCAAGCCAGCGACGCCACCTTTGACAACCGAGAAACCATTTACTTTGTTCGACCCCGCTTTCATCAACAGGAAGTCAAACGGTACCAAGGCGGAACTGCCAGAAACATCTGGAGGTTTTCATCGGCAGATGGAGAAGCCCAGCTCTTAACTCAGGAGCTGCCCGGAGAAGCCCATAATCCGATGTGGCACGCGGGCCGCCTGTACTTCATCACAGACTCCGATGGCACCATGAATATCTGGTCTATGAATAGAAAAGGGAAAAAGCTTGAGCAACATACCCGACACAGCGGGTGGGATGTGAAATCCGCCAGCTTACACAACAACCGAATCGCATATCGAGTGGGTGGCGATCTCTGGCTGTTGGAGCTTGACTCCGGGGAAACGCGCCGAATCCCGATCACTCTGGTTTCCGATTTTGATCATTTGCGAGAGAAGTGGATTGACGCCCCAGTCGACGCTATTAGCTCAGCCCATATCCATCCACGGGGCAAGGAAGTTGCCATCGTCGCCCGAGGACGACTGTTCGTCGCGCCGGCCAAGCAAGGACGTTGGGTCCATGTTCAACGACAACCAGGACTGCGTTTTCGTGATACGCGTTATCTGCCCCAATCAGAAGAACTGCTGGCCTTGTCGGACGAATCTGACGAGTTCGAATTCTGGAGGATTCCGCCGCGCGATGTGGAACAGGCATCTCAACTAACTTCTGGCGATGCGATCCTCAAACGAACTGGATTTCCCTCACCCGATGAAAAGTGGTTGGCCTACCCCGATAAGAACCAAGATCTGTGGTTAGTGGGGTTGCATGGTCAAGATCGGAGGAAGATCTCGTTGAATCGCGAAGGCGTGGGCGAGGTGTGCTGGTCACCGGACAGCCGTTGGTTGGTTTTTGAACAGACTGCGCAAAATACTTATCAACAATTGTTCCTGTACTGCTTGGAAACTGGAGATTTGACTGCTCTCACCAGCGATCGAGTGAACAGCTCCCATCCCGCCTGGAGCCAAGATGGTAATTGGTTGTACTTCTTATCGGATCGCGACCTTCAAGCGGAAGGACAAGGCCCCTGGGGACTCCGCCAGCCAGAGCCTTATCTAGACCGAATTACCAAGCTCTATCGCATGGCGTTGCGAGAAGGACTGCGCTCACCGTTCCGCCCCGACGACGAACTGCAGCAAGCCGAATCCGACCAGGAGGACGCTAAAGATCACAATCAACCAGCCAAAACGGATCCCCAAGACGCTTCAAGTACTGAGACTCAAGTCGAGGACGCAGACGCCGACGTGGCTAAGACCGGAGAAGATAAAGACGCCGCCCTACAAGAACCCATTCAAATTGATCTGCAGGGGATTCAACACCGGGTGAAAGCCTTGCCCGTGAAACGTGGAAACTATAGCTCTCTCTCGGCGACCGAAACTGCCCTGTTTTGGTTGGATCGCGACGGAGACGAGACGCGTCTGATGGCCCTCAAGATCGACAGCAGCGGTACGGAACCCGTACAAGTAGCGGATAAAATCCGTGACTATGAAATCTCGGCTGACCATAAGAGTATGCTGATCCGCACGGCGCGTAGCTTGCACATCGTCGAGGCGAAGCCGATGGCGGCCAAGCTGGATGAGGGCCAAGTCGACCTCGGGCCCTGGCAGTTCTCCATCAGTGTTCGCGAAGACTGGAGGCAGATTTTTGTGGACGCGTGGCGACTGCATCGGGATTACTTCTACGATCCCGATATGCATGGCGTGAACTGGAAACACATACGAGCCAAATATGAACCGCTCGTAGAACGCATCATGTCGCGGCGAGAGTTGGATGATTTGATCGGGCAAATGGTCGCCGAGCTTTCCGCCTTGCACACGCGTGTTTCGGGAGGCGATAAACGCGATGGAAACGATTCGATCTCAGTTCCAACACTAGGCGCCCGATTGAAGCGAGATGTCAACGCTGGGGGAGATGTCATCGACTATATCTATCAAGCGGACCCGGACTATCCCAGCTTCCAATCGCCATTAGCGGATCCCGATCTACAGATTCGCCAGGGTGATATTCTGCTCAAGATCGACGGTGTCTCTGTACTATCGGTGCCCGACCCTCACCTGTTGTTGCGCGGTAAGCAGGAAAGGCAAGTTCTGCTGGAGTTGCAAAAGCCGGGGCAGGAACAAACCTACAAGGCGATTGTGATGCCGATGACGCGAGAGGCCGATTTGCGTTATCACGATTGGGAATACACGCGTCGCTTGCGGGTGGAGGAGCAGGGCCAAGGCAAACTCGGCTATGTGCACTTGCGAGCCATGGGCCGCGGCAATCTCGACGAATGGTACCGCAATTTTTATCCCGTATTCCAGAGACAAGGACTTATCATCGACGTCCGCCACAACCGTGGTGGCAATATCGATAGCATCATTCTGGAAAAACTGATGCGCAAAGCGTGGTTTTATTGGAAAGGTCGAGTCGGTGAGCCCTACTGGAACATGCAATATGCCTTCCGGGGACATATGGTTGTGTTATGCGACGAGCATACGGCATCGGATGGCGAGGCCTTCGCTGAGGGATTTCGACGATTGGGATTAGGAAAAGTCATCGGTACAAGAACTTGGGGAGGTGAGATCTGGCTGACTTCTTCCAACCGTCTCTCCGACGGTGGCATCGCCACCGCCGCAGAATTCGGAGTCTACGGCCCTGAGCGCGAGTGGCTCATTGAAGGCCATGGCGTCGTACCTGATATCCTGGTCGACAACTTGCCGCATGCGACCTTTGAAGGCCAGGATGCACAACTGGAAGCGGCTATTCAGCACTTGCAACAACTGATCGCGGAAGATCCGCGGCCGGTGCCAGAACCTCCTGAGTACCCCAACAAGTCGTTCAACTATCCATAGACTTGCAAAACTGCGTGACTGCTAGCTGAGGACCTTGCATGGGATGCTTTAAGGAGACCTCGCTGGCGGCGTCAAGACAGGAATTCTCGAATTCGCTTGAGAATGATTTCCTTGGTCGTGGCGACTTGCTCTGTTGTCACAAATTCACTTTCCAGACGCACCGATATCTCGGCAGTTCGCTGTAGATAACCCTGGAGCTTTGAAACGAAGTCACTCTCCAGAATCTGTTCGGGCAGAAGCGGCCATGCGGCTTTTAGCTGGTAGAGTGCGCGTGCGTTGAGCAAGGATTCCAAGCTGATGGGGGTTAACAGTTGGGGCACGTTCTGTACCGCGGAAGATGTACACACACCCAGTCCGCCCGGGTGAATGCACATGCAATAGCTACTCAGCTGCCCCATCGGAATGGGCCGCTCAAGTATACGATGTATAGGCGTCCTACCGGTCTTTGAGATGGACTGCAGAGTTTGCCTGGCTTCGCGCTCGTAGGGTGGCGAATACACGTCCAACGGGAATGCGATTTGAGTCAATAAAGCCTGCAACATGGACCGAAATAGGGGATGCTTTACTGAATAGTAGACAAATCCGCGGAGCTTCGCCGTATCTTGCAATTCTCGGGCGGCAGATGGATCAGGCAGCGTCAGAGGCAGATACAGCGGTTCCTGACGGTGCTTGCGGTAGGGGTCAAGGCATGCAAAAGTGCAAACAAAATTGTCTGCACTCCTGAGCATGCTCGCAACGTTTGGAATCGACTCTAGGCCGAATTCCAGCAACACATGATTCAACGTATCTAGCAGTCGCATTTCCTTCGCCACCGTCGATTGCGGAAGCTCTCGCTCCCAGAAAGCCAGCAGTGGAAGTGGTGACATGTCGGGAGGTAAGGAATAGCCGGTGCCCAATGTGACAACGGGCACCCGTGCGCGGGAGACCGCGGTAATTCCGGGCGCAAACTCGGCAACCACGACATCAGGCTGCGATTCCGCCAGTTCGGTCAGCAACCAACTCAGTTTGCTGGCCACCGCCTCACTCTGGGCAAGTTCGCCGGCGACCAAGACATCTGCCAGCGAGAATGTTCTTGAGTCGGGCGAACTCTGACGGATGATCGGTTGCCAGCCGCTGAACTCGCGAACCGTTATCTGCGGGTGACTTTCCCACTCTGGCCGAAGACGCAGCAATCCCTGCTCACTGGGGATGACGAATCGACAATGGTGACCTTCCTGGAGCAGACTGTCCGCCAATTCACACAAGGGAGCCAGATGCCCGGATCCCACTCCCAGTTCCGTGGCGAACAATATGCGTCGACTTCCAGCCGCGGTAAAGCTTTCCAAAGCCACTGTCTAGCATCCGTTTGTTATTGGAACGCCGAAGTTTGCGTCGGTTCCCGCTAGCTATATCTCGACGTGCGTGACTCCGTTGACCTCGTCGAAATGCCCGATCTTGAGCAACTCGCCTGGGCGACCGGGCATCTCCGCTACGAATGCAGGATCACAAACCATCAAGGGTGGAGCTACGGTCACCGTGATGGAAGAAAGATAAGAGACTCCGAGCGACAAGGTTACAAACCACGGCAGAGTGGCAGATGCCGCTTTTAACAACCGCATGCGTTCCGCCCGCGATAGTTGATGCTCGACCGCGTACTGCTCGACCACATCCTCACGTATCAGCGGATTGGTAAGCGACAGCATGTCGTCAAAACTGCAGCCGTCAGTTCGCAGACGCCGATGCAGCCTGGCGGCACGAAACGCAGTCTTGCGGCGTTTGAATTCCAACTGGGCCTGGTAGGCATCGAGGGCCCGCTTCCGGCGTTCCGCCACATACTTGAATGCTCGACGCGGTACCGCCAATGAGGCGTCGACTCCTTGTGACAGCCATTTCTTGGAGCGATGCGCAAGAAAATCGCGGCGATAATGCGCAAAAACTTCTTGTTGAATTACTTCCACAGCCGAGGTGATGTCCGCAAGTCCGGTGAAAATCAGTTGCTCTCCGACCTCCACGCACAACGGCTTCAAGTAATAAACTTTCACGCCGCGTTTTCTTCCAGGACCAGCTAGAAATTCGTCGAGTCGCGTCTGCACGCACTTCGGAATGGGATCAGTAATTTCACCGAATTGCTCACGTTCCATAACACTCACGTACAATCTGCCTTTGGGCAGGCGTATGGAAGCTTTGCTGAGCTCTATTTGCCGAACCTGCGTGAACTTGCCGCGGTGGACTTGAACCACCTGTTCCCAACGTTGGTCGCTGGAGGCGAACAGCCCGCAACGGTCCAGCATGGTCGCGGCCAACTCTCGACTCGCATTCTTCGGTGGTACCCAAAGCGGCTGACTGGTCCATGTTCCAAAAGGCTCTAATTCTTGCTGCCAGCTAAAATGTGGCTCGGAAACGGGCGAGGGAACCACCCGCGAACTTGTGCTGATTCCCTGGTTGCGACCTGCATTGCGCGTTGGCGCGGAAGTGGTGTTCAGCATGCGAGTGCCTCAGCTGTAGCTTGAAGAGAAAAGATGCGATCGAGAAGGAGTATTTTCCGGCTGACAGGCAATGCTGCCCGATAATCAAAGCCTGGCCTTCAAAGTAACCCGCTGCATTATAGGCCGTTGACGTATGGGGCCGTCAAGCAATTTCTCAGACGGAAGACGATTTGCTTCTGAGTGCTCAAAATCATAGTGTCGGTGTCCTGGCAGTTTCCCTTCTGAACCCAGAAGCGGAGAGCCAATTGCCCGGCGAGCTGGGTTTTCTGGCTAGGGTTGGCTCCACGGCAGCCTGGCATTGGTTTCGATTTCCGCGTCCCATTCCAGCATTCGAGAGCGTAGTTTCTCGACCAGCTCCGGATTCTCTGCGGCTAGATTGTTTTGCTCTCCCAAGTCTTTACTCAGATCAAACAGGAGAACTTCCTCGGAAGCGTTACCCACTGCATTTTGATTTTCTCGCGCACGTGGACGCCGTTGTTTGACCAGCAGCTTCCAATTACCCGAACGGATTCCCTGTACTTCGCCTTGCGACGTGTAATGCACGAACTCTTCACGTGGCGAGTCTGTGGTGGTGCCCATCCACAAGCCTGAAACGTCAACTCCATCGATGACTCGATCAGCCGGCAGGGGCTCGCCGGTTATTGCGGCAATGGTTGGCAGAACGTCGATTGTTCCGGTCAGTTCGTGGCAAACGGTGCCTGCTGGAATGCCAGGTCCTCGTATCAGGCAAGGTACGCGTTGACCGCCTTCGAAAGTGGTTCCCTTACCGTCCCGCAAAGGCCCGGCTGAGCCGCCATGGTGCTTGAAGGTCAACCAGGGACCATTGTCGGTCGTGTAAACCACATAGGTGTTATGGCTGAGATTCAATTCATCCAGGAGATGTAGCAACCGCCCCACCTCAGCGTCTATGTGCTCGA
Source organism: bacterium (assembly GCA_024743355.1). GTDB lineage: Bacteria > Planctomycetota > Planctomycetia > Pirellulales > Pirellulaceae > Aureliella. The sequence goes on from JANSWS010000173.1 coordinate 12,104, forward strand.
TGGTGTTGATGTAAGCATTCTTCGGATTGGGATCTCGCACATCGTCTGGTACGTAGAGTGGAATGTGCGGCATGGAATGCGGCAGGTAAACAAAGAAGGGCTGCGTCTGATGGGCCTGGATGAATTCCATGGCTTTCTGGGTGTAGCGTCTTGTCACGGTGCGTTGATCCACCGGAACCTCGATGATCTCTTCATCCTGAAACAAGGGTGTATTCCACTTCGTCAGCGAAGACTCTGGATCAGCCCAAAGAATATCCATTCCGTCAGGACCTCCCGGAGGCTTTCCCTTGTTGTCCGGATGATTCATGTCGTTTGAGTAAGGGATGCCAAAATAGGTGTCGAAGCCATTGGCGGTAGGCAGAACTTCGGGCTGATGTCCGAGATGCCATTTGCCGAAACAAGCCGTTGCGTAGCCCAGCGATTTCAAATGGTCCGCAATGGTGTGTTCGTCGGGGTGCAGGCCCTTTCGTGACGAGGGAAACAAAACGTGTTTATGCATACCTACCCGCTTGGGATAACAGCCGGTCAGCAAGGCCGCGCGGGAAGGAGTGCAGACTGGAGATGCAACCATGAAGCTGGTGAACTTTCTACCTTCAGTGGCCAGCCGATCGATGTTGGGAGTTTGAATAGTTGTGGATCCAAAACAACTCAAGTCTCCATAACCTTGATCGTCGGCGAAGATAATGACGAAGTTAGGCGTCGCCGCTGGCAGGCTCTTGGCCAGCAGCAATGCCGTGACCAAGGCTACCGGAAAAAGGGCGAGAAATGTGGAGTTGCGTCGCAAGACTGACCCGCGATCCTGCCCGCAGCGGTAGTTGATCAATTGTTGAAGAGGATGCATGGGAAATCTGTCCTGACAAACAAAGGTCGAAGAATTCATTGCTCACTAAGGACAGAACCATTGTCAGACTCACCTGGGAGACAGTTGCATTCAACCGGCTGTTATGCGTTGTCGTATCCAGGCTGCGTGTGAGATCGCGTCCTGTCGTTACAAATACTAACCGAAACCTCTCCAAGAGGTGAAATGGTGGACTCCGAAAGTCAACTCCAAAGCCCAAACGCATGAAAACGTTGTTGCGGAGAAGGCCTGCGTCAACCGCAGGCCGAGGCGACGGCAGAAGATCTATCTAGTCCAGCTCCCGCGACGTGTCATCTTCTGCGGCTTGTGCATCCGGGGCAGGTTTGTGCTGTGATTTGGCCTGCCGCAGTGAACGCATTTGTTGCACTTCTTCCAAGCTGAGCGTTTGGGTATAGAACGCAACCTTGGCGATTAGCTGGTGCGCTTCAATGGGCTTGGCGATATAGTCGTCGCACCCGCTGCTCAAGTAGCGCTCTCGATCGCCGCGCATGGCACCAGCGGTAAGGGCAATAATCGGCGTTTTCACTCCGGCCGAGCGTAGCTTTGCAGTTGCTTGCAAACCGTCCATTTCCGGCATTTGCATGTCCATCAAGATCAAATCAAACGGGCAGCCCTTGCTGATGGAATCCAGCACCAAGCTGACCGCTTGCAAGCCATCCTCGGCCGTCGTCACTGTTGCTCCCGCTTTCTGCAGGAAGTGCTGGCTGACATATCGGACGTCACGGCGGTCGTCAACGATTAGCAGGCGGCAATCCAGCTTGGTTGGTTGCCGGTCGGAAGGCTCGTCTTGGCTGGGCTCCATTAATAGGTCAGGTTCCACCAAATGCAGCGTGTCGGCACTGCCGATCGGCAAGTGAAGGAGGAAGGTGGTGCCTTTTCCGATCTGACTGGAGTATTCGATCGAACCATGCAGAAGTTCCATGAGTCGTTGGCTGATAGCCAGTCCCAAACCGCTTCCACCGTATCGGCGACTGATGGTTAATTCGCCTTGAGAGAATGGTTCAAAAAGTTGAGCCCGCTGAGCCTCATCGATACCGATGCCGGTGTCTTCGACGGCGATCTCCAGACAGGCTGCCGCGGGCTGGCGGAGCAACTTCACTCGAATCCTAACTTGGCCTTCTTCGGTGAATTTGATGGCGTTGCCTACCAGGTTTATCAACACCTGACGCAGACGTTTGGGATCGGTTTGGATTGTCCGCGGTACTTTGCCCTCGAACGCGACCTCCAGCTGAATATTCTTTTCCACCGCCCGAACCTGCATGAGCGACTGCACATCGCCAATCAGCCGCGGCAGATCACAGTTCTCGAAGTCCACATCGAACTTGCCGGCTTCGATTCTCGAAAGATCAAGAATGTCGTTAATGAGTTCCAGCAAATATTGTCCATTGCGTTTTATGGTAGCCGCACAACTGCGATTCTCAGCATCTGCGAGATTCGCGAGCAGCAAGTCCGCATATCCCAGAATGGATGCCATGGGCGTGCGTATTTCATGGCTTATGTTTGCCAAGAATGTGCTCTTGGCCCGGCTGGCAGCTTGCGCCGCCCGCTCGCTCTCTTGCAGAAGCTGCTCTTGTTTTTTGCGGTCCGTAATCTCCTGAACGGTCGTGGTGACGGCCGTTACCTCGTCCTCCGCAGCTTCGGTAGCATCGCTTCCTTTTTTGGTTCTTCGGAGGAATTAGTGGGTCAATGAGCAGAGCTTGAGCCCCTCGGGAATCGGAACAACAAAGCCTTCCAATGGATGGTTGCAGAGTTGGAGTCTGTGGCCTG
>JANSWS010000343.1 GCA_024743355.1 bacterium
AGCGGCCGTAGTAGCAATGAGGCGGGCTTCTTGCTGCAGCTTCTGGCGCGACTGTACGGAACCAATAATGTCAACAATTGTAGTTATTACTGCCATCAAGCCAGTGGCGTGGGACTCAGTCAAACCTTGGGCACTGGCACCGCCACCGTTACGCTCGACGACTTGGAGGAATGCGATCTGGCGATGATCATCGGCGGCAATCCCGCCAGCAATCACCCGCGGCTGATGACTTCACTCAATCATCTCCGTCGCAGAGGTGGTCGCGTGGTCGTGATTAATCCAGTCCGCGAATTGGGGATGATGAAGTTCCGGATCCCCAGCGATTGGCGAAGTATGCTGTTCAGTGCGGACATCGCCACGGACGTGATCCAGCCGCATATCGGCGGAGATCTGGCGCTGCTGAGCGGCCTGGCAAAGGTTGTCGTCGAGCTGGGCGCTGCCGATGCGACCTTTCTACAAATGCACTGTAATGATTTCGAAAGCTATCTCGAATGGCTCGCGGAATTGCCATGGTCGGAGATTGAGGGCAAGAGCGGTGTTAAGGAATCGGAAATTCGCCGTTTGGGGGAAGTCTACGCTGAATCCAAGGCAGCCATTTTTGGATGGACGATGGGAATCACGCACCACATGCACGGGGTGCAAAATGTCAAAGCCATCGTAAATCTGGCTCTGCTCCGAGGAATGGTCGGCCGCCCCGGCGCGGGACTCATGCCTATCCGCGGACACTCCAACGTGCAAGGAATCGGTTCCGTGGGTGTCACGCCAAAATTGAAGGAGCAAATTTTTGAGCGATTGCAAAGTCGCTTTCAGGTGCAATTACCCACGTCGCCCGGTCTGGATACGATGGCCTGTATGGAGGCCGCCGCGAATGGACAGCTCAAGGCCGGTTTTTGTCTTGGCGGAAATCTGTACGGTTCGAATCCCGATGCCAATTACGCCGGACAGGCGTTGTCCAAACTGGAACTCTTGGTCACGCTCAGCACGACGCTCAATACTGGCCACGCGCATGCTCTTGCCGATCAGACGATCATCTTGCCCGTCCTGGCCAGAGACGAAGAGCCCCAACCTACTACCCAAGAATCGATGTTCAATTTCGTGCGCCTAAGCGACGGCGGGCAAGCCCGGCTGCCGGGGCCGCGAAGCGAGGTCCAGGTCATCGCGGACTTGGGGCAACGACTCTTACAGGATTCCACGCCGGTGGATTGGAAGGGCATGCAATCGACATCCACCATCCGCGATTGGATTGGCAGCGTTGTCCCAGGCTTCGATGCGATCCGCGACATCGATCAGACAAAGCGCGAATTTCAAATCCAGGGCCGAACTTTCCATGAACCTAAATTCGCTACGCCGGATGGCAAGGCAACCCTGAGCACTTTTGAGCTGCCTGAGCTGATCGGTCAGAACGACGAGCTACGCTTGATGACCGTCCGCAGCGAAGGGCAGTTCAACACCGTGGTCTACGAAGAGTACGACCTTTACCGCGGCCAGGATCGACGTGATATCGTTTTGATGCACCCAGAGGATATGCTGCAGCGCGATATTGCTGAAGATGAACCGGTTACCATTCGCAGCCGCGTTGGTGAACTCCGTGATTACCTGGCTCGCCCCTATCGAGCCATCAAGCCCGGTAATGTCTTAATGTACTACCCGGAAGCCAATGTCTTGGTACCCAGAGATCTTGATCCCGCATCCAAGACACCCGCCTTCAAGGCGATTGCCGTCAGCATCTTTCCCAGCCAATCGCTGGAACCTGATCAACAGCCAGCTGAGGAACTGGCCGACGCGCCGGCTTGAGGGCTTTGGAATAGGCCGAGGTGAGAATTGCCGCGGATTCCGAGAAGCACTCGTGGGGCGTACGCGGCATCTCCCCCAGATACGGAAAAGAGACCTGCAAGCGGAGAGGGTGCTTCTTGCGGCCGGGCAATTTGCAAATCCAACGATTTCCTTAGACGGATGATGGAGTATAATCGTCAGTCGGACGTCAAATTGACGTCTCCCACCCACCTTGCGACGATGATACATCGTTCGTCCACCCTTTGATTACGAATGCTGTATCGCTGATTTGGAGAGAACAGATGAAGAGAGTTTTTGGTGCATTTTCGATATTGAGTTTGTTGGCATTGGGGTGTGGTCGTGCCACAACCAGCACGACGGTACAGCTGCCCCCATCGGAAGCCGCGCAAATTCAGACGGTTTCTGAAGTCCCAGCCCGGAGTGCGAATGCACAGGTCCAACTGGTAGCAGCTCAGGCGAATACGGCGACGCTGAAAGCGAAATTTGTTTTGAAAGGTAATGCACCTGAGCGCGAGAAGATTGACGGTTCGAGAGATCCCTTCTGCGCGGCGTTGGAGATTCTGTCCGACAAAATGGTGATCGGCAGTAAAGGCGAAATTCAAAATCTGGCGCTTTACCTGGACGCCAGGCGTACTAAAGCGGATTTGCCCAAGATCGCAGTGGATGACAAGCAGTACACGCTCGACAACAAGAATTGTATGTTCACCCCACACGTGATTGCGGCTCGACCGGGACAAAGTATTCTTGTCACCAATAGTGATGAGACCGGACACAACGCGAATTTTAACTTCTTCAACAACGATGCCGTGAACTTCCTCATTCCCGCCGGCGGAAATAAAGAGTTCGAGCTCAAATCCGAAGAGCCCGCTCCCATTCCTGTGGAGTGCAACATCCACCCCTGGATGAAGGCCTACATTATCGTCACGGAACATCCCTTCGTGGGCGTTACCAATGAGCAAGGTGAGTTGACGATCGAAAATCTGCCGGTTGGCGAAGTGACCTTCAAGGTTTGGCACGAGAGCGCCGCCGGTTCCATCGATGAGGGAACGGTGGGTGGAAAGACCGAGAAGTGGAGTCGCGGTCGCATGGAGATCGAATTGAAGGCGGGTGTCAACGACCTGGGAACCATCGAGATCGACGCCGGTATGTTCGAGTAGCCCTTTGGCGGCCAGTCACTTTGTTTGATACCTACACCGTTCCTCGTCGCAGCAGTGTCTGCGACGAGGAGTTTTTTTTGCGCGATGGCTCCTAAGAATGTCAGGAGAATGAGTCGCAAGTGGCGCTGTCCAATTAGGCTCCAGGCTATTCGAAGGACTCGTCCAAGCTGGGAAAAGTTCCAGCCCGGACCTCGGCATTGAATTCCTGAACTGCCTGCTGAATTTCCTTACTTAAGTCCAGCTTTTGTCGAACAAATTTGGGTACGCGACCGACCGTGAGTCCGATTAAATCGTGGGTTACCAGCACTTGACCGTCGCATTCCGGGCCGGCACCGATGCCAATGGTCGGGACCTTCAATGCTGCGGTGACTTGTGCGGCCAACTCCGTGGGCACACATTCCATCAGTACACAGAAGGCTCCCGCGGCCTCTGCGGCGGTGGCATCTTCCAAGATTTGTTCCGTGTTGCGTTGGACGTGGTAGCCACCCAGGCGATGAACGCTCTGCGGTCGGAGACCGACGTGGGCAATCACGGCAATACCGGCACCGGCCAGCGCACGGATCGTTGCCGCTTGCTCGGCACCGCCTTCGAGCTTGACGGCCTGACAGCCAGTCTGCTTCATGATGCGAGCGGAGACCGCTAATGTTTTGCGAACACCCAACTGACCGTGCGGAAAAGGAAGATCCACCACCACCATAGCGCGTTTCGCGGCTCGCGCAACCAAGCGGCCATGGTAGATCATGTCGCGAAGCGAGACGGGAATGGTGGTTTCCTCTCCTTGAATCACCATGCCCAGGCTATCGCCCACCAGCAGAATATCGACCCCGGCCGTGTCCAGGATAGAAGCCATGGTGAAGTCATATGCCGTCAACATGGAAATCCGCTCTCGGCGCTGCTTCATCCGCAGGAGCGTTTGCGTTGTAATTCGGCGTTGCTGCCCTGTCATGCTTCGGTTTCGACCTCGTGATGTAATTCAGCGGAATGCGGATGCGGAATTGGGCAGCCTCGCGCTGCTGCTATATCATTCATCGCTGTCCTGGGTTATTTTTTCGAACTGTCCAGTAAGGTAACGGACTCCAACCTACGAGATAAGGCATCGGCAATGAAAAGCACTGGCAGAGCAGGGAATCTTTATCGGCCGTTGGTGGCTCTCTTGGCTTGGATCAGCTTGTGGGCTGCCCATCCGTCCAACATGGTGGCTTGGGGGCAGGATCCATCCGCCGGTGGACTGGAAATCGCCAAGATCGAGGGAACTTTGGAAGCCATCGCCGGAGATCGGCTGAAAGTCAAAGGTGAAGACGATGTTGAATATTTCGTGGTGCTGACCAACCAATCCACGTTTCGTTACGAGGGCACGGCCGAGGCTAAGTTTTTGAGGGTTGGTCTGCTAGTACGCTTCAATGCAACCTTCGATGTCCAAAAGGGCATTGCCATTAAGCCCGTCAGTGACATCGAAATTTTTCGACCCGTCAAACAGCGACGGATGACCGAGCAGATGAGACAGAATCAGACGCCCGGTATCTATCCCGTAGTCGACAAGAAGAACCAGGAACAGCGCGGTCAAAACCAAAGAGCTGGGAATCCAACTGCAAATGCAGCGTCTCCGCTCACCGGTCTTGCTAATCAAGAGTTTCGCGTGGTGGGTCAGCTGGCAGTCATCCAGCCGAACAAAATCCGCGTGCAAGCTGGGCCGCGAGCCATCATCGTCGATCTGGAACCGGACTCCAAAATCTCCGTTGCTGCAGGGGACGGCGCGTTTTGTCTGCCGGGCGATCAAGTTAAAGTCACCGGTTTGAGAAATGCCGCCCAGGCCAATCTGATTAAAGCTGATACGGTCGAAATTACTGGAGCTCAAACCCTGGGAGCCGCAGTTGAAGGGGGTGTCGATGATCCGGCCTCGGAACGCAGCGGACTACGTCAAGGCAAGCGGGATCGAGATCAGCCAGATAAGGAAAAGAACAAGCAGGACAACTAGTCCAAGCCAACCGCAGGATCGTCGCGACGCTGCGCATCGGAGTGGCTACCTGGTACATCCGGTTGCACACTCTCCCCAACCGCCACCCGCAACTATTTGGGCTGAATGACTATGCCCCAAGATCCCCCACAGCTACCGGAATCGCGGACGGTTCCGCCTGCGGCTCCTTGCACGCCCAAGCCGGGCCTGCTCGAGAACAGGTCTGCGCTGTTCGTGCTCATGTTTTGCGTGATGGGCTTCCTCGCCATACCGCTGATTTTTAAAAGCCCCGCGTTTTCGAGCGCCGAGAAATGGTTTTGGTCGGTCGTAGTCACGCTGTATACCTGTGTGCTCATCGCCATCACAGTCATCATCGTTCGCTGGAGTTGGCAAACGATCAGCCAAAGTCTGGCCTGGAACGCATTCCAATTATGGGCGAGCTAATGACGGCGATTTCAATACCCCAAATGCATGAGCTACTGACATAGAACCGATCCGAGAACCATTAGCCACTTTGGTTCTTGAAGATCTTCGAATCGGATCTAAGCCCAGGCGCCGCGCTAAGCCGCCTGTCGCGAAGCTGCGGCGGAGAAAACAAGCAGTCTTTCACGGTCACGGCGATCCGCCAAAGTTCGCTTCGCCCGCTCCAGTCTTTGGTCGCGGACCGCCTTGCGACCGCGTGCCAAACCAAGACACCAAGCCCAGCCCGATCGAGGACCGGAAGCGCATGCTTGGGGGAGCTCTCGCAGACTGGCTAGCCAGCCGCCCTGAGCGACTCCATGCTTCACCGCCATCTCGGCAATCTCGCGGATGGAACTGGGGTCAACTCGGGCTGCATTTTCATCCTGCACAGCCGAATTGCAATCGCACACAGACCGCATTTCGAGCTGCTCAAAAGCAAAGGCCAAATCGATGGCTGCTGCCCCGGGTTCTTCAAATCGCAAGCCTTCCAATGCCAGCAAAACGGAACGGCGAAAGACACCGCATGCTAACTCAGCAGAGCCACAAATGTCGCTGACCTCCGTCTGCTGCAGACGTCCACTGCGGAGACGAGGGATGTCATTCCATACCGAGCGAGCCAGCCCGTAAGTTTCTCCCTGGTGCCCCCGCTCAATGGTAATCGCGACGGAAGCCAACTCTGGCCGGGTTTCCATCCAGCACACGGCTTGCTCACACCAATCCGGCCCAACGATGACCCCCTCCTGGAGTGTGTTCACCACCGGAGAGCAGGCTGCCATGATGCCCGCATTCCACATGCGAATCAAACTGGCACCCGGTTCCACGTCCACGAATACGATTTCGTCGTCGAGTTGGTAAGGGTTTGGATAGGATCCATCGTGAACCACGATGATCTCACAATCTGCGGGACGATTCTCGAGGACCGAGAGTAGGGTCGCTTCGAGCTGTTCATCGCGCCGATGAGGAACTATGACAGATAGTCTGGGCACGAACTTTCCTCCTGGACTGGATCATCATCCCCGCTAGCAGGTGAAAGTTCAGACTTCTAGAGCGTCGACCTTCCCTGGTCACCCTGGCAGAGGAGAATTCCCTTCTCTGAATGCTTGGGAAAAGCATCGGTTCGCAGCGAACAGAAAGATCAAACAATTTGCCGCCCCGATAATAGAACTTGATGGGTAATCTGTGGTATTTGGGGTGTTTGGGCGGCCTTCTCGATGGCGGTACAAATGAGCAAAAAGGCACTTTTTCCGTGAACTTTTTTCTTGTCGCACAGTCCTTTAGTTATCACACTAAAAGGAGAGCTGGGACATGTCCCGGCGACCTTCCGGATCGCGAATACGCATCGCGATTGGCAACATCAGACTTGGCTCTTAACCCTCTAGGCTGAACAGGTGGTTACGAGGCAAGCGGGCCCTGAAACGAAAGGAGGTGATCGAGTGAGTTATTGCTGTACCAGCCATGGGGTTGATTCCCCGTAGGCAGCCGGCGGGCTGCCGATGGCAGTCAACCTCCTCGTGTCGATCACCAAGAGTATCGCGCGAGCAAAAAATAGCGGGCGTGGGTTTCACCTTGTGATCCACGCCCGTTTTTTTTTTGGTGCCTCGCAGCTAACCTTGGTGGCCCAGAAGCAAGAGCGTCGGTGGTAGCCCTTAAACTCTCATGCAGACACAGCGGCAACGTGCAGAATGGGCGTAATTCCAGCTCATGTGTCCTGGGCGGTAGCACTGGTGTCGGCAGCTGGTCGGTCCCCGCGGCCGATTCTGGCCACGCCCAGAGTCACCGCGAAGCCTAAAGCGATCAATCCCAAAGAGCAAACGGATTGGCCAAGGGAAGGCGCGAAAAACGCCATCTTCCAGTCTTCGGCTTCAATGTCAGCGATGCTTTCGGCGGTAACCACCTGGCCCTTGATCACGTCGCCCGCTTTCGGAGGAATTCCCTGCTGAAAGGGCCACAGCCCCGCGACGGATCCAATCAGCAACCCCAAGAGAAATCCCAAGGTCGCTTGTTGGTAATGGTGCAATAGCCACTGCAGAAGGTTGCCGACCAAAGCCACACCGGCAAGCACTCCCAAACCGACCGGCAGAAGTACAGTCAAAGCGGGATCGATGGCTGCGGCGATATCGCGGGCCCGCAAGGCATCCTTGAAGGCATCGATGGCGGACAGGATGGGAACGTATTGGCCCATCAGCAGTAAGAGGTAGCCTCCGGATAGTCCAGGCAAGATCATCGCGCTGGCGCCGGCCAGTCCGGCAAAAAATAGGGTCGCAGCACTGGATGCGCCGGAGCCGACGACATCCATGGCTTGCAGAACGGCCAGGCTTACCATTCCCGCTAAAGCCAGCAGGCAAGGAACGATCAAACTGATCGATGGGCCACGGGTGAGCCGCCATACAACAGGGATACCACCCAGTGTCAAGCCAATGAACAAGCTATACATGATCCAGCGATGATCCAACACTAGATTTTTCAGAGTCCCAGCCAGCAGCAGAATGCTCAAGACTGCTGCTGCAGCCACACAGCCGAGCACGAGCAAGGAGCGGAACTTGAATCGCAGGCGGGTTGCGTCGGCTACCGCATCCACGAAATTTGGATAGATGCCGGCGGCAAGTAGCATCGTGCCGCCGCTGATTCCGGGCACTAAATTCGCTAAGCCCATGAGCAAACCGCCGAATAAGGATCGGCTAGCTAGTGAGGTTGTCTCGGCGTTGCCCGGGTTGGTCGCTTTACTTTGCTGTTCATGCATCATGATGATCGCACCGTACTGATTGCCATCGACAGATTGCTACTCAGGTGAGTTCAACGGCTGAGGAACTGGCTGCAACGGCATAGTAGACGGCGATGGCACCCACCAGAAAACAATAAATTGCAAACCACCACAACTGACAATTCTTGACCAGGGAAATCATCCACTTGCAGGCGAACACGCCGGTCACAAAAGCGACGGCAAACCCAACTGCCAGCGGCAGAGCCTGTTGCGTGTTACTTGTCAGTTCGCCGCTCAGTATATCTTTGGCCATCTTGCCCAAGATCAAGGGGATGACCATCAGGAATGAGAACCTGGCCGCTGCCATGCGGTCTATTCCCAGCAAAACCGAGGTGGAGATCGTGGCGCCGCTGCGAGAAATTCCAGGCAGAATCGCAATCGCTTGGGAAATGCCGATGAAAAACGCGCTCGCATAGGAAACTTGTTGATCGGTTTTTTTCGCCCGGTCGGCCATTACCAGCAGCACACCGGTGACCAACAGACAAACTCCCACCAGCAGCATGTTTCCGGTGAACAGACTCTCAATGGCATCTTCCATGCTCAATCCCACCACGACGGCGGGCAACATGGAGAGCCCAATCTTTAGTGCAAACTGCAGGTCATCATTCCATCGAAACTTCAGCAGACCTGC
>JANSWS010000385.1 GCA_024743355.1 bacterium
AATGTCCAAAGCCCAAAGCCCAAAGCCCAACCCAAAGCCTGACGCCTGACGCCTGACGCCTGACGCCTGACGCCTGACGCCTGACGCCTCACCTGGGAAGAGACTGGCAAGCTGCCTATAATCGGGCAGCCTGGCGGTCGGCTGCCAGCGTGGACTCCGTGTCACCGCGTCTGTTCCGTGGTTACGGGGCAGATTCAGGGAATTCTTACTGGGAATCAGGATAGATAAACGGCTTATGAGCGAGATAGAACGCACGGTAATCATTGGAAGCGGCCCGGCGGGCTGGTCGGCGGCGATCTACGCGGCGCGGGCAAACCTGAAGCCCCTGTTGTATGAGGGCACCGTCAAACCAGAGATGATCCCGCTGGGGCAGCTAGCGTTTACCACCGAGGTAGAAAATTACGCGGGTTTTCCGGCGGGAAATGTGCGGGCCTTCATTGAGAGTGCGGTGGACAAAGATCGGCATTGGAATTTGCCTCCAGTCCCCAAAGGCCACGAACGCGACGGCCAGCCGCATTATGCGGTGCAGGGTGTGGAGTTGATGGAGTTGATGAAGCAGCAGGCGCTCAACTTTGGCACGCGGGTCATCGGCGACGATATTGTGGACGTTGACTTTTCCGCGCAGCCTCTCAAGGTAATCCCCGCCTCCGGTGAGCCGGTCGAAGCGCGAACGGTGATCATCGCAACGGGCGCTCGGGCCAACTATCTTGGCTTGGATTCGGAAGAAAAATACAAGAACAAAGGCGTCAGTGCCTGCGCGGTATGCGATGGCGCTCTTCCGCTTTATCGTCGCAAGCCTCTGGCGGTCATTGGCGGTGGAGATACCGCAGTGGAAGAGGCAAGTTATCTGGCCAACTTGGATGGTGCGGACAAGATTTACCTGGTACACCGACGCGACGAATTGCGGGCGTCTAAGGTCATGCAGGAGCGGGCCTTGAAGCATCCAAAGATTGAAATGGTTTGGAATAGCGTGGTCGAAGAGGTGTTGGGGGATGGCAATCAAGTGACCGGGTTGCGGTTGCGGAATACCGTGGACAAATCCGAGAGCGAACTGACGGTTGCCGGGATGTTTGTGGCCATCGGTCACACTCCCAATACGGGATTCTTGAGCGGCAAATTGGATATGAATTCAAAAGGCTACATCCAGTGGACTCAGGCTTTCCGAACCAACACCAGCGTGCCAGGAGTCTTTGCGGCCGGTGATGTTGCCGATGATTATTATCGGCAAGCGATCACCTCAGCAGGGACAGGCTGTATGGCTGCATTGGACGCCGAACGTTATTTGGCGGAAATCGGTCATTAACAGCCAGCAAGGGGAGCAACAGCATGCAATGGATTTCAGTGCGGGAAGCCCGCGATGCGGCCCGCGTGGGTGAGCAGATCGAGGTGCGTGGCTGGGTACGAACTCGGCGAGATAGCAAGGGAGGATTTAGCTTCATCGAAGTGAACGACGGCAGCTGTTTTGCCAACCTGCAAATCGTGGCCGATTCTCAGTTGGAGAATTACCATTCCGTCGTGACATCCCTGGCGGTTGGTAGCTCCATTACGGCACGTGGCGAGTTGAAAGAGAGCCAGGGGGGTGGACAGGCGACGGAACTGCAAGCGACGGAAGTGCGTTTAATTGGCGACGCACCCAGCGATTATCCACTGCAAAAGAAACGTCACTCTTTCGAGAAGCTTCGAGAGTGGGCGCATCTGCGCCCTCGGACCAACTCATTTGGTGCGATCACCCGCGTGCGAAATCAACTCGCATTCAGCGTGCATCAATTCTTCCAGGAGGAAGGCTTCTTCTTCGTCAATACGCCCATTATCACTGCCAGTGATTGTGAAGGTGCCGGGCAGATGTTTCGGGTCACCACCTTGCCCTTGGACAAGCCTCCCGTGCGTGATGGCCGCGTCGATTTCTCCAAGGATTTCTTTGGCCAATCCACGTATTTGACGGTTTCCGGGCAACTCGAGGCCGAGATTTTTGCCACGTCACTGGGACGCTGTTATACCTTTGGGCCAACTTTCCGCGCCGAGAACAGCAATACTAGCCGGCATCTCGCCGAATTCTGGATGATTGAACCGGAAGCCGCATTCTTTGAGCTGCCCGACAATATGGCGCTGGCGGAGCGTTTCATCAAACGTCTGTTGACGGATCTGCTGGATCGTTGCCCGGACGATATGCAGTTTTTTGAAGATCGCATTCAAAAGGGATTGTTGGACTCGCTGCAGACCGTAAAGGACAAGCAGTTCGTGCATATGACCTATTCCGAGGCGGTCGAGATACTGAGAAACTGTGGCCGCGAATTTGAATTTCCAGTCGAGTGGGGAGCGGACTTGCAGGCGGAGCACGAGAGATTTTTAACGGAAGAGCACGTCAAGGGTCCACTGATTCTGCATGACTATCCACGAAGCATTAAGCCTTTCTACATGCGTTGCAACGACGACGGTCGTACCGTAGCGGCCATGGATGTCTTGGTACCGCATGTGGGAGAGATCGTCGGGGGCTCGCAACGCGAGGAGAGGCTGGATGTGCTTCTATCGCGTATGAAAGAGATGGATCTGGATGAGCAGGAGTATTGGTGGTACATCGATCTCAGACGCTTCGGCAGTGTGCCTCACAGCGGCTTTGGGCTCGGTTTTGAGCGGTTGATACAGTGGACCACGGGAATGACAAACATTCGCGATTGCATCCCCTTTCCACGAACACCAGGCTCCGCGGAATTCTAGAGTGTTCTGGCGCACTTTGATTTTGAGGCTGGCATAAGCAGCCCGCACACGCGAGTGCCGGAGACGGAAGAACAGTTTCACCGTTCAGAAATCTACCAGGGCTTGTCATCCTGCGTGGTAATAGTGGTTGATTTATCTTCCAAGGTTGGAAAAACCAAGAAGGAATGGCAGAAAGATGGCGGGCAGGAAAATGGTTGGGCAGGAAAATGAATTAGCAAGGAACTACTTGCCCCAGCAATTGTAGCCTTGTCGCGTCCATCCTTTGCTTCATTCTGCCGTCCTTGTGGCCGCTAACTGCCTCACACGCATGCCTTTCAAAACAATTTTTTCTAAGGAACCTGCGCCAGCAATGGAAGCTGATCTTGAGTCGAGACGACCACGCCCCCGGGCTTCTCGATGGTGATGGCGAATGCAGCAGGCTGGATTACCTGCAATTTCGCCTGGATGGGTACAACCACTTCTCCCGATGACGGAATATCAAAAACTCCTCCATCGATCGGCTCGTCGTCTCTTTGCGGATCAATGATCCACAGTTGGTACTGTTCCACCGAGGGATCATTGGGAGGCATGCCGACAAATCGCATGTAACCGGTCTGTTGCTGATTACTCCAAACGACGTCCCCGTTGACTGTCTGGTTGAAGGGATGTTTCCCGTCAGACCAGGCCACTTGAATGACGTCAGAAGCCTGGGCCAGCAACTGGGCTCTGCCGGGAGTTGCACTGAGTAAGTTTCCCGAGTCGTCGCCTGACCGCCACAAAATGAAGGCGAGCAGCAAGCTCGCTGCAAACGCCAACCAGGCCAAGGACTCACGGATGGAAATACCGCTCTGGGCAGAACGAGTGCGAACCGTCGGTCGGTTACTTGTCGGAGGCGTCTTTTGAGGCCGATTCTGAGTGGTGGAGTCCTGGCCGCCCGCGACTGCCTTCGAAGTTGCGGCTGCGGGGTCTGAAGGCATCTCCGTTGGCGATAAAATTTCAGCCGCTTGCCGCATTAGCTGCAGCTTCAGTTGTTCCGGGAAACGACTCTCGGCGGGTTCAAAGTGTGACAGGGCGGACTGCACTGCGGCGGCCGTCAATTCCAGTTCTTCGAGTTCCTGGTCGACGTCGATGTCTATGTCGCCGCTTGCCTGGTTCCGCAGCTCTTGCTCTTCTTCGGGCGTTAAATCGCCCAATACCTGGCCAGCCAGTAGTTCTCGCAGGCGGCGCGAGGAGTCGTCTGGGTATCGTTCGTTCTTGATCATGCGTTTGCTCCGTGGAAAGGAGCCATGTGGCGCTTATGCTTCATGCAATCCCGAAGCTGGATTAAGGCTCTGCGAGCGTAGGACTTTACCGTGCCGAGCGGCATCGAGAGCTTATCGGCGATCTTCTGATGCGAGATACCTTGGTGGATGGAAAGCACAATTACGGAGCGCTGCTCGTGAGAGAGCTGGTCGATGCAATGCATGGCCTTGGCCGCTTCGTCTTGTGCTTCAACGGATTCGCTGAAGTTAAGATCGGGAAGCTCAATTTCTTCGATGGACATACTTTCTGATTCGACTCGTTTTCTGCGGAGTCGATCAATTAACCTTCTACGAGCGACCATGGAAATGAAGGTGGCTTCGGTGGCTTTGTCAGACTGATATTGTGAGGCCTTCTTCCAAAGCTCGATAAACACTTCCTGGGTTGCATCTTCTGCGTCTGCGTGAGACGCGCAATAACGGCGTGCAATGGACCAAACCATCGAACCATAGGTGTCGATGCACTCAGCCACCGCTGTCTGTTCGCCGGCTGCGATACGTTGGAGGATTGAGCCGCTGTCACTGGTTTGGGCGGTGCTCATCACGGGCCTTTTTTCCATCTCCAATGTCACTGACATGTTCTGTTTCTTTCCACAGCCCAGCGAGACCAAAGCGCAATGCTGTGGGCGACTCGAGAAGCCCGAGTCGCCCAGCATAACGAAATCAAAAAACCGGCAGCCGCAAGCATGTTGCGGCTGCCGAACATTGAAAGCCTAGTTCGACTGAGCCAGCTGACCGTACATTTGATCAATACCATTTCGCAGCGTCCAAGCCCGTTGCGTTGGGCAACTCTCATGACGAGCGCTGTTCAAAACCGAAGTCATGTGGCCTTTGATCGAGCTGCTGACCTGGGTGGTCATCAACTGCTGCAGAGTGTTCTCGTACAGGTCCGCACAAGCACTATGATGACCTGAGTTGAACAGCTGTGCACCCTGGGCAACCGCATTTTCTAGCATCTTGCGCGCGTTTGCACCCTTTTTCGGCGGCAGCAAAACGGCATCGATGACGTGGATGACGCCATTGGATGCGTCAATATCGGTAGCTACGAGACCCGAAGAGTTGATTTTCGCACCGCTGTCCGTCACGTTGACGTTGATCGGCGAACCTTCCAGAGTCTTAGCGGCCTTGGCTGCTACTGCGTCTTCCGAGTAAACGCGTCCGGATACGACGTGGTACTTCAGGATGTCGACCAACTGCTGACGATTCTCTGGCTTCAGCAGAGATTCAACCGTTCCGTCGGGCAGCTTGGCGAACGCTTCATCGGTAGGGGCGAAGACCGTGAAAGGTCCTTCGCCGCTCAGAACGTCTGCCAGCCCAGCAGCTTTCACCGCCGCAATCAAAGTGTTGAACTTTCCGGCAGCGGCTGCCGTTTCGGGGATGGTCTTATCGGCAGGCAGAATCACAGAATCGATCACGTGAATGACGCCGTTGTCGCACACGATGTCGGTGGTGATGACCTTGGCACCATCGAGCATGACAGTGTCGCCATCAACCTTGATGTCCACTCTTTGGCCATTGACAGTCTTGGCGCCCTTCAGACCTACTACTTGTTCCGCCAAAACCTTGCCGGGAACCACATGATAGGTCAAGATCGAAGTGAGCTTGTCTTTGTTTTCTGGCTTGAGCAGGGTTTCGATGGTACCGGCGGGCAGCTTGGCAAACGCTTCGTCGGTGGGAGCGAATACCGTAAATGGTCCAGGGCCCTTCAATGTCTTGACCAGTCCAGCTTCCGTGACGGCGGTTGCCAGAGTCTTGAAATTGCCTGCTCCAACAGCCGTATCGACGATATCAGCGGCCATAGCGGAGGCGGTAATGCAGCTGCTGACAACGGCAGCCAAAAGAGTCTTCATCCCAATCTTCATCCGAAAATTCCTTGGTTGATTTCTAATGCGGTTTCCAAATCATCGAATTGACCGGCCGGGTCTGGAGATTATTCGCAGGAGATCCGCGGCCGGATGCAAGAAATTCCAAATTTCTTGAATGGGGATGGCAAAACGCGAAAAAGTTGCGGTTTTTCGCTTGGGGAAAACAGAAATTTGGGCGTTGGCGGCAATGGCGAGCGGCTGATCGCTTCGCAGCTAGGCTTTTGCAAACTCGCAGGTTAGCTCGCTTCCCGCCTGCGGAGACTGGCGAGCGTGCTAGCCGATTGCTAGACTCCTCGATGGTCCCGGTTTAAGTCGACGGAGAACGTAGATGCGATGGCTGGATAAGGCTCGGCTGCGGCAGGAGATTGCGGCTGGAACTTTTTTGAATTTGGGCAGCGCGACATCGGTTGAAATCGCTGCACAAGCTGGCTTTGATTGGTTATTGCTTGATTTTGAGCACGGCTCGGGTTCGTTTGCGTCGCTGCGATCGATGTTGATTGCCTGCGAGGCCTACGGCGTCGCGGCGATTGTTCGAGTTCGATCCTTGGATCCCGACAGCTCGAAATTTGTCCTTGATAGCGGTGCGGCTGGCATCATGTTTCCCTACGTGGGGAGTCCTGAGCAGGCTGAGCTGGCGGTCAAATTCTGCAAGTATCCGCCACGCGGCAGTCGTGGCGTGGCAGGGATCATTCGCGCAACCGACTATGGCCGCAATTGGCAAAGCTATTTTCAATCGGCTAATGAGCGGGTTACGGTCATCGTCCAGATTGAGACGCCCGAAGCGGTAGCAGCCGCGGACGACATCGCAGCCATCGATGGCGTGGATGTGTTGTTTGTGGGGCCGCTGGATCTATCGGTCAATCTTGGCTTTCCTGCTGATTTCAGTCAGCCTGAATTTCGCAGGTGCTTGGAACATGTCGTGGCCGCATGTGAGCGTCAGCAGAAGACTGCCGGCATTCTGTCCAAGCCTGGATTCGAGACGGAGCACCGAGACATGGGATTTCGGCTGTTCGCACTCGGCTCTGACTCGGGGGCAGTGGTAGCCGGAATGCAGGACTATGTGACTCAAATCCGGGGGTGAAATCGGAGATGTGGGCAGCGAATGGCCGGTATCTTTTGCCTGAAGCGCCCAAGCTAACTTCCGCAGCAACTTGGCAAAAAATTTGAAAACTGTTTGCTGCCCGAGTGCTTTCTGAACCGTCCTCTAGCAATCTTCACAAATCATTAACTTGCTTTGACTTAGGACTTCATACAGCGCGATTCTAGAAACGGGTCGCGGTTTGCTAGAATCATCCCAAGTTGCAGTATCCGAGCGACTTAAGGCGATTTTCGGAACAAGTTTGACTTGAAAAGAAGATCTCTTAAACTCAGCGAAAAGTGCTAGATGTTGTGCACGCAAAGCGGCGATATACTACAGGTAGTGGTTTTCTTCCGCGGAGGCTTGTAGCTCAGCATCTGAGTCTAAGGAGTCTTGAAGCGGGCGGAGAGCCCGGATAGAGAATCCAACGACAACCATGATGGTGAACGTAGGTTCAGTATTCTTATTGTCCAGTTTTGCATTGCTATAGGAGCTCGAAGCCCAC
>JANSWS010000315.1 GCA_024743355.1 bacterium
ACGGTACACGTCAAAAAGTAGGGATATTCGTCATCGAAAATCCGATATCGGCTACGCGTCATTCTTGATTCTCCGTAGAGCCACTCAATGTTCTGCAATAGAAGACGGGGTTCTGCAATAGAAGACGGGGTTCTGCAATAGAAGACGGGCCGGTTGCAAGTAGCCTTACATGAATCCGAGTATTTTTCTCGTTTCGTTTCCATGGCCGCTTCGAATTCCGTTTCTGGCATCTACCGGCAGAGGCGTTGTCGGAGGAAGGGTGAGGCGGAGCCTCAAGAAATGGGCGTTACCAGGGAGGACCCTGGTAACGAGAGTGAGCCAATGAAGTTCCCGTTACCAGGGAGGACCCTGGTAACGAGACTGAACTCTGGTTACTACCACGCGTCTGGTTACTGGGCTCTGCCTAGATCCAACTCTGGTTACTGGGCTCTGCCTAGTAACCCAATGTTTTGCAGGCTCAGCCTGCGGTTCTGTAATCCCAGCCAATGAAGTTCTCATTACCAGGGAGGACCCTGGTAACGAGAGTGAGCCAATGAAGTTCTCATTACCTGGGAGGACCCTGGTAACGAGAGTGTTCAACCCAGCCAATGAAGTTCCCGTTAACGAGAGTGAATCCCAGCCAATGAAGTTCCCGTTACCCGGGAGGACCCTGGTAACGAGAGTGCCAGGTAGGACCCTGGTAACGAGAGTGTTCAAGCGATTGGATCGTCCACGGATGGCAGCCGTCAAATCCCTGCATTATCGACTTAGCGCGTAGCAACGAGTTCGCGGCCTCAAATGACTTCCAGCGGACGGGCCGGGATACACAGGATTGGCAGCGTCAAACTAAGCCAACCGATGACCTGTCTGGGCCAGCCTAGCGAGCGATCGTCATTGCTGCTGGGCGGGTGCTTCAGCCCCATCAGATATACCAGTAGCAGCATCAGGGCAAACATCACGACTTGGGTGACCAGCATGTATGCGATGGCAGTTGCCAATGCGGCAATTGCCACCCAGTAAGATCGCGGTCCTAATAGTCCGAAGGTGACGTGGCCTCCGTCTAGCTGGCCCAGGGGCATCATGTTGATGCCGGTGACCAGGAGTCCGACCCAACTTGCCATCAGAAAGGGACTGGCCTGTGTATTTGCAATTCGGACAAAATCACCCGCTTGCTCCGGCACCAGCCATCCAGCCAACCATTGAATCAACAAGGGCTGGCCGATGAACAGTGATTCGCTAGGGGCATAGCGTATTGGCTCGGCGTACAAAATTCCGATTACCGTGATGGGAAAAGCGACAATCAAGCCCGCCAGGGGCCCGGCCAATCCGATGTCAAAGATCTGCTTCCGGTCGGCGGTGCCGCTCTGCATCAAAATTACGGCGCCCATGGTGCCAATCGGAGAGATGAACGGAAAGGGGATGAAAAGCGGCGGAGTACTGGGGACACGGTAGATGATGGTCAGTATGTAGTGGCCCAATTCATGGGCCACCAGGATTGCCATGAGAGCCAAGGCAAATTGCAGCCCCCCCAGCCAATTTGCAAGCAAAGCCTGGCGAAATGGCATCATCGACCCCAAGGTCATCGACGGACCGATCAGCCCAAAGGGTTCCCAGGCGACCACGCCCGCCCAAAAAGTCGAGAAAATGGTTGCGATTGCCAGCCAAATTGCCAGTCGCCCTAGTCGCCGCCGATTCGGCGGAGCTGCTGCCACTTCCGGCTCAATTTCTCGCGGAGCGGTTGCTAGCAGGAAATCCTCGGCGGTGTAGCGTCTTGTCGGTTCCGTACTCACTCAGGAGGTTTCCTCTTGCTGCCAGTGCTTGAAATGCGTTAGTAGACCGCTGTTACATTGTGGCGATCTGGCTATCACGTTCAATGATAGATCGTCATCGGAGCATTCTCTCAGATTATCCGGGCCCCGGTCGAATTATCGCATGCGACACCTGTCCCTATCCAAACTGCTGTTTCTGGTATCGCTCGTTTTCGCCGTCTATTTCACTGGCTTGGGTTCCGCACGCCTGTGGGATCGCGACGAGCCTCGCAACAGTCGTGCGAGTCACGAGATGCTGCAGCGAGGCGATTGGATCGTGCCTACATTTAACGGCCAGCTGCGGGATCACAAGCCTATCCTGCTTTACTGGGGGCAGATGGCCAGCTATGTCACGCTGGGCGAGTCCGAGTTCACCGCACGCTTGCCCTCAGCGATTTGTGCACTGCTCAGCTTGGTTGGAATTGCCGTTCTGGCCTCGCGATTGTCCGGGTATCCCCGTGGCATCAACGTGCAAGGATATTGGGCGGCGGGTGTGCTTGGAACGTGTCTGCTATTCGTTATGGCCGGTCGAGCCGCGACTCCCGACGCCTGCTTGATCGCCTTCAGTACGCTGGGGATTTCCGCTTTAGTTTGTTCCGTGCTATCCCCTGCCCTTCCCTTTTCGTCCGGAAATGTGGGTCGCGCGAGATGGATTCCCGCCATGTTCGGCTACACCATGCTCGGATTGGCGGTCTTGGCAAAGGGGCCGGTAGGGCTCGTTTTGCCATTGGCAGTGGTACACATCTGGTGGCTGGTATGCGATCGCCATCAGACCGTTCAAGGCTCTTCTCAGCAAACTGCTTCGACCCGCCCGACGGGGTTGTCCCGGCTGGTGTCACTGATCTCCGAGACCTGGGCCGTTTTCCATCCGCTGCGTTGCCTGCGAGCGTTACTGGCTCTCAAGACAATACCGGGGATACTGCTGACCTTGCTGGCTGCTGTGCCTTGGTACGTGGCGGTTGGCTTGGAAACGGACGGAGCGTTCCTGCGTGGCTTCTTCCTGGAACACAATCTGGGACGCGCGGTTCATTCGATGGAGGGCCACGGCGGATCTTTTGTGTTCTATCCCATTGCCTTTCTGGTGGGCACTTTCCCGTGGTCTTTGTGGTTGATTCCAATCGGCATGTGGGCCGTCCGCAGTTGTGAAAGCTCGGTGCTGGACAGGCAAGCGATTTCCCTGGGAATGATTTGGGTCGCTGTCTACGTGGGCGCTTTCTCGTTGGCTAGTACGAAACTGCCGAGCTACATCACTCCCTGCTACGCCGGAGCTGCATTGATTGTGGCTGGATTCTTGAAAGACTTTTCTCTCAAGTGGTGGCTACCCAGCTGGAATTGGCGTAGGGCCGCTTACGCTTTCACGGCTGCCGTTGGCTGCTTGACCATCGTGTCCATCATGTATCTCAGTGCGGCTGAGCAGATGCCACTGCTGGTGTACGCCGTAGCGAGTGGTGCTGTCATTGTTTGCATGGCTTTGGCCGCGTACTTGCTGGATCTGCGAGGCCGGCAGGAATGGGTGCCGCAAGCATGGCTTACCGGCGCGGCCGTATTTCAGGTCGTTCTGTTCGGTGTGGGTGCAACGCTCGTAGACAGCTATCGCGACGACTTGGCGATGATGCAAGAAGTGAAGTCCGTTCAGCGGATTGCGGAAGGTGATTCAACGCATTCTGCGTGGTTGTCGATAGGCGGTATGGAGCCCAGCTGGGTGCATTATCTGGATCAGGAAATCCTGGAAATAACTGCTTCCGCAGACCCTCAGGAACCAAGTCGTCGCGTCCAAGAGTTCGTGCGTCAACATCCCAAGGGTTTGGTGATTGTCGCGGGAGAAGAGAATAACCAGACATTTGGCAAGCTACTGAAGCAAGAGCTGAATCTGGTTGAAGTGGCGGCTGCCGATCGGTTCCTGAAGTCCGGCCGTATCATCGTCTACGGATCTGCAGACACTCAGCACAAAATGGCGAGCCAAACGAAGCTGAATTCCCAGGCAACCAACGAACTTCGCCGCTAGCAAGATGTGCATTGCGGGACGGTTGACGACTGCCATGCTTGCCGAGCACTTCTCAAGGCCTGTGGCCTAAGCATGGCAGTCCAGATTCAGGCCGCAGATGGTTTGCCGACTTCTGCCATCAACTTGGCGGCATGTTCAATTGCCTCGAAGGGAATGGTGTGTGCGCCGAGGAATTCAATGAAGTCGACTTCGCATCCTCCTGCCTGCAGCAGTTCCGTGAGCCATTTTCCCGTCTGAATCGGCAGAATGGGGTCGATGCGACCGTGACTTTGCAAGATGGATGTCTTGCTGAGTCTGTGTACTTGAGGTTTCCACTGCCGCTCGCATATCAGGCAGCCCGAGAACAAGCAGAGTGCTCCTGGCGGCTCGGGAAGTCCACGGCAAGCTGCATCCATCGACAGCATGGCGCCTTGCGAAAAACCGCCAAGCATGAGTTGATCGTAATTCAATGCGTGTCGTTCCAGGACGGTCGAAATCGTTTCGCAAAGTTGCTCACGGGCCGCGTCGATTCCCGCCGGCTCCTCCTCGCGAATGCTCTCGTACCGACCTTCTTCCAAGGCATCTACCAAGCGTTGAATGCTCAGATTCCACCAGGCTCGACCTCCAGGAATCCCCTCATCCTCCAATGACAGGGGAGCTGCCGGAAAGAGCATCAATGTGGGCTTCGGCAGCGGGGCAATCTGGAGGAGTTCGGGTGCCAGGCCAACCAAATCATCTCCGCCCGCACCAAACCCATGGCAAAACACGGTCAGTGATCCGATCTCCGCAGACTCGTCAGCCGGCCGAACAATGCCGCAGTCCAAAGATCCAATTTGAGCGCGTTCGAATTGATATTCAGGATTTGCCAACAGTTTGCCTTTTCCAAAGGGGTGTTCGTGCACCAGAGGGAAAAAATTTTTCACGGCAAGTACGCGCCACGCGGCCATCCGGACTCGCGTCCAGGCCGCTGGCACGCGACGCATTGTAGGCAATATGTATGAATGGTCCACATCCGACGGATCGCCTCGGATAACGGCAGCGTTGCATGTTCAAGCCTGTATACTATGGGTGCCCCTACGCATGCGGTGTATCCCCGTCCGGTTTCTCCGACGATGGGTTTACTGAGCTGATCGAGGTTGATAATCAAAATCGCTATTCGTGTGGAACCGATTCATGAACGATGATGTACCGTTTTCTACCCGCTACTTTCCCAAATCGCTCTGCGGCTTTGTAGATCTTGCTGCGGTTTGTCGCGAAGTGCCCCAATGCTCCCCGCCCAGTGTTCAGTGCCCTCGGCCCAGGGTTTTGTCGTCCCTCGTCGGAGTGGCCGTCCTGATTAGCTGTCTCACAGTGGGACCCCAGTCGGCCCGCTGCCAGGATTCATCGCAGGGATCCGTTGCGACGCTGGAGAAACCCGATGCTGAGCAGGAAAAAGAATCGGAATCCAAGCCGGTATTCCTCAGGGTGCTCAAGGAAGGTAAGCGGCCAGTGGCTTTGCAGACCGCCGTTGCGATCTATAAGAAGCGGGGCGTTATCGATGGACCCGAAGTCGCTCTGATCGGTGCGGTGCACATCGCCGAGGCTTCGTATTACAGTGAATTGAATCAGCTGTTCCGCAAGTATGAAGCACTGCTGTACGAAATGGTGATGGATCCCGAGATGGGAATACCGGATCCCGAGGAACGTGGAGTAAGCCCGGTGAGCACAATTCAAGTGGGTATGAAGGATGCGCTCAAGCTGACCTTTCAATTAGATGAAATCGACTATTCCGCCGACAATTTTGTCCACGCTGATATGACACCTGCCGAATTCTTCACCACCATGCAAAAGCGTGAAGAAGGACTGATGCAGATGGTGTTTCGGTCGATCGGTGCCAGTCTTGCGATGCAGAGTTCGGGGCAGAATACGGGGGATCTGGAATTGATTGCCGCACTGGCTTCCGAAGATCCCTCACGTGGTATGCGTCGAGCTTTTGCGACTCAGATGGAGGTTATGGACGGTCAAATGGCAGCTCTGACCGGGGAAGACGGCAAGAGTACTTTGATTACTGAACGCAACCAAAAAGCCTTTGATGTTCTGGATGAGGAATTGAAAGCGGGCAAAAAGAAGCTGGGGATCTTCTACGGAGCTGGACATCTGGAAGACATGCATCAGCGTTTGGTCGAGGAGTATGGGATGGAGTTGGTCGAAACACAGTGGCTGAATGCTTGGGACCTGAAGTGATGCTGCGCGGCTCACGAAAGGGGGGCCGAGGAGCACGCTCGTTTGCGGCATGTTTGGATACCGGGCCCTGCCGCACTGTGCTGCGTTCTTTGAGCCTTGCTGTGTTTGCTTTTTTCTGGAGTGGGCAGACTTGTCTGGTCGCGCGGGATGCGAGCGATGCCGATCGTCCTTACAACGTTTTGTTCGTGGCGGTAGATGATTTGGCTTGCTCGCTGGGCTGCTACGGTGATCCTCTGGCAGTGACGCCAAACTTTGATCGGCTAGCCAGGCAAGGAGTGCTGTTCGAGCGGGCCTACTGCCAGCTGCCCCTGTGCAATCCCAGTCGGGCCTCTCTGCTGACGGGCCGCCGGCCGGACGAGATTCGGGTATACGATCTGGATCGTCACTTTCGAGAGCAGATGCCGGATCTAACGACGCTCCCGCAACTGTTCCGAAACAACGGTTGGTTTGTGGCCCGCGTTGGAAAACTCTATCACTACAATGTGCCGGCTGGCATCGGTACCGACGGCTTGGATGATCCCGCTTCATGGCAGCAGACGGTCAATCCGAAGGGGCGGGATACGCTGGAAGAGGAGAAAATCTTTAATGCGGAGCCACACCGCCCGATCAGTGCGGCGCTGAGTTGGTTGGCAGCCGAAGGGACGGATGAACAGCAAACGGACGGGATGATTGCGACCCAAGCAATTGACTTGATGCGAGAGCATGCCGATCAGCCCTTTTTTATCGGTGTTGGATTTTTTCGTCCGCACACACCCTACGTAGCTCCGAAAGCCTACTTCGAACTGTACGACCGAGGCCGGATGAAGATGCCGTATGCTCCGGTTGACGATCGCCGGGATATCCCCGCTGCGGCTTTTGCTCACAATTGCCCGGAGCCCAACTACGGCTTACCGGAAGCTACCTGTCTTGATGCCAAGCATGCGTACTATGCCTCGGTCTCCTTCGTGGATGCCCAGTTGGGACGTTTGCTGGATGCTGTAGAAGAGTTGGGATTGCGGGAGCGGACGATCGTCGTTGTCTGGTCGGACCACGGTTATCATTTGGGGGAGCATCGAGGTATCTGGCAAAAGCGTTGTTTGTTCGAGGAATCCGCCCGCGCCCCTTTGTTGATCTATGCTCCGCAAGCCGCGGGCAATGGTAAGACCTGTTCGCGGATCGTCGAATTCGTGGATATTTATCCGACGGTTGCCGATTTGTGTGGCTTGGCTTCGCCTGAGGATTTGACCGGGGCAAGTCTGAAACCGCTGCTGCAAGAGCCGGATCGAGCCTGGGATAGACCCGCTATTACGCAAGTCTTGCGACCCGGTGACGGAGAGCCGATCATGGGGCGCAGTATACGCACGCAGCGTTGGAGATACACGGAATGGAATGCTGGTTCCGCCGGGAGAGAACTGTATGACCATCAAGAGGATCCAGGCGAGTTCACCAACCTGGCGGACCGAGTCGAGTTCGGGCAACTCATGGCGGAGTTGAAATCGGCCTTGGATGCTTTTGCCACGCCGCTGCCACCTTCGACTCCATTCAATCCCGCCAGACTGTAATTGGAGCAGGAATTTTGAGATTTCGTGCGGCGAGCAGGATTACGAAAAACATCCAACGTTTCCCTAGAGCCACAAAGGCGTATTGGCATCTGCACTTGTGCCGACGAGTTGGCACGAGCGGGCCGAAGAAATCGGAATCGCATGGCTTGCCATCATTGGCTGCGAGGCCGATTGAAGTCGATCCTGGCAAATACCGCTTTTCGCTCTGTGTAGGCATCGTCCGATATGCCTTGATCGTCAGTTTTGGCCTCGCGAACTTGCCGATGCAGGTTATCCATGGACAAGCGGATGCGCAAGCTGAGCATACAGTGTGGGTTGGTCCGTCGGCGCGGAAATCCACGGAAGCAAGTTGGGAATCCGAGCAGCCAATCAGCGTGTTTAGAGGCAGCATCAAGCAGTTTGATGCCCAGGAATTGGTGCTGCTGGATGCAGGCAGCGGTCAGCTGACCAGGATCGAAAGCAGCCGGATCGATCGCGTCGAATTTGACTGGCCCACCCAAGACGCGAGGCGTTTCGCGGAGCTCGTATCCCAGCATGAATACGAACAGGCGGTGCGAGCCTTGGATGCCGCGCTGAAGAGTGGAGTGCCACGATGGCAACAGCGATTCCTGGTGGCAGCGGCTGTCCGCTGTCTGGATGCGATAGACAGTCAAAGTTCCGCCGGCATACTGTTCTTGAACCTTGCCGCAACGGACCCGCCTCCCATGCTGTATGCGGACATTCCGCTCGCTTGGACAGCCCGAGAGACTTCTGCGGCAGTTGCGTCGAAGGCTACCGAATGGTTGGCTAGCTCCCAAGAGACCGCGCAATTGCTGGGGGCGAGTTGGCTGTTGTTTGGGGCAAATGGGGAGGCCGCACAAGCGGCCCTCGAAAAGCTGCGTACCTCCAGTAATCCGACCGTCGCCGCCCTCGCCCAGACGCAGTATTGGCGAACTGTACCCCCACCTCAAACGCTGCAGCGTCTGCCTGAGTGGTTGGAGCTTATCGAGACGCTGCCACAGCCCTTGCGAATTGGGCCCACCGAGTTTGTGGCCGATCGCCTGATGAGAATTGGAGAATCGGACTTGGCTATCGGATATTGGGTGAGGATTGCCAGCTTGCATCCGGAGCGATACCATCGTGCTGCTTTGGCACTGAAAACTGCCCAAGAGCTGTTGAAGCGCAACGACCGTCAAGACGAGGCGGAAAGGCTGACACCATGGATCGAAGAATTGAGCCCGCCGTGAACAAGTTTTCGTGCGTTGTGCGAAGTGCTCTCGTTATCGGTTTGTTTCTCTGTATCGCCGCCGCAGGCCGAGTGGCCGTGGCTCAAGAAGGAACGAACCAGGCAGATGCGGAAGCGGCGAGCGGTGGATTCTGGTCGGTGGTGCTCAGTGGCGGAGTTGTAGGCGCCTTCATTCTGCTGACCTTGGTGCTGCTATCGATGGTGGCCGTTTATCTGATTGTGGAGCAGGTGATGACGCTTCGCAAAACAGAGGTAATGCCAAAGGGACTGGCCGACGAGGTGCGACAATTGCTCGCCCAAGGACGCTTGCAGGATGCCGGGGAAGCTTGTCGCAAGAAGCCTAGTCCTCTTTCGTTTGTGCTGTTGAGTGGCTTGAGCGAGATTGATTTCGGCTGGAACGCCATGGAGAAGGCGATGGAAGATGCGGTGGCTGAGCAAGCCGCCAAGATGTATCGCAAAATTGAGTATCTATCGGTGATCGGAAACATTGCGCCCATGTGTGGTTTGCTCGGAACCGTGACCGGTATGATCTTCGCTTTTCAGCAGGTCGCCATCAGCCAAGGCACGGCGGGAGCTGCGGATTTGGCTGAGGGTATTTACTCGGCCCTGGTTACCACGGTAGCTGGGCTAATCGTGGCGATTCCCTCCCTGGGTGCTTTTGCCGTTCTCCGCAATCGGGTGGATCAGCTGATCGCCGAAACGGCTTACATGGCACAACACGTGTTTGCACCAGTGCGCCGCCGAGCCAGCCAATTACCCGGACGCACACCACCGGCTTCGGCCGTGGCTGGCGGTAAGCCCGCCGCGAGCAACATACCGACACCCCCACGACCTCGGAGCGGCTCGTGACCGAAAGTTTCAAGCCTGTGGTTGCCTCCGTAAATTTCATCCATCAGTTATTGCCTTGCATAGGTTCACCACGGCTCATTAGGCGAGCGGCAGATGACCAATCGTAGCCACCGTCACCAGACG
>JANSWS010000683.1 GCA_024743355.1 bacterium
CAACCGGTCAAGCATGCTGTCACCAATAGACTGCCGATGATTTTGACCGCAAGCGATTTGAAGCTGAGACGGCTAGCAACGCTGGCGGACTGATTCTGCAATGGCATGGTGCAGCTCAACATGGCTTTACTCAAATTGGCCAACATTTGTTTGCCATTCAAGTTCCATGTCTTGCTGGAGATTTTCGACCCAGCTGGCGAACAGTCGTTGACTTTCCTCAAAGGCGATGCGTCGAGGTCCACTCTTGATGGGGTCGGCCTCGAAACGTGCTTGTAGATCTGGGTCGCTCGGTGCCAGATCAGTAACGCGGAATACGTAATAGATGTTGCGATTCGCGTTGGGAGCCACCGCTACCTGCCCGACTCGCGTGCTGAACACTTGCCGCATGAATTCAGCACCGACACGGTCGAGCTTATTGACTGGACTGGTGGTAATAAACTCTCCCAGCCGGTTCATCCAGGTGAAAGGCTCGGTTTCGATGACTAGTGCGCGATCCGTCTCGGACAGTGCGTCTGCCCAGGCGTCCGCTACCTCAGACGCTGCATCGGACTCGCTTGGGGTCTGCGTTGCGCTAGGCAATACAGTGCGAACCTTGTCGGCCAAGTCGCGTGCGGCGTTCTCGGCTAACTGGCGAGCTTGGATTCTCTTCCAGGCTTCCACGACTTCCTCACGCACTTCGTCCAGATCAGGAATATAGGCTTCCTTCTCGGTGGTCTTCCACAGGAGATATTGCAGGAACTCGGGCATCTCGCCGGCGGCCAAGGCGGCCTGATCAAAATAGGTGCTCCTGGCGGGTCGATACAATTCCGTTGCCGGCGTCATCATAACGTTGGCCACCGAGCCCGAGGCTCCGGTTTCATCGGGACGAATATTGCCTTGGCCAAAAGGTGTCTGGGCCAGTGCGATTCCGTCCACGAGACCGGTGTCCGAATATTTGAGCCCAGCATCCGTCGCCAGCTTTTTCAGATCGGGAGCTGGGGGTGGCTCGCGTTCCTGGCCGTTTTCATCCTTCAAGCCCGATTCGACAAAGGCTTGATACTGGCGGTATTTGCCATAGAAGGGACGCATGGTGTTGTCATAGAGGTCCGTCAAGGCATTTTCCAGGGCTGGTATCGCGGCATCACGGGCCAGTGAATCGGCGATTTCCTCACGAGCTTCTTCAAAGGTCTTGGTCCGCATTTGCGGCCCGCTATCAGCTTGACCGGCTCCCTCCTGACCCAATTGGGGAGGCTGAACGACGGGAGGAGGCATGCTGTCTGTCGGCTCAGCGACTTGGGAAATCTCGGCCGTGGATTGTTGAGCGGGCTCCGTAGCTTCGGCGTTCTCGTCCTGCGTATAGGAAACAAATCGTACGTTCGAATCGTTCGCTAACCCCAGCTTGTCATCGTCCGAGGTAGCTGGCTCTTCGCTGCCCTTTTCCTCTGGGTTACCCGTGTCGCTTTCCGGGGTGTCACCTTCGGAGCTCGTTTGCGGATCCTCGATGGAGGTCTCATCTCCCGTCGTATCCGGTGTGGTGGTTTCGGCTGGAACCGGATTGTTGGTTGCCTCCGGTGCTTCTTCGGTCACAGGCACCTGCAGTTGTCCTAGTTCCACACGGCGAGTGTATTCAGCCCGCAATTCTTCTTCGGTGAGTTTACCCTTCTCCCGCTCAATCCAGTCCTGGAGGCTGGCTTCGACGTATTCCAGGTTGGCCTGGTAAAGTCGCAGGAATCCGGGTTCCGGCGAATTGGGATTCGAGGGCACCGATGCGCCGGCTTCGTAGATAGCCTGGATTTCGGCTTCGGAAGGGCTATCGGTAACTTGGCTCACGTAGTCGTCGACAAATACCGGAAAGGCTTCGACTTTGGCCGATTGGTTGAGTTTCATAAAGTCGCTGAAAGCTTTGCCCGGAGATACGATCGGGCTCATTTGGGATTGGCTTTCGGTGAAGATGCCAGCCAGTGCCGTCTGCTGCACGACCATTGCCGTCAATTCTTCCTTGAGCAGCTCCCGAACTTCGTAGTAGCTCAGCAGGCCACCGGAAGCTTCGCGGAGGATGGTTTCGACCTCTTGGGTGGACAGGCGATCATCCACGTAGGATTGGATGAATTGATCCACGGCATCGTCGTCAAATTGGACGCCGAGTTCCTTACCGTGGGCCGCCAGCAGTTTCGTTCGCACGATATCCTGGGGGTTGTTGCTGTACTGCACGCCAAGTCCCAGGATTTGATTGGACTGAGGGTCGAATTGAAATCCAGGCACACGAGGGCGGCCGCCCTGCTCCAGCACGC
>JANSWS010000111.1 GCA_024743355.1 bacterium
CGAATGGAGAGGGAATGTTTGTGGATAGCTTTGCCGCCGTGGAAGATGAAACGCGGCGCGATGCTCATATGGGAGCATCCGCAGTGGCTTTCTTCGACTGTGGCAAGCAGCCGGTTTGGTTTGTGTGGTCTCGACCATTCGTTGAGTTTGTCCAGCATCGGATGTGGTTTTAGTATTTTTTGCATGCGACATAATCATGATGTACACGTCTTGCTTGCGTTTGCTCGACTCGCGGTTTGGCCACTGTGTGGTGCTGCTGTTCATCTTGGGACTTTCCCAGCAGCTCTGGGCCGATCAAGGAATTGAGGTTGAGAATGCAATCCTTAAAACCATTGAAGCCACCAAAGTGGCTGCGGAAGTGGAAGGCAGAATTGCCGAACTTTCAGTCAGGGAAGGTCAGCGGGTCGAGCAGAATCAGAAGCTTGGACGGATTCGTGACGATGCTGTTCGTCTGCAACTCGAAAATCGACGACTGGAATTAGCGGTCGCCAGAAGAAAGCAAGATAGCGATATCGATCTGCGACTGGCGCAAAAGAGGAGTGAAGTCGCATCGTTGGAATTCGAACGAGCTGTGGACGCCAATCGCCGATTGGAGAACACTTATCCGCCCAAAGAGATCGACCGCTTGGGTTTGGTAGCCAGGAGCGCGGAGCTCGAGATCGAGCGGGCTGCCCTGGAGCAAGAACTGAGAGATTTTGAGGTGCTGCAGGCTGAGAACGCAGTGCTGCAAGCGGAAGAGCTTTTGTCGCGGCATGCGATTTCAGCGCCGGCCGATGGCGTAGTGGTTTCCGTCGAATTCCGGAATGGGGAATGGTTGAAGCCAGGGGACGAGATTTTCACCATTGTCAAAATTGATCGGCTGCGGATTGAAGGATTCGTATCGTCCGAATCTGCCTCGCGAGAACTGCTCAATCGCCCTGCGGCGGTGTCGATCGCAAGCGGCAACCGCATTGAAGAGGTGAGGGGGAGCGTTGTTTTTGTCAGTCCCGATACCAATCCTGTGAATGGGTTGGTGCGTGTTTTTCTGGAAATTGATAATCGCGACGGCCGCTATCGACCAGGTATGCGCGTGCGTGCTGTAATTGGGATAGCTGATGAGTAGTGCGGCGAACGCAAGCGTGCTCGCTTACCGGCCCAGGTTGCGTCCGGATATTCAGTGGTCGGAATATTCCTCCGGGGCTTTGCCCACTTGGATAGCACGCGATCCGTTGACACTTGAGTTCTACCATTTCAGCGATCTGGAGAAGTCGATTGCCTGCACTCTAGACGGCAATCTTCGTTTGTCGGAAATCATGGCCGCCAATAGTGGGTCAGGGGTGTCGGAAGCGTGGCTGATTGGGTTTGTCCGTCAACTTGAACAGGCTTGCCTGCTGGTGCCGACTCGGATGCGGAGCACCGCTCAGAGACTGTGGCACAACCGCCAAGTCTCTCGTCGCCGCGGATGGGTGCAGCGACTATTGAGTCCCTTGGCGGTACGCACCCCTTTGTTCGACCCGAGTTGGCTGCTGAGAAAGTGTTCTGGGCTGGCCCATTTCATTTTCAGTCCTTGGCTAGCCGGATTTCTGATGGTGGCTGGACTGGCAGCGGCTTTTTTGGTCGCCAATAGGTTATTGCGGGATCCGGGTAGCCTGTTCGCTTTCCAAGAGCTTTCGGGCGGCCGTTGGCTGGGAATGCTCGTGACTTATCTCTGTGTGAAATCCTTGCATGAATTGGGGCATGCATTGGCCTGTAAACGCTGGCAGGCGGAATGTCACGAGATCGGCGTGCTGTGGATCGCCTTCATGCCCTGCCTGTATTGCGATACATCGGATTCGTGGAAACTGCCCAATCGTTGGCATCGAGCCAGCATTGCCGCGGCTGGAATCTATGTGGAGATGTTCTTAGCGTTGATCGCCGCATGCCTTTGGTTGTTGACTCCAGATGTCAGCGGGCTGCATATTATCGCGGCAAACGTCATGGTTGTGTGTTCGATCAGTACATTGTTGGTCAATGCGAATCCACTCCTGAAATACGATGGATATTACGCTCTGTCCGATATATGGGGTGTGCCGAATCTGTCTGATCAGAGTCGCGAAGCTTTAGGAGCAATGGCGGGCAACTGGCTCACAGGCTTGGAAGATGGGCCAAGGCACTGGGACGCAAGCCCCTACAAGCTGGCTCTATACGCTTTGCTGGCTTGGCTATACAAACAGTTCGTATTGTTGGCAATTGTGCTAGCGGTATGGGTATTGCTCAATCGGATAGGCTTGCCCTTGCTGGCGATGATTTTGATTCTTACGACGATGGCCGGAGTGACATGGGGATATTGGGTCTCATTGCGTCGCTGGTGGCGGGAATCGATGAAGCTGGGTTCGCTGCGCGTGTTGCGTGTTCTTTTGACGCTGTGCCTAATCCTGGGGCTGATCTTCGCCTTCTTCGGACAACCCTTGCCGAATTTCGTCGTTTCACGCGCGGTGTCACAGTTTGCTGAGATGTCGCCCGTGTATGCCCCGCATGCCGGCTCTTTAATCGAGCTGCAGCCCGCCGGTGCATCGGTGAAGGCGGGGCAAGTGATCGCGCGTCTCGCCGCGCCGGAACTCGAGTTAAGAATATTGGAGACGCGGGGAGAGCTGGCCACGCTTCGCGTAGTCGAGGAGCGGCTCAATTTGCTTTCGGTAGAGGAAGATCAGGCGTCCGCGGACCTGCAGACTTTGCGAGAGAACTTGGCCATGCTCACGGAACGCCTGGAAATATTGCTGGCAGAGCGTTGTTCACTGGAGATCGTCGCTGAGCGAGATGGTCATTTGCTGAGTGGTCCCTTCCAATCCTCCAATGCTTCGGAGGAGTTCGGGGATCAACAGCAGACGCATCCGCTACTTCACCCCTTCAATCTCGGAAGCTTTGTGCAGCGGGGAACGCTATTGGGATGGCTTGGAATGCCCGAGAAATGGAAGCTCAAGGCTTGCGTCGTCGAAAACGATGCGCAGCGTTTGAGCGTCGGCATGCAAGTCAGCTGCCGATGGGACAGTACTTCCAGTGATTTGTACCGCGGACGGGTCGCACGCATTTCGCCGGAGCCTGTGGAGGCATTCCCCGAGCCTTTGATTGGCGAGGACCGGTATGTGTTGAGGCCTGGCAGCGACGGCAGCTGGCTGCCCGAGCAGCCGCATTACAACGTTGACATCGAGTTGCAGGATCACCCGAAGCAATTGGTACAGAATTCATTGGCGACCGTTTATATTGAGACGCCGCGGCAAACATGTTACCAATTGCTGCGGATGTTATTCGACAGGCATCTGCGGCCCTCGCTTTAGAACACATTGAGTTTCGGCATCGTTGCCGATCGCATAGCGATCGTATCGCCTCGGCCTGAAAACGCTACGACCGCGGAGCGATCGGCGACTTTCGATCCTACGACTTACTTTGGTGGCGTAACGGCGCAAGCCGTACGGCCGCAGCAACGAATACGCTGTGAATTGCCGGGGCTCGCGTCGCACCGCTGCCATTGGCCACGCTTCCTGTGTCAAGTAAGTGCCATTGGGTTAGCGCTCAGCGATCTTTTCAGGCATTGGACAAGGTGTAGGTAAAGCCTTGTTCATCAGCATCCACGGTCACCGAGGAGAATTCGTGGCCTTCTGCCATGGCAGTCAAGAACTCTCGTGACAGTTCCGGTAGCAATGACTTATTCAGGATCTTGTCAACGTTGCGAGCGCCGGTATCGACTTCCGTGCAACGTGCGGCAATCGCTTCGACGACAGCTTCCTTGTAATTCATTGTCGCGCCATAGTTCTCTCTCACACGCTGGATCACCTTGCTGAGTTTCAGTCGAATGATGCGTTGCATGATTTCATCCCCCAGTGGGAAGTAGGGGATAACGGTAACTCGTCCCAAGAAGGCTGGCTTGAAGGTCTTGAGTAATTCCGGATGCAACAGCTCCGCCAGCTTTTCCGGCGATGGTATGGTTTCCGGATCGGAGCAGACAGACATGATTAAGTCGGTGCCTGCATTGGATGTCATGATGATGACGGTGTTCTTGAAATCGATATCGCGACCTTCCCCATCTTTCATGTGTCCCTTGTCAAATACCTGGTAGAACACATCTTGAACACCTGGGTGCGCTTTCTCCATTTCGTCCAGTAGCAGGACGCTGTAGGGCTTGCGTCGAACCGCTTCGGTCATGACGCCTCCTTCGCCGTAACCGACATAGCCTGGAGGGGAGCCCATTAGCAGGCTCACTTTGTGTTCTTCCTTGAATTCTGACATGTTCAATACCGTCAGATTTTGTTCGCCTCCGTACAGCAGTTCTGCCAATTGCAGCGCGGTTTCCGTCTTCCCCACACCGCTGGTTCCTGCCAGCAAGAAAACGCCAATCGGTCTCTTGGGGTCGGTGAGCTTGGCGCGGGAGGTGCGAATTGATTCGGCTATCTGCTCCAGCGCATGAGACTGCCCTACTACTGACTGCTCGAGACGCTCCTTTAAGTTCAGAATCGTCTTGATTTCGTCGGACACCATGCGTCCGACAGGAATGCCGGTCCAGGCCGCGACCGTAGCGGCTACTGAGTTTTGATCGCAACAGGCGAAAACCAACGGGAATTCTCCCTGCAATTGCTTTAATTCCGCTTCAAGATCCGTGATCTTCTTGATGAGATCTGATTTAGGCAATTTCCGCGTTTCCAAATCATCGCCGTCTGCCTGCGGTTTGTCGGAGTCGGATACGCCGGTGTTTTGTGGGGTGCCGCTGCTGGGCTGGGAGGCTGAACTTTCATCGGCCGAGGCGGCCGCATCTTTGGACGCGGCTTCTGCTGCTGCGTCTTCGGCTTCGGACAACAATCGGCGATATTCGTTAATTTGTCCCACAATGCCAAGTTCTGCTTGCCAACGTTTGTCCAGAGTTTCCTTTTCGCTCATCGTTTGTTCCATGTCCGCCCGCACTTGCGCAATGCGATCCGTGTGGTTCGCACCGGTTTCATTCTCCCGTTCAAGAATGCGGAGAGTGGTTTCGAGCTGTTGCAGCTTGTGCGTGCAAGCCTCGATGGAGGGTGGAGTCGAGCTTTGGCTAAGACCGATTCGGGCGCAGGTGGTGTCCAGCAGACTGATAGCTTTGTCGGGAAGTTGCCTACCGCTGATATAGCGACTGGATAACTTGACCGCATCCTCCACGGCCTCGCTCAAGATGCGGACTTGATGATGATCTTCCAAGGTGCGGACAAGACCTCGCAGCATGTCGGTGGCCACTGCTTCACTGGGTTCTTTTACGTTGACGACTTGGAATCGGCGAGCCAGCGCGGCGTCGCGTTCGAAGTATTTCTTGTACTCTGCCCAGGTCGTGGCGGCGATGGTGCGCAGTTCGCCTCGAGCCAGGGCGGGCTTAAGCAGGTTGGCGGCATCACCCTGCCCTGCTTGGCCCCCCGCACCAATCAACGTATGTGCCTCGTCGATGAAAAGAATG
Organism: bacterium; assembly: GCA_024743355.1. Lineage (GTDB taxonomy): Bacteria > Planctomycetota > Planctomycetia > Pirellulales > Pirellulaceae > Aureliella. The sequence continues at coordinate 5,429 of JANSWS010000111.1, forward strand.
ATGGGCGTCGGCGAAGACTTCACCTCTTCGATAACGGACTTGAGTCGATTCTCGAATTCACCTTTGACACCGGCGCCCGCTTGCAGCAAAGCCAGGTCCAGGACGCGAATGGTTACGTTCTGCAGGGCCGGTGGAACGTCGTTGGCCACAATTCGCAGCGCGAATCCCTCGGCAACTGCCGTCTTACCGACTCCGGGCTCGCCGGTCAGGATCGGGTTGTTCTGGCGTCGTCGGCAAAGGATGTCTACGACCTGACGAATCTCATCGTCACGGCCCAGGACCGGATCGATCTGCCCGCGTCGGGCTCGGTCGGTCAGATCGATGGTGAATTGATCCAAGGAAGGTGTTTTGCTGCTGCGTTTGCCTTCGCCGGGCAGGCTTCCAGACTCGGTCGAAGCGCTGGTCGAAGCGTTCTCTGTGGAGTCCGAACAGATCTCCAACAGAGAACGTTTCAGGGATTCGTAGGAGATCTTCTCGAGTTCGGGGCTGGAAGCCATGGCTGAGCGTGACAAGCCTTCCGATCCGACAATGGCCAAGATCAAAAATCCACTACGAATCTTTGATTCGCCAAACTCGACTGAGGCGATTAACCAGGCCTCACGTATCAAATCGATAATGTTTTGGCTCAATGCCGGGGGGCGTCCATTGCCTGTCTTGAATCGATCCAGCGTGCGCTGAAGATCCGCCAGGAATTGGGCCATGTTGATGTCGTATTCCTTGGCGATCGCCTCAAAGTCGCCATCCGTTCGCTCGGTAAGTTTTGAGAGCCAGTGCTCGATTTCAACGTTGAAATTGGTGCGTGACAGGCACAATCCCGCGGCACCCTCCAGCGTTTGATGGCAGAGCGGGTTGAGTTTGGAAACCAACAGCTTCAAATTCAACAATGCCATACAGCGACTCTCCTTGGGTATAAAAAAGCAAACGACACAGGCGGTGACACGACTTAGCCAGCCAAGCCAGAATTAGCGTCCAAGCGGCAAACCCGAGTGTTCAAAAACCGCATCTGCGGCGTCCGCTGTGGGCGTGTGGCTCGTCAACCAAGTGTTCCAGCCCAATTGGCCGCGCTCGGACAGTTTGATGGGTGGAACCTGGTCGTGTCTAAGGATCAGTTGGATATCGAAATTGTACTGTTTCCCAACATACATGCGGGTGATTTGTGCAAGTTGCGTGAGCAGTTGTGAGCCGGGAAGAAGTTTATCAAATTCAGCCAATGTGAGTGGTCCTATACGCACACGAAACTTGCCGGAGATGTCCCAAACTCTCTCGCCCAGGATGAAAGAGCTGCCCAGCGCACAGTTGCTGCCCAATGGTACTGATGTAGATGGCATTTCCGATCGATTCTCGGCGGAGAGGAAAACCCACTCACCGACAAATTGCAGAACTTCAACGGGCAGTTCTAAGTACGAGCCAAGCATGGATTGCAGGGAGATGGCGTTCTTGGTCTGCTGGCGATGGAACCCCGAAAACTGGATGTAAAACTCATCGTGACACTCCAGTCGGTTTTGCAGTCCGGGGGTAGCCATCCCAGCCACCGCGTAGAAGGCATGGGTCACCGCATCGGCTTGGGATTGAGCCTTTCCATAGGTCGATTCAAAAGAAAAGGGAATCCTGTACTTGGTGGACGCGCGATAGAAGAGCGAAAGAATCCGGTGATTAAACATATCCAGAAAATCTCTTTCTGGATTCGTGCGTGTGCCTGTATCGATCAGCCGCTGGGTATCGTGATATGGCAGTACGCCACTGGGACCGAAGAGTCCCATAAAGGCCACGGTGAGTTTTTGGCGTGTTTCCTCGTCGGCAGTTTCTTCGTCGTTCAGTCCAACTACTTCTGCGGGTGCGAAGCTGCGCGCGACCTGAGCTACAATTCGCAGGCTCTCCTTGCTAGGCAAGTTGTCGTGGCCAATCCGCGACTCGGACCAGCGTTCACCGGCCGCCTGTTCCAGCAGCCTGACAGCCTGCACAAAGGAAAATAGATGCGGCTCCTTGCGGAGTGCCTTTAGACAACTCTCTGGAGACCCGCTCGGGCTGGCCATCGGTAAGTTACTCCTTGCCGGCGATTCGAAACAGCGACAGTTTGGACAAAAGAATTAATATTGCAATAAAGCGAGAGGAATCGATCCAAGACGGATGCGAACAGATACATGTTGCCCGCCGTGAATTTGCTCTCGTCAAACTGTAGCCTTATTTGAGTTCCGCGGCACAAAGCTCCACTACGGTCACCTGGCACACGTCCCAAGATCGAATTGGCTTCGATGCTGAGCAGTCCCTCGATGGAATTCGCTGTAATCTCGTCCATGCGAAAATCATACAAACGCAGCAGCTCACGAAAGGCCGTAGCTCCCTGGTTATCATCGGCCAGTGACAGGTGGTTCAGGGCCAAATGCGAGACAGCCCGCCATCGCAGAGTCTGCCCCAGTGGCGGTCGCAAGGGAGGCGTGGGCTTGATCAAGCATTTGACCCGATCGATCGCACCGCCAGCCTCCAGCTGAATGAAGGGCCGCTCACCGCCGAAAGGCATGCGGGCAGGCAGATTGCGGTTGGTGCAGGTGGTGTCCAAGTCCATCGTCCAGTTACCAGGCTCCAGAGGATCGAAGTCCAAGTCGACGAAGGCGATATCCATTTCATCTCCCAACTCCAACTCGTTATCCGTTTCCATATGGTTACGACTGGCATGCCAAAACCCTCGATTGTGCTTGTTGCTCACATGCCGAAAGGAATAGAAGGGTTGGAATTCCTTTTGCTCGCCATCATCGGATACGCCAGTAACCGCATCGATCGAATAGATTTCGTGAGCAACGGGCCGACGAGCATCAGGCACTACTCGATAGGCTGCGTCGAAATGCGTCAGCCGAATGGGCTCCGCACGCTTCTGAAAAAGGTTCACGATTGGCGTACAGCCCAGCTGCAGCGAATCTTTTTGAATATGAGGCTCGAGGTCCTGCCACCGCTTACTGAGATACAAATAGATTTCAAAGCCGGGCCCTTGAAGCTGCTTGAGTGCCGAGCCTATGTGGATATCCAGGAAGAGAAACTTTTGGGGGAAGGCAAAGTATTCGGAAAGCAGACGGTAGCCCAGAAATGACTGAGGCGGATAGTCCACCAAGCCCTCATCGATGCCAAAGCCTACCGGAGAGATCGCGTCCGCAGCCAGTCGCTGTGCGTTGGTGTCCTGTGGAGAGGTAGCGATGGCCGCCCCAATGACGCTATTGAAGAGCAGCTCGTACAACTGAAAAGAAAAGGGTGAAGCCAGGTTGATATAGAATCGCAGGGCAGGAATTTCGAAGTCGGCGATGTTGACGTTGGCCTGAAACGTCTGCAGGCTGATCTTGAACAGGCCTTGCTGTTGCCGCGCAAAGGTGAACTTCGGAGCCTCGTGAGGGATCCCCCGCAAGCTCAAGGATTGGACGCGGAGAGGCCAGCAAGTTACCGGATAACAGGTGCGAAATTGGCAGGGCTCTCCCTGAATCGCTTCCGTCTCCAGAATCGACCCCGAGGGCACTTGATAACCTTCAAATTGCTCCGCCTGGGACTTGTCCAGATCGAACTGAACGATGCTCGAGGATGGGATCTGGCGTTGATAATGGGGTAGGACGATATCCAGAAAACTGGCCGCCAACTCGGGGAATTCGTCCTCAATCTTGAGCCGAGTTCTGGCATTCAGATAGGCGAAGGCTTCGATGAGCCTGCCCACGTAAGGGTCGTTTTCTCCCTCGGAGCCGAATCTGAGATGGGCTGCGACGTCTGGATGGGCTCGGGCAAACTCGTCTCCTTGCCGACGAATGTGTTGTAATTCGCTGTTGTAATATCGAAGTAGATCGTCGCTCATCGATGAGATTCAATCTGAATGTAATGGGATGTGGGATCGACTTTTGAGTCGAACACGACCGGAGCCGGCTCGGGATAGGCTCGTAGAAGTGCGTCAATCTTGAACTTCAGACTTCGGTCCAAGCGGTCCTCGTTGTCGATGATCTCCACACGTACTTGCAAGAACCTCGGTTCGTGTTGTTTGATAGCCTCACGTACAAGGTCACGAAAAAGTTCACGCTCGACTGGTGATGACATGTTCACACCAGCGAAATCCGGAATTCCGTAATTTACCAAAGACTGCTCTAACTCTTCCAGGGACGAATTCCAGCTAGTAACTCGCCAACGTGTGTTGAGTAGAGATTCAAGATCTCGGTGCACTGACTCAATCAATTGTTCGATAGTCTGGCTACCAGCGAAGCGTCCGTAGTTTTGTTCGCCCGACAGCCGATCCAACAGCGATGCACGCAACGGTTCATCTTTCAGTGGCCGTGCCATGTTTTCTGCCTGATTCCGTTTAGTTCCGCTGTTCGATAGCCTGCAAGTCTGGACAGGTTGTGGTGGCCAGAAATTGCTGAATCTCAACCCGTTGCAAACGTCACGTGATCGAGTTCCATAATAGGAAATTCATTCTCACCCAACAGGAAAATACGCTGTCCCTTGCCAAGAATGGGACCCGTGTCGTCACCGATCCATTCCGTAGCATGGCCCAGCCGCTGGGGAGAATCTAGCTGTAAATCCGTGTGGGCATAGATGGCTGGCACGTAGACAACGCCGTCCGGTCCGGATTCTACTTTCAAACGGCATTGGCGCCAGAACAGGTCTCTGGGGCGGGACACGGGTTCAAAAGTCATCTCTTCCACCCGGTGAAAAGGCACCCAGAAGTATTTTCCAGTACTGGTCACGACTTCCAGGTGAGCCAGACATAAATCGTCCAGATCGCGAAAGTCGTCGAATGTTTGTGACTGGAATGCGCCTCCCACAGCAGGGCGTTTCTCGTCCAATTCGTCGACGAAAGCGGCTGCCTCCGAGGCGTTTCCGGAGCGATATGCGACCAATGCCTTTAGAGCCAGTTGCGAAAACTCGTCAACATCCCCGATAAATTCCGGGACACGTCCTTGTTGCCAACACTCGCGCCGGGCAAGTTCGCCACGAATGAGTTGTCGCACCAAGGATACGGCCACCGCAAGATCGGGTTGCTGAACAAGAATCGCCTCGGCCTGCTTGTCGGCTCTCTCGAATTCACCCACCAAGCACATCAACTCGATCAAAATCTCTCGAGCCGCAAGATTATCGGGCTGGTCGCGTACGGCTTCCTTGGCCGAAGACAATGCCTCATCGAGCTTTCCTTGATTGAGTAATACTAAGGCCTGCATAGGGGACTCCTGTGGAGCGTCAGTGTTCCAATTTTTTGAACGTGGTCTGTAGTCGGATGGACGCGGTCAATTCGTCGAGTTGATAGTGGGGAAGCAAAGAGAAAGTGCATGAATAGGCGCCCGGGTTGGAAGGATCTCTGGCAACGTTGACCTGGGCCTGCCGCAGCGGCAAACGCGCTTTGGTTTCAGGCCGGGCCCGTTCGTCGGGCGTCACATAACGCTTGATCCAGCGATCCAACTTCGTTTCCAAGTCCTCGGGTTCCGCGGCTTCTCCGACCATGTCGCGGGCAATTACCTTAAGGTAGTGCGAGAACCTTGAAACACACAGCATGTATTGCAGCATCGTGGAGATGGACGCATTGGCGGTAGCAACCGGACTGTCATATTTGGCGGGCAGTTGTATCGACTGGCTGCTGTAAAAGGCGGAATACTGGCTGTCCCAACATTGGCACAGAGCCAGGAACCCCAACTTAGCCAACTCGGCTTCTTGTTGGTCTGTTACCACCAGATCCGTACTGGATCTCAAGGCGACGCCACGGCGGTCGGTGCCGAAGTTCAGTGAGGGCAAGCTGGTGACCAGACCGCCACCTTCCGTGTCTCTTTCTGTGCCGCGAATATCCGCCAGCCAACCCGTTTGGCTAAAAGTCCTGATGAGTACGGTGGCCCAGGCGTAGGCCGCGTTACCCCACAAGTAATTGCCCAAGTGTTGAGAGCGCACGGATTCTTGAAAGCAGAATCCTTGGGTGGCAGTAGGTGCATAGGGAGCCCTCATCAGAACTCGGGGCATGGCAATCCCGATAAATCGAGCATCTTCCTGTTGTCGCAGGGCACGCCATTTCACAAACTCGGCAAGACGGAAGCCTTGGGCCAAATCCTGGGTGTTTTGTAGTTCGAGGAAATCATTGACGCCGAACATGGAAGGGCTAGCGCCGCACACGAAGGGGCAGAATGCGGCAGCGGCGACACCTGACAGATGTCCAAGGATGGCAACATCATCGTAGGGATGTTCGGCCGTGGGACGCGGGTGGATTTCGTAGTCGCCAATCAACACACTGTAGGGCGTACCACCGGGCATCCCAAATTCTTCTTCGTATACCTTCTTGAAGATCTGGCTATTGTCAAAATCGCTGGCCCGCTCGAAATCGCGCTGAATCTCGCGCCAGCTGACGTTGAGCACGCGAATACGGGTTTGTTCAGGCTGCGTTACGGAAGCAACCAACATCTGCAGCCCGCGCCAGGAAGCTTCGAGGGCTTGAAAGCGTTTGGCGTGAAGTACGCTGTTCAGCTGTTTCCCAACGATTGCGTCGATGCCCGCTATGATTCGGGACAAATAGACCGTGGCCTCAGACTTCCAGGCTGCGTAGCCGGATGTGCGGACTTGCTCTTTGACGTTGCCCAGCCAAAGCTGCAACGCTTCCTCGCTGGATAACTTGCCGGCGGCAAACTCGAGCATCGGCTGGGCAGGTCGCTGCTCGGATGAACCGGACGGCGATCTTTCGTGCTCCAGATTATGCCCGAGCTACGAACCCAAGGTATCCGCATTCGGCTCTTCGCTCCGCGTTTGGAAGTTAGGTTGAAGAGCCGTATCGCGCATTTTGATCCCGCACCGCAAGCCTGGCGCGGGCGTGCCTTTCGCAGATCTAAGGAGTCATGATTCGAGTCACTAAGCCTTTTTGGGAAGACTGGCGACCATGCGAATGGAAGCATTCAGCTCTTCCATTTGAAGCCAAGGTCGCAAGTGGGCAACGGCATTGTAGGAGCCGGGTGCCCCGGGAATCGGTTTGACTTCAATCCTCGATTCCCGCAATGGGTAGCGTGCCTTGGTTTCCTCACTGGGCTTGTCGTCGGCTGACGTATACCTCTTGATCCATCTTTCGAGCCAAGCCTGCACGTCTTCGGCTTCTTTGAACGAGCCGACCACGTCGCGGGCAATGACTTTCAAGTAATGAGCGATCCGAGAACTGGCCATAATATAGGGCAGCCTGGCGGAAATCGCTGCGTTTGCCGTGGCTGCATCCGTGTCGTAAACCTTCGGCTTTTGCACGGTTTGAGCGCCAAAGAACACGGAGTAATCGGTGTTCTTGTAGTGAGACAGTGCCAGGAAACCAAGGTCGCTGAGTTCCTTTTCGCGACGATCGGTAATCGGCACCTCGGTAGGACACTTGATGTCTGTATCGCCGTCTGGGCTCTTGACGACGTGCGTCGGCAAGCCCTCGACTTTACCACCGCTGTTGGCGCCGCGAATGGCGGTACACCAGCGTGTCTCGGAGAAAGCGGCCGTCATTCGAGTCGCCAACACGAACGCGGTGTTCATCCAGCAATATTGGTCATGGGGTACCGCAATGGGCTCGCCGTTAGGCCCCGTTTCGACCTCTTCGAAGTCGAATTCATCGATGGGTTTTGTTTGGCTGCCATAGGGCAGACGCGCCAGGGTGCGTGGCATCGCCATTGCAACATAGCGAGCGTCATCACTGTCACGGAAAGACTTCCACTTGACGTATTCCTTGGCATCGAACGAAGTCTTGAGATCGCGAATCGTGGGCAACTGTTCCCAGGATTCCAATCCGAACAGCTTGCACGAGGGCGAGGTTATGAACGGTGCAAAGGCAGCGCCCGCGATGCTGGACATGCCCTGCAGAACATCCATATCTCCCGGTGTCTTATGATCGAACTGGTAGTCTCCCACCAACAGCCCGTAGGGTTCTCCACCGGGCATACCAAACTCGTTTTCGTAAATGGCTTTCCAAATGCTGCTTTGGTCAAACTCGGGTGCCCGTTCCAATTCTTTGCCCAACTCCTTCTTGGAGCAATTGAGCATGCGAATCTTGAGCATTTCGCCGGTTTCAGATTCGTGAACCAAGTAGTGCAGACCGCGCCAAGTGCCTTCCAATGTTTGGAATTTCTCGTGGTGCATGATCGCCGCCAATTGCTTGGAGACGACTTTGTCGATTTCCGCGATGCCCTTGCGAATGGTGGTGATAACATTGCGATCATAGGACACCGTGCCGGCGTTGGCCTCCGCTACCAAGGATCGAATCAGTTGCTCCGCCTCGTCGCGGGACGTCTGTTTGGTTGCGGAAATGGCCTGATCTAACAGGCCGACGGTTGCTTCTTCGGTAACTTCTTGCGCGGCCGCAGCTTGTTGTTGCTTTTCTTCCACTGACTTTATCCTCGGCAGACTTGATTCAATTCAGGTTCCACATACCAACGGAGGCGGGCAGGCCTATTCCTCTTTATCAGCCTTGCCGCCATCGGCTCCCAGTTCCTGGCTCAGTTGTTTCAGTGCTTCTTGATCCGTCAGCACCTTGTCCAGCAGGCCTTCCAGATCGGGACTGCGGTCGATTTTGGCGATCAAATCGCGGAGTTGGTCACGCGTTTCCAGTAGTTTCTTGAGCGGTTCAATCTGATTTGCCACCGCGGCCGGGGAAAAGTCGTCCATCGATTTAAATGCGAGGTTGACTTTCATCTCCTTGCCTTCTTCTTCCGTCATGGTGTTTGGCACGCTCATTTCCAAGCCCACGTTCAGGCTGTCCATGACTTGGTTGAAGTTGTCGCGTGAGATCTCAGTGAACTTCCGCTTTGCCAGAGGATCTAGCTTCTTGGTGGGATCGCCTGAAAAATCGCCCATGACACCGACTACGAAGGGCAGTTCTTTGACAACTTCGGCTCCCTCGGTTTCGACTTCGTAAGTAATGTGAACGCGGGGTTTACGTACACGTCTGAGCTTGTCTTGAGAACTCGGCATAAATCCACCTGTCGGTACTTGGAAAGCAGGATCGGAAAAGCAGCGTAGGAACAGCGGGCATCTGAAGCCAAAATCGCTCGAAAAATCCCGGGCCATCCACGCAGAAAGCGATTCCCGTTTGACTTCCGAAACGTCTACATACTAACGCAGCGGTATGAGGAAATGCAACAAGTTGGGGTACGAATTCTAGGGGGCTGGTAAAAGTCCGGAAGCATTGGGGCTAATAACCGTCTTCTTCCTGTTTTGCCGGAAAGCCCACCCGCTTACGCAAAGCTTCCATCACGCTGCCGTCTTCTACTAGTTCGGCCAGCAAATCAGGCAAGGGCATCTTACCCCAACGCACGACCTGTCGCAGCGCATAGTGCACCGGACTGTGAGGCTCGGTCTTTTCAAAGAATTGAGCCACGCGTTCGATGGTCTGGAAAGCGCTGTCGCGGGTCCATTCTTGGTTGCCACCACGGGGTATTGCAGTTGTCTCGGCAGATCCCGTGTCCTGTTCCTCCGCGACCTCGGGTTCTCCACCGGAAAGTTCCACGATGATGCGTCGCAGTTCGTCCAGCTTTTCTCGATAGGGAGCTACGCCTGGGGACGTGCGTTCGCCATACTCGTCGTCGCTGCAGTTCTCCAGGAGAAACTCGCCCAGCTGATTGAGCAGCGATTGACACTGATCAATGATCGCCAAGTTTTCGACATGGAATTCTGGCGGCGTAACGCCTTGTACGGCCTCAAAGTCAGCCAGCTGCACATAACCCAATTTCTCAACTCGGCGCTCGACTTCATCGGCGTCTGACAGCGTCCGCATTTCTCGGGCTCTTAGCAAGTCGGCGGCCGTATATTCTCGCGGTTCGCGTTCCGAGATGATTTGTCCACGGACAACAGGAGTGTCCAAGATAGCCTGGGCGGTGCCTTCGCTGACAACGCCCGAGAAGACTCCCACCGTAATGCCGTGCCCGTCTTCTTCATTGGCGGCCGGATGGATTTGCGCCCAGTATCGCTCGCACAAGCCTAGGCAGAGTTCGAGTCCATTGCATAAGCCGACAAGATGGTGCTCGCGCAGTAAACCTTCCAGCAACCACGCCGCCACTCGAAAATCCTTGCTGATGGCTAATGCTTCTGTTGCAGCCTGAATGACGGCGTTCCAATCGGGATCGGCGACGCGATCCAGTGGTTCTCCAAAGGCATCAATGCCACCGCTCTGTTCCCAGTCTTGTTTGCGTTTGACTAAGGATCGCGCTTCATCCCAAGCGTCTTTGGTCGTCATCAACGGACCAGAAGGCTCGCTCAGCGGTAGTTCCTCGCCCGTCGGCGAATCTTCGCTTATGGGGGCAAGCAACGCTTCGACATCAATGACTGGGGACTGAACCATGATTCAATTCTCTTGTTGGCAATGGGGAGCATGGAAATCCAGCATGCTCTTTGCGATTCGCATCTAGTTTGCGGCTAGTTGCGAATTGCAAAATTAGAAATTCTAAAGTCGAAGGCTATGGAATGCGGCAAGCCCAGCTGGGCAAAGGCGGCAAGACTCAAATCGCCGGAGGATTGTCGGCCGCAACTATTAATCTTCGGATGTCGACACAATGGAACCAATGCGAAATCAAGAGTTTCTGCCGTTTACTCAGGCTGACCACACCGCCGCATTCCAACTCATAAGACAAGCGGCAGATGTCTTGCCCGTAGCCACGCTCGCCAGAGCGTGGTCGAAGTCGTCCACCGTCTGGCGACGGCGGCTACGATTGGCAAGTTTTCATCTGCCGCTCGCCTAATGATTCGGAGCCGATCGCGTCTGGCCGTGAGCCCAAGCCTAGCTTTTTTGGATCTGTCGCACCTGATATTTGCCTTCCAGCCCGCACAAAGCGGGCTCCCCTGTTTTTCATAATCGTCATAATCCCTACAAAAAACAGTCGCCGTGTTGGCCCGATGCGGTCTGAATTGCTCGTGAGCGTTGTGCCGATACCGACCACTTGGAAGTCGCTTTGACGAAGGCACTATTTTTCAGCCGAATACGTGGCGGTTGGCGTTAGGCCCCCCTTGTATTGAGGCTTCTCGCCAAAGACTCGAGGGCACGCGCGTGCAACCGGCTGGCCCAGGACTTGCTACGGCCGAGCGACTGGGCAACTTGGGTCAAGGTGAGGCCCTCGTAATAAACCTGCTCGATGATTCTTTTCTGATCCTCCGGCAGCGTTCCCACGGAGCATCGCAAGATCTCGCAAGTCTCTTGGTAAGCCAAGCATTCATCGGGAGAGACTTCCGTCGCCGCTACCGATCTTTCAATACCCTGCCCTTCTCCGCTGGCTTCACTTAACAGGTGAACCAACGTGATTCTCTCGGTTGTGCGAACAACCTGTTCGGCGTCCGCAGCCATGGATTTCCATTCTTCTTGGGTGGCTCGAACCTGCTGCTCCATCAATTCGGCACTCAAACGCTCCGCTCGGATGCGCTGTCGCATGGAGCGGTTCGTCCAGGCCATCTTGCCCAACCCGTCATAGATTGCACCTCGAATGCGATGGTAAGCAAAGGTCTGAAAGGCAACGTCCTTGTCGGGCTGAAAGGCATAAGCTGCCTGCATAAGTCCCAATTGTCCATAAGACACCAGGTCTTCGTAGTTCACGTGGGCCGGCAAGTTGGTGGCTATCTTGCTTGCGATGGATCGCACGAGGCCTTGCGACTGATCGATCCAGATACGCATTTCAGGCGTCAGCGTATGTTCATTCACGTGCACGGGCCTCCTGCCAGATGCGATCCAGTTTTTCCGCGGCTTCCGGCGTTTCCAGAATTGCCTGGGCAATATTTCGGGCCATGCTGCGAGGGATTCCAGGCAGCTTCAAACGCTGTGAGACAACACGTTCGACAATTTCCTGCACTGCCTGAAGGCTGTTTGCGGTTTGCTGGTTGGAAGACTTCGCAACTTGCATGACCAGCTCAAGCGAATCCCGGGATAGTTCGTCGATAGTCTCCCGCAAGACCGCCTCCAGTATCTCCGAAGGATGCTCTGTAAACATCTCCGGGAGGTACTCGGGTACGGCGTCCGACTGGAATTCTTCACGTTGACTACCCATAATCTGGATTCCTGCGTTTTTGGGAGGCGGCGCGCCATGCTGGATTGTCTACCACGGATGAGGCGGGATCAACGGTCCCAGGAAATTTGTCGGACGAGAGCTAGTCTGGGTTGCGGTGCCTGGATCGGGAACTGCAGCTTTTGTAGTGAGGCTAGCTGGACAAGTGGTGCCTAAGCCCTTCGAAAACCGGGGCTAACGCCCATACGGCTAATCGAATGTGGCGCTGTTCAGTTAGTCTCCCGCGAGGGGCGGTTTCAGTAGCGCGAACTTTCGCTTGGGAACGGTTTCTTCGATTGCTGAGGGCCTGTGCAGGTTTCAATCGAGTTCGGAATCTTGCTTATGGTGCATTGGAGACGCCGCTAACGTGAATGAGCGCGAGAATGTATCGCCACAACCGTCGGCCGGGGCGCAGCTTGCAGCGCTACAGGAATCGCGTCTGCTCGTTTCCGAACTGTTGACTCAAGGGGAAGTCGCCGGCGATTTGGCTGATCGTATTCATCGACGTTTGGCTTTGTCCTTTTCCGACGAACTTGGTTCTTTTTGGCTGAGACAGCCATGGATGCATATCGCCCTTGCATTTCTGGCCGAAAAAGAATTTGGCTGGGCACGCGAGATCTGGCGTCAGAATCATGGGTCTGCCGCAAGTGAACCAGCGTCGGGATACTTGCTCGGCTTGATTGAATTTCTTTCCAACGATCTCGATGCGGCAGCGAAGATTCTCCGGATCGCGATCGAGCATGCCGAGTTCCATTTGCCCGCCTGGTGTCTGTACGGTGATTGTCTGTTGGGGCTCGAATGGTGGGATGAGGCTCGTCGACACTTCAGCAATCCGGAATTTCGGTCGCAATCTCCTATTGCTGAATTCATGCAATCGGCTTTAACAGCCGAGGCTAAGCCGAAGCGCAGGCCAGAAGATGTCATCACAGATAGCAACGAGGCCACCGCGGATGCCTACGATGCCATCGCCCGTTGTCAGAATTATCAAGCTGACATCTATCTGCGAAAATTGTTGCATAAGGTCTTGCCGACTGCTGCTAAGGCGCCCCTCGAAATACTGCATGCGGGCTGCAAAACCGGCTGGCTCGCCAAGGTGCTTGAGCCTTATGCCGCTCGAATTGTCGGGCAAGAATCCTCGTCCAGAATGCGAGCGATTGCAGCGCGGCGTGGTATCTACGATGAACTGTTGGCTGATGATCTGCCTCAAACGCTGGAGGCACATCCGGGGTGCTACGACTTGATCGTTGCTCTGGAGGTAATGGAGAACTTTGGGGACTTGCGTGCCGTCCTGAACGCCAGCGTTCACGCCCTGCGGCCTGGAGGCTGGATGCTTTTTTCGGTCAACGAAGGGAGCTTAGCCGAGGAGTACGAATTGCACCCCACGGGTTATTTCCTGCACTCGCCGCATTACCTGATTTGGCTACTCGGGCAACACGGCGCACATGGCGGCACGATGCACAAGGTTCAATTCCGAGATTCTCCACTTTCTGGACATTGTCTCATGCTTGCCTTTCAAAAACCG
>JANSWS010000704.1 GCA_024743355.1 bacterium
AGAGAACCGCGGCTAACGCCCAAGCGGCTAATGGTTTTTGGATGCTGGAATCCCATGGAATCATCAGCCTCTATTTCCGCAACGACTTCAATCTTATAGTCTAATCCGTGATTGACGAGGAGCGTTGGCGCGGTCCACGCCCGTCGCGGAACTGCATACACTCGCTTTTGGGGAACCTGATTCTGTGCTCGAGCCCTATCCCATTCGCACGCAACCCTTCTTCCGCGACTACCTTTGGGGAGGGCGAAAACTGGGATCTGTGCTGGGAAAAGACATCCCGGAGAGCGGCATCTGGGCGGAAAGCTGGGAATTCGTCGACCATGACGAACACCAAAGCTTGATTGTGAACGGCCCGCTAGCCGGACAATCGCTCCGCGATGTGGCACAAGCCCAACCCGAATGGCTATTCGGACAAGGACACGCTCAACTGCCCCGATTGCCACTTCTATTAAAGTATCTGGACTGCCAACGCGTGTTGAGTGTCCAAGTGCACCCCAGCGATGACTACGCCCGGAACATGTCGCCTCCGGATCTGGGGAAGACCGAAGCTTGGTATATCGTGTCTGCCGAACCGGGAGCCAAACTCTACGCGGGCCTCAAAAAGGACATCGGCCAAAGCGAGTTACAGACAGCCATCGACTCGGGTCAGGTCGAGGATTGTTTGCACGCACTACAGCCCTCGGCGGGAGACTGTGTTTTTATTCCGGCCGGAACGGTTCACGCGCTGGGCGCAGGCTTGCTGGTGGCTGAAATCCAGCAGGCATCGAACACAACGTTTCGGCTGTACGATTGGGAGCGTCTAGGAGCAGATGGAAAACCCCGCGCGTTACACATTCAACAAGCCCTGGATGTGATTGATTTCTCTAGCGGTCCGCAAAAGCCGCAAGAAACCTGCTCGACAACTCAAGATGGCCGGCAGAACCTGGTGAAGTGTGAAAAATTCATACTCGATCGCCTGACGGGTGGCGGACGCATGGAGGTCGGCGGCGACGGAAAATTCCACCTACTGACGGTACCCCAAGGCCAGGCGCTGCTCGACGGGCTCTCGCAGACGAGCGAGGAAGCACAAAGGCTGACAACGGGGCAATCGGTATTGCTGCCAGGATCGATGGCCACTTCCCATGTCCAGCTTTTAGACCCCCAAAGCGTCGTGTTGGACATGTATCTACCCTAAGATCTAAACTGACTGCCAGCATTGCCTCGGACGTGGTCGATGCCCACCGGTGGTCGGGGTGTGACGATTACCCGCATGGAATTGGCAACTAATGCTACCAATTGGCGATCCACCACGATTCGCAATCAGTTCCCCGCTACAGGCATCCGATCAACACTCGGGGAGTGGTGGGAGAATCCGATCTAGCGGTCGCCCGAGCACTCTCCTAGGATGCGACACACCGCGGGCAGTGGATGCTCGGAAAGGATGCTTAAGATGTTGCCACGGTTGGCAGGCAAGCAATGCTTGCGGAAACAAGCGCGAAGCCGGAATGCCCGGGCTTCCGCTCAGAAATCTGGCGGTCTTCTGCTCGTCTGCCTGGTGATAGTAAACTTCGCAGGTTGCGCCAGTCGCCCCGGTTGGGGTTTTTCTTGGGGGCAGGGTACGACCAATCGCCAAAAGGCACGGGCAGCTGTCCACGATCCCTTTCCGTTGAATGATATCGGCCCCGAAGTCGTTGGCGGCCGGCCGCGCGAATTCTTTAACCCCGAGCCTGAAGCCGTTCGCAACCAGGTTACCCAACCGAGGTTCCAAGGCTTCTGATAGCCTGCTCATCCACGCTTTGGCGTAGCTAGTGTCTGTCTTTAAAGTCTTGATTCTAGCGATTTGTCGGTCAAGTTCGACGTTGTGCGGTGTGAAGAGGTTTGCTTTGCGTCTTTGCTGGCGCCGTTTCTTGGCCTGTTTGGGCCCGATTTTCAGCGCCGCG
>JANSWS010000823.1 GCA_024743355.1 bacterium
ACAAACCTCCATCCGAACGCTGTTTCCAACCATCGGTATCGCCGGCGATAGCATGACTGGTCAGCTGATCGTCGTTGCCCCGACGCACGTGCAAGCGGAGGTGGCCGAAATCGTGGAGATGATCAACCGGGGTCCCAACGCCGCCGAGAACAGCATTGCGGTTTTTCAGGTTGATCCCAAACAGGCGACACTCCCCAACGTCCTGACCGCCCTCCAAGCCACGGTTCCGACGCAAGTTCGTTTGGAAGCGAATCCCAGCAGTAATTCGATCCTGGCCATTGGAACTTCCGCCGACCTGGATACGGTCCGCGTCCTTCTGACGGAGCTACTGCGGCAAATGCCGCCGCCCCCGAGGACCACATCTCGCGTTTATGAGCTACAGCATACGAACTCCGCCACGGTCGTGAGCCTGCTGACCGGATTGCTGCCCGGGGTTCCGCTGGCACAAGACCCCAACCTGCGTGCCTTGGCGGCTACGGCTCTCGAGGAGGAGCATGCACGTATCGATGAATTCCTTCAGGTTTTCGATGTACCACGTCCCCCTACTGGTCGCACCGTGCAAACCTATCCCGTCGCGTTCGGTGAAATGGCAACGTTGCCCAACTTGCTTACTCAACTGGCCCCCCAGGCAGTCATCAGCAGCGATCCGGCTACACGGACGATCACAGTCTGGGCTGACGCCGAATCCCACACTCGCATAGAGCAGGCAATCCGAAAAGTCGCTCAGACGGCAGAACAAGCGACGGTACCCGTGAACTATGCTGTGCGTCCCAGCCAGATAGCCGCAGTCCAAATGGCCCTGCGATCGCTATTCCCGACACTAGCCGTGTCGGCTGATACGACGACTGGACAATTGATCATCGTCGCTTCGCTGGGAATCCACAAACGTGTGTCCGAAGTCGTGGAGCTGCTGGCCAACGGTCCGAGAGCCGAAGAGCGAACGACGGCCATTTTGCAGGTCGAACCAGAACAAGCCTCGCTGCCTGAGCTGTTCACCGCGCTGC
>JANSWS010000027.1 GCA_024743355.1 bacterium
ACGGACAGCGGAAATCCACGGACGAATATTCAGCAGCCCATCGCCGACAACCGCAGCTCAGCGGGTCGTGGGCTGCAGATGCCGGTGCCCATGGGTGGTGCCGTCCGTGCGCCGCTGACGAATTCCGCAGCTGCCGAACGCTATCGATCGTCTTACCCACAACCGCAGTCAATGCGTTCTACTGCCGCGAACGCCGGCAGCCCGTCGCCGTCGCGAGCCAATCCGCAGAACGCTCCCATTGGAAGAGATGCCCTTCCTCCGCCGAGCTCCAGTGCCATGACGAGCGGAGGGACGCAGAGCGGAAGTATGACGCAACGTCCACCCAATGTTTCGCGTGTGCCCTTGCCTGCCCCTTCCAAAGCCTTTCTGGAGCATGCAGCCGAGGCTGGTCAGGAGTCAACTACCTCGGTAGCGGATAAGCATGTAGGCTCAGCACCGCAAACGCCTTCATCGGCGGTTGGTGTTCCGCCAAGCGTACCGCGCCGCGAGCGGCCGAGCAGCCAAGTCGCAGCCGGTCGAACGACAGCTCCCGAACAAAAAAGTAGCCCAGCAATTGCCGCTAGGGGCGGCAACTCGCCACCGGCGGCCGCAGCTACGGCCTCCAAGGAAGCGACCAGCGATTCCACCCAGTCGCCCAACTCAGTCAGCTTGCCGACGCGATTGGTCAACACACCGCTAGCCGAACAGGCAGCCAAGGCAGAAGCCCACAGTCGTCCCATGTCCCCAAGCTTTCGCACGGCTCAATATCCAACCGCGGCTAGCCCCAACGGCAGCCAACCAACAGTCGCGGAAGAATCGGTCCAGCGAGTCGAGGGAAACGCTTCTCCAAATGCGAATGCGATTTCCAGCGGAACATCTGGCAAGGCAGAAGGCGTGAGCTCCGCATCCAAGCCAGCCACATCTCAAGCCTCGCTGCCCGCCGGCCCGATCGCAAACATGCCGGCCGATGCCGCGGACTCAACGGCACAATCTACTGCGCCACAATCTACTGCGCCAAAATCTATTGGGGCGGGCGACATGCCGGATTTGCCCGTGCTGACGTCGGATATGCCACTGCCCTCTCCCACGGCGGAAACATCATTGAGCGCGGGTCTAAGCGCCTTGCCGCCTGGCCTGCCCCAGCAACCAGCGACTGTACCATCCGCTCAACCAAGCCAGGCGAGTACCGAGCCGAAGCTTCCCATGGAACAAAAATCAGCATCTGCTGAGCTTCCTGCCGGGAACTCCCAAGATGAGATGCCCAAGCTGCCGATGCTGGCTGACCAAGCGACGGCCAAAGCTGGGGAACCGGCGCCAGCGGCAAGCCAACCACCCGCGAGCTTACCGACAGAAGCGGCTCAAGCTTCCTCTTCGGCAGCAAGTGAAGTCAGCCGAGAGCATTCGATGGCATCTCCTGGACCGACGCCAGCAGCGAAGGCTGCAATGGCCGCTCAAGAATCTGCAGGCATTCCATCAGCCACCAACCAGATCACAGCTGACAAGCCGTCTGCATCGTTGTCGATAGGTAATGCCCCTCTGGCAGGCAGCCAGTCGGCTGCAATTGCCAACGGTCCATCCAGCCTGCAATCGCAGGTGGCAGCCTTGAAACAAAGTGCGCCCGATAGCAAGTCCAAGGGCGATTCAGCCGTGCGAGTTCAATCGCGGTTGCCTCGGGTGCAAGTGGACGTTTTGGGACCAAGTAGTGTTCAGGTGGGAGTACCGGCCAGGTACCAAGTCGTGGTGACGAATCAAGATCAGTTTGATTTGCACGGATTAATTCTGCGGCTTGAAGTGCCCGGCGGACAACGTATAACGCCGGGAGAGCCGAGCCACGGCGCCATCGATCTCGAACAGGTGCCCGATGAGTCCAGCATGATAACCTGGGGATTTGATCATCTGGCCGCCAGCCAGGTTGCCACGGCGCCCATTACCGTGGCATCGCCAACGGCCACCGATTTTTCGATCGGAGTCGAATGGACGCTGATGCCCGTTTCCGAAGTGGCGGAAGTACACGTCATTGCACCCAAGTTGCAAGTTGAGTTAGAAGGCAGTCAGGAGGTTCTCTTCGGAGCGGTCAACTCTTACCAGTTGCGAGTGCGCAATGCAGGTGACGACCTGGCACGTGGCGTGAAAGTCATTGTGGATGCGGGAGAGTTCGGCTCGAGCACCGCCAGCGTGGGCGAATTGAAGCCTGGAGCGGAAGAAGTGGTCGACATTGAGTTGCAATTCAAGCAAGCCGGTAAGATTCAAGTTGCTGCAGTTGCCGAAGCTGAAAATCACCCGCGTACTTCACAACCCCTCGAGATATTTGTGCGGCAGCCGAAGGTTGTAGCCCAGCTGTCTGCACCGCCAGTGGTTTACCACGGTTCCGCAACCACATACTCGGTGGTCTTGAGGAATGTCGGGGACACGCCTGCCCGCGACGTAAACGCCCAACTTGTCCTGCCAGCCGGCGCCAGTCCGGAAGGACTGCCCTATGGCGCTGAGTATGTCGGTCAGAAGTTGAGTTGGAAGATTGACGAGTTGCAGCCGGCAGCGGCGCAAACCTTCACTTTCCAGATCAACTTACCCAGTGAAGGTGAGAGCGTCGTGCAGTTCGTGTGCAGCGACAAATTGGGAAATGCCGCGGATGCCAAGTCGCGTACGGTTGTGAAAGCAATTTCAGATCTGAAGCTGCTGGTTAGTGATCCGGTCGCTCCGGCCCCGGTTGGCAGTGAAGTCATCTATGAGCTGGAATTGACAAATCGCGGCTCCAAGGCGGCCAGCAACGTGCATGTGATTACACAGTTCTCACAGGGAATTGAGCCGACGCGCGGCTCAGGCCACGGCTATCGAGTCGTACCCGGACAACTGTTCTTCGATCCTATTCCTCAGGTTGCGGCGGGAGAGACCGTCCGCTTGCGAGTACACGCGTTGGCGGAAAAGGACGGGGTCCACCGCTTCCGCGCCGAAGTCCGTTCGGATGAAGCCAACACCCGCTTAGTTCAAGAAGAATCGACGCAGTATCTGCAGACGCAAACTCAAATCGCCAGCCCCACGGGCAGAGCGACGCTGCGTTAATTGGACGCGCGTGGTTTGCGAATAGGCAGCGTTTTCCTGCGATTTGCAGGCGGATGCTGTCGATAGAAAAAAACGGCCCGAGAGTTCTGCTGGGGGGCGAACTCTCGGGCTTCTCTTTTTTGTCGAGTCGATTGCATTGAGCGACTCGTGATTCCAAGCCGCATGCTTCGGCGCGACTATTTTTCCGCCTCTACTGCAGGAGCAGCGGCCGGCTTGGTTTCCTTGGCAGCCTTCATCTCCGCCAAAAATCCCTGGAAGAATTCGCGGTCCCTGGCGACGGTAGTCAATTCGATGGCAGTTTCTTCCATCTTGATCGCCGCGTCGACATCGCCTCGCAAGAACAAAATGTGCGCTACGGTGTCCAGCAGACTTGCCTTCTCGTCCGGTACTTTCGATTGTTCGGCCGCAGCAGCCGCAGCCTCTTGCGAGACGGTCAACAGCGAACTATCGGCTTTCAACCGGCCTTGCGCGGCGAATTCGTATAGGTTCCAAGCGATCATGTTGGTTTCGCCAAGAACTTCCGTTCGCGACTTAAAGAGTGATTTCAGATGCTCCGCAGCGCCATCTTCCTGGCCAGACGCGAGCAACACTTGCAATTTGAGCATGCCTAGTTGCAAGTTATCGCCCTTGGCCAAGTTCTGATCGATCAGCTTGATTGCCGTTTCGAAGTCTTGTTCGTTCAAGGCGGCAAAAATCTCCTGCATTGCTTTCTCTGCTTCTTGCTTGGCACGCATGACTTCGGCGTAGGCTTCGCGATCCCACTTGTCATTGACCACTTGATCCAAGGGCTCATCCAGTTCCATGGGATGGCCAATCCATTCGATCTTGGCATCTTTGCCTACGATGAACGAAGTCGGAATTCCGTTTTGTGCAGCCGCCTGCATGTAGTCCTCAAACGAGCTTTGGTCGGGGTCGGTCGTCAGGCAGTAAGCGCTGGTGAGTTGACGATAGGTTTGCTGATTAGCTTCTTCGCCTTCTTCTCCCTCGGACGCTTCCCCTCCCCGAACTTCACGTTCCAGGAATTTTTCGACCGTTTCCAAGTCTTCATCACTGATGCTGATGATCTGAACTCCCTGGCTGGCATATTTACCTTGAAGATCAGCCAAATGGGGCATGCTACTGATGCATGGACCACACCAGGTCGCCCAAAACTCAACCACATAAACTTTGCCTGGTTCGAACTTTTTGACAGGCTCAAACTTTCCGCCAGCGAGATGAATCCAGTGCTCGATGTCCAAATCTGGTGCTTGCGAACCGATGGTGAGAAGTTCGGCGGCGTTGGTTCGATCGCTTGGAACGCAACTGAATGACAGCACGGTCAAAGCCAGTGCTAGAAGGTGTTTTTGCACAATGTGCTCCCGTTGTTCTAGGGTAGGAATCATCAAAAAGTATCAACCAAAGCGGCCCTGGCGGATAGTCGAAAATGGTACCTGGCAGGCAATCAACTGCCAAAAAACCATTCGTATGTGGGGTGTTTCGCATACCAAATGCCCGGCACCTCAACGATTCGCATGGCTTCGCCCTGTCGGGATGGTTAGTGTAGACAGCTGCGAAGGGACCGGCCAAAGTTGGTCGTTTTGACCGTATCGTAATAATTCACAAAGTCTTTCCCAGGCTTGTTTTAGTTTTGAATGGAGCCGTTTGCATGCCAAATACTCGCCGTGCCAAAATTGAAGAGATGCTTCGCGAGGAACCGGACGACGTTTTCCTGCGGTATTCGCTGGCGATGGAAATGTGCAGCGAAGGGGAGGAAGACAGCGCACTGAAGCTTTTCGCGGCACTTTGCGACGAGACGCCACCCCACGTGCCGGCCTTCTTTCGCAGCGCGCAAGTGCATGCGGACCAGGAGCGTTGGGACGCTGCCAGGGAATTTCTGCGGCGTGGTATTGCGGCCGCGAGAGAACAAAATGATCTGCATGCGGCAGCCGAGATGAGCGAGATGCTGTCCGAGTTGGGCGCCTACGACGAGTAGCGGTATTGTGGGAATCGTGCGACAATTCCTGATCAAGTCGAGCGAATGGTGCAGCTCTCAGAGAATGCTGATCAGGCTCGTTCGAGCTGTGGACAGGCGTGCGAATGCCTGCAGGCGAAGGCAGCTCAGCTTATTAACTTACACAAGCCAGAATCTCGGGGTAGTTAGTGATCGAGCCCAAGTATTCCGTGTTGGACAGCAAGGATGGATGCTGAGCAGACCCGCGTTCAAGCTGATTTGCGAGGTCTCATTGATGGAGACGTACATTGCGATGAGCTGTTCACGCAGATGTATGCCAGTGATGCCAGCGTCTATGAAATCCGGCCACTGGGTGTAGCCAGGCCACGTTCAACGCGGGATGTCTCGGAAATCCTACGTTACTGTCACGAGAATGAACTGGCCGTGTTTGCCAGGGGTGGCGGGAGTGGTTTGGCGGGACAGTCTTTGGGGCGGGGGCTGATCGTTGACTTCTCACGCTACATGAAGCGAGTTCATGCGCCACGCGGAGAAAGCGTGCGTGTTCAGAGCGGCGTCGTGCAAGCGGATTTGAATCGAGCTCTGGGTAGACACAATCTTCTCTTCGGTCCCGACCCGGCGACACGTAGCGTTTCCTCCTTGGGCAGCATGTTGGCCATTGATGCTGCTGGCAGCCACTTTCCACTCTACGGTTCCGCGGGAGATTGTGTCGAATCCTTGCAGTTGGTTCTGGCGGACGGCGATGTAGTCGAGTTGGCTCAACATGCTTGGGCTCCGGATGAGCCAGATGAGAATTTAAGTCGAGCTAGTGTGCTGGCTAAACAAACAGGCATGCTGCTGCAACAGAACTCAGCCTTGTTGATCCGGCCACCCTGGGCAGAGGTAGCCCGGGGTTGTGGGTACCGCTTCGAAGCCGCCTTGGATGGTGATCGCGTGAATCTCGCCAGATTGGTTTGCGGTTCGGAGGGCACTCTGGGGCTGATCACCGAGGCGACCTTGCGGCTGGAACCGATTCCCAAGGTGCGGGGATTGATTCTGCTGTTCTTCCAGCGTTTGGAGACGGCTGCTCGGGCAGTTCTCGAGATCAACCAGGAAGAATTGGCCGCTTGTGACCTGATGGATCGTCGGCTGCTGGAGATAGCTCGCGAGACGGAACCCGTCTACGAGTCGATTGTCCCGCGCGGTGCGGAAGCCATGTTGCTGGTTGAGCTGCGAGGGGAGGAGCCGCAAAGTGTTCGCAGGCGATTGCTGGGGCTGGTGCATCGCTTGCAGCGACGCGGCAAGCCGGTCGTCTCTTATCGCCTGACAACGGACCGCACCGAGCGTAATCTGATGTGGAGGCTGGCACGGCGTGTGATCCCAAGGCTTTACAAGCTCAAAGGCAATCTGCGTCCACTGCCCTTTGTGGAAGATCTTTCCATTCCCCCGCAGCGATTGCCCGAGTTCTTGCTCGAGATCCAAAACATATTGAAACAGGAACGGGTAACCGCAACGATTTTTGCACACGCATTGCACGGCCACGTGGATGTTCGGCCCTTTCTGGACTTGGCCAATCCCGACGATCAACTGCGAGTTTCGCGATTGAGCGACACGATTTTCGAAAAGGTATTTGAATTCGGAGGAAGTATCTCGGGTGAGCATGCCTTAGGTCTCAGTCGCGCTGGGTTCGCCGAGCGTCAGTTGGGTCCCAGAATTGACTTGTGCCGCAAGGTCAAGCATATCTTTGATCCCTCGGGGATTTTGAATCCTGGAAAATATCTAAGCCCCACGCCTCCCAAAGCCAATGAGAACTTGCGGCCAGTGCCCAGGCATTTGACGCCCACAAACACCAACAATGCTTCGGCAACAACGGGCGAAACCAATGATGCTGCCGGCCTGAACAGTGCATCCTCCAACTGGCTTGCGGATCGATCGGGAAGCTCTGTCAAATTACCCGAACGCGGAGTTAATCTGCCCGTCTTGCTCGATTGGAACGATGCGGAATCGATCGGATATACTTCGCGATCTTGCAACGGCTGCGGCCGTTGTCGCACCAGTGCGCAGGCGGAACGCATGTGTCCGATGTTTCGTGTGCACGGAGGTGAAGAAGCGGCACCTAGAGCCAAGGCCAATTTGTTGCGGGGCATGCTGACTGGTTCACTGGAGGTGGCTTGGCTGGAAAGTCGAGAGCTGAAGGCCGTTAGCGACTTGTGTTTTAATTGTCATCAGTGTCGCCTCGAGTGTCCGGCGTCCGTCAATATTCCCAAGCTCGTGCAGGAGACGAAGGCACAATATGTGGCGGTGCACGGGTTACCTCTCAGTGAGCGTTTACTGAATCGAGTGGATGTCTTGGCCGCCCTTGGTAGTCGTTTCCCACGCATGGCCAACTGGGCGATTGGCAGTCCCAAGATGCGTTGGCTGCTGGAACGTACGTTCGGGATCGCGCAGGGACGCAAGCTGCCCAAATTGACTCGGCGGAGCTTCTTGAGCTGGGCGGCTCGCGAGCGGCTGAATCGTTTGGAGCGCAAGTCGGGCAGAAAGGTAGCTTACTTCATCGATCAGTATGTCAATTGGCACAATCCGCTACTGGGTAGATCTGTGGTCGAGGTCCTGAATCACCAAGGAATCGACGTTTACATCCCCACCAATCAAACGCCATCTTGGATGGCCATGATTGCCTCGGGTGATGTGGAGCGAGCTCGTAAGCTGGCAAAGACCAATATCGAAATTCTTTCCGACGCGGTTCGAGCCGGCTATGACATTGTCACGAGCGAGCCTTCAGCCGCGCTCTGCTTGAGGCACGAGTACAGGAGTCTCATTGCGGACGAGGACACCGAGCTGATTGCCAAGCACACGTATCTGCTGGATACTTACCTTTGGGATATGCACTCCAGAAATGAGCTTGAACTGGATTTTCGACCCGTAAATCTCTCCGTGCTGTATCATGAGCCCTGTCATTCGCGAGTCTTGGACCCGCGCAATCCCGCGTTGCAGTTGATGAAATTGATTCCGGGCTTGAACGTGGAGAGGGCAGATGCCGGGTGCAGCGGCATGGCGGGTACCTACGGGTTGCGGCGCAAAAACTTTCGCAACAGCGTCCGCATCGGCCGCGGTCTGATCTCGGCCATGAAAGAGACGTCCGCCCAGTTCGGGACCACCGAGTGCACTGCCTGTAAGCTGCAGATGGAACAAGCCAGTACGAAACCGGCTGTGCACCCGATTGCGTTGCTTGCTTACGCCTACGGACGGATGCCGCAGTTGGCCGCTTGGTTTTCTTCTCGGAACGAGGGAATCATCGTCAGTTAAATGTCTGGACCGAACAGCAGCGTGGACAATATCTCGATTGAAGTACTGCTCTTTGCGGGCGCCTCGGAGCTTGCTGGAGCTCGCAGCATAGTGCTTTCTTTGGCTGCGGGGACGACTGTCGCTGAGCTTCGCGAGAATTTGATTCACCAGTATCCTGCACTGGAGCCCTTGGCGACTGTTAGCCGGTGGGCGGTGGGGGAAATTTTTGTTGACGACACACACTGTTTAAAAAATTCTGATCGTGTGGCCATGATTCCTCCCGTGAGCGGCGGTTAGAATACACGGAGTTCTAAATGTCCCGCGAGCGGGTTTGCCCTCGCGACTGCGGCGAACACCGTCGCTTGGTGACTGGTTAGTAGCCAGCCGTGGACGCGAAGATGGCAGATTTCGAAGCTGCGAGATTGACCGATTTCGGAAACATAAACCCATGATTGAGTTGATTGAAGAACCCATTGATGCTGCGCGATTGCTGACAGCGGTAAGTGATCCGGCCTGTGGTGGCCAGGTCTTATTCGTTGGTACGACGCGCCGCTGGACACAACGTGATCCGCACGATCTGCTGGAAACTGAGTATCTGATGTACGAAGCCTATCGCGAGATGGCCCTCGGACAGATGCGTTCCCTGGCAGAGGAAGCAGCGAAGCGTTGGCCGATCAAGAAGTTCGCCATGGTGCATCGACTGGGACGTGTCGAACCCCAGGAAGCCTCTGTCGCGGTGGCAGTCAGCTCGCCGCATCGAAGCGAAGCCTTTGAGGCTGCTAAATGGTTGATCGATCAGCTCAAACACGAGGTGCCGATCTGGAAGCAGGAACACTACGTGCAAAACGGAACCGAGTGGATTCATCCCAGCTCTGGCAGTTGCAACTGTCCGACGCATGAGCCCAAGTTGGCAGCCAATAAGCAGCATTCCAGATGATCAGTCGCACGGCAATTGCAAGACAGCCGGAGATCAATCCGGCCAATTCGGATTTACGCCTGGTCGATCGCCTGGGGCGCGTTCATCGCTCACTACGGATCAGCGTGACAGATGTGTGCAACATTCGCTGCCAGTACTGCATGCCCGCAGAAGATGTTGCCTTTCTGCCCAATCAGCACTTGCTTAGCTTCGAGCAAATTGAAAGATTTGTTCGCTTCGTGCTTCCCTTGGGCATAACCAAGTTACGGGTCACTGGAGGCGAACCGTTATTGCGTCGGCAGTTGAGTGATCTGATCCAAAGACTGTCGAATCTTGGCGGTCTCGAGGATTTGGCGCTGACCACCAACGGCATGTTGCTGGCTCGCCAGATAGACGATCTGGTGGCCGCTGGCCTGAAACGCGTCAACATCAGTCTAGATACGCTCTCGGAGGAAGTCTTTCGCCGCATTTCCAGACGCGATGGGATTGAACAGGTACTGGAGGGTATAGAAGCGGCACGCGGCTATCCTCAGTTGGAAATCAAGCTGAACGCGCTCGTCTTGCGCGATGTGAACCTGGACGGAGTTCTGGAACTGGTGGAGTTTGCGACCAGTCGTGATTTGCCGTTGCGGTTCATCGAATTCATGCCGCTCGACGCCGAGCGATCTTGGAACATGCAGCGTGTTGTATCCGGGGATGAACTCCGCAAGCGGATTGCCCAGGAATTAGCCCCACTGCGACCGCTCGATTGCTCCGATCCGACGCGGCCATCACGCGACTATGTGTTTGCCGACGGACGGCCGGGGCAATTGGGGTTTATCGATTCCGTATCCAAGCCGTTTTGCAGTACTTGCGATCGCTTGCGATTGACCGCGGATGGCAAGGTTCGGAATTGTCTATTCGGTGTCCAGGAATGGGATGTGGCCCAGGCTTTGGCTGCCCAGGATGAAGGCGAACTCAAGCGTCAATTGCTGGCTTGCGTTCAGGCCAAGCACCCGGCCCACGGCATCGCGCAGCCGGATTTTGAGCAGCCAGAGCGTCCGATGTATCAGATCGGCGGATAGGCTCGCTTCACGTCCGGCATCCGGATCCGTCTTGCCAACTCTCGCAAGGGCGAGATTTGCTACCCGTAATGCTGTCTGGCGACGCATGATTGACTCCGGCAAGCTCGTTGGCGCTTCGCAAAGTCAATACAGATCCGAACGCTTGGTCCGTGACCGAGCACAAGCTATTTTTCAACTCTGGAAGGCGGCCCTTTGAATCGCGTTTACCTGGATAATGCAGCCACAACCTGGCCCAAGTCCGAGGCTGCGGTGCAAGCCAGTGTGGAGTTTATACGCAATTGCGGTGCTGCTTCGGGACGCGGAAGCTACGGGAGCGCACAGCTGGCCGATCAGTGGCTGGAACGTGCTCGGCATGAACTTGGCGATTTGATTGGCGCGACGGATCCGGCTGATATCGCCCTGTGCAACAGCGGTACCCATGCCTTGAACGCTATGCTGCACGGATTGTTGCGTCCGGGGGATCATGTGATTACCAGTGCCATGGAGCACAACAGCGTATTGCGACCCTTGGCCCAAGGGAAGCAAGCAGGCAGGCTCGAGTTCGATGTTGTGGCCGCCGATCGGCAAGGCAGATCCCATCCTGATGCGGCCCGTGAGCTGGTCAAGAGCAACACCCGAGCGATTGTGATTGGCCATGCTTCGAACGTCACCGGAGCCGCCAACGATCTTTCAGCCTGGAGCGACTTTGCCCGGCAGCATGAGCTACTGTTTGCCGTGGATGCATCACAAAGCCTGGGCTATCTGCCCATCCATGTGACCCGAGAAAAGGTGGATGCGCTGGCATCGGCTGGGCACAAAGGTTTGCGTGCCCTGCAGGGCACGGGCCTATTGTATCTTGCCGCTCCGCTTCAAAGCGAGTTTGCAGCCTTTATGTATGGGGGCACAGGCAACGCCAGTCAACGCATCGATGAGCACCCCGCATGGCCGCAGAGCATTGAAGTCGGCAATCTCAATCTGCCGGGTGCGGTATCGATGGCTGTTGCCGCGCGCGAATTGAACCAAGAACAGCCTCTGGAAGAAGGGTGGCTCCACGTTTTCCAGCGCCTGGTGGAGGGGCTGGCACAAATTCCGGAAGTGCAGATGGTGGGTGCTTATGAATTTGAAGTTCGGCCCCTTCGGTTTGTCCCAGTAGTCAGTCTACGAGTTAATAATTGGGACTCGCATGACTTGGCTACCGTTTTGGATACATCGTTTGGTATCGAAGTTCGTGCCGGTTGGCACTGCGCCGCCCTGGTGCACGATGCGATTGGCACGGCAGCGGAGGGCGGGACATTACGCTTGAGTACGGGGCGTTCGACAACAGCCGCTGAGGTTGATTTTGCCTTGAACGCCTTGCGAGAAATTCTTGGCTAGTGTGGAAGGAATGATGGTGGATCCCTGGTATGGCGATGGATTGAGATTCTCATGCACTCAGTGCGGTCGATGCTGCTCTGGCGCGCCGGGCTTTGTGTGGGTCGACGACGATGAGACTGCGCTCTTGGCGGAGCATATGGGAATGGAGCTGGAAGAGTTTCGGGACCGATTTGTGCGACGCGTCGGAGCGAGGGAAAGTCTCGTCGAATACCCGGACGGCGACTGTATCTTCCTGGACCCGGACACCCGCGGCTGCACAGTCTATGAAGCCCGACCGATCCAGTGTCGAAGCTGGCCATTCTGGCCTTCGAATCTGGAGACCAAGAAGACTTGGGAGAAAACCTGCCGGGCCTGTCCGGGAGCGGGACAGGGCCAGTTGTACTCGCTTTCCGAGATCGAAGTGCAGCGTAATCGAAAGCAGGTTTGATCGACGGGGTCGGCTACCAGCGATAGTCTTCTAGGCGGCTTTGTGATTGATGATCTCGCCCTTGTCGTTGACGTCTTCAAAGCGGACAGCAACCTGCTTGCTCACGCCGGATTCTTCCATGGTCACGCCGTACAAAGTTGTGGCTGCGGTCATCGTTTTCTTGGAATGTGTGACCACGATGAATTTCGTCCAATCCAGAAACTCGTTCAGCACGCTGACAAAACGACCAATATTGGCCTCATCAAAGGGAGCGTCGACTTCGTCCAGAACGCAGAAGGGACTCGGGCGGTACTGAAAGATGGCTAGTAACAGAGCAACCGCGGTCAGAGCTTTCTCGCCGCCGCTCAGCAGCGAATTGGAAAGTGCGGTTTTTCCCGGCGGTGTCGCAATGATCTCGATACCGCCTTCAAGTACGTCTTGTCCATCCTCCAGGATGATGTCCGCATTACCACCGCCGAAGGACTTGCGGTAAAGCTTCTGGAAATTCTGCCGAATGATCTGCAGCGTCTCGGTGAACATTCTGCGGGAGTCTTGATTGATTTTTTGAATGATCCGTTGCAGCGACTCCTTAGCAGCCAGCAAATCTTCGTATTGTCCATTCAAGTAATCATATCGGCCTTGGAGTTCATCCAGTTCGGCCAGAGCGGCCATGTTGATTTCCCCAACGGAAGCCACGTCCTGTCGCAGTTGGGAGGCTTCCTCGTCGAGCTGCCGCTGTTCTTCCGGATCCAGAATGGCTTCCACGCCCTCCAAGGACTTCAACTCAATCTGGTAGTCTTCGCTGAATCTCTTGAGCAAAGTCGCGCAGGAATCGCGGTAGCGTTCGAGTTCCAGCTCGCAAGTTTCGCTCTGCTGTTTTGTTTTCTCCAGCGTGCGAATTGTGTGTTCCAAATGCTTGGCAGTTTGGGTACGGATGTCGCGCAAATCCTGGGCTCGCGCCGCCAATTGATCCAATTCCGCGTCTTCCGCTTCTTGGACCAGATAGGCTTCGGCAAGCTGGGCAGTCAGTTCCAGGATTTCGAGCTCGCTGCTCTGCTTCTTGTGCCGCTGAAGCTGCATGTCGCGTTCGGCTTCTTGCTGGGAGGCCAGGCATTCGCTGTGATTATGCAAGCCTTGCTCCCGGGTCACCCGCATAGCCTCCAGCTTTTGCTCAGCACGGGCAAGACGCACCTGGGTCGACGTTTCTTCCTCGGCAGCTTCCGTCAGACGCTTTTCATCGTTTCTAAGAGTCTGCTCCAACCGCCCGCGTTGACCCTCGAGGGTGTCGATCCTGGCTTGCAATTCCTGGGCGCTGCTCTCCAATTCGGCCAGTTGAGGATCCAGTTGTTCGCGTTGTTCCAGCTGTCGTTGGTGCTGGAGTGTCAATTGCTCCAGCTCCGTGCGCAAGCTGGCCAGCGACTGGCTGGCCGATTGTTCCATAGCTTGTTGCCGCGCGGTCTCCTGTTCCAGGCTTCTGGCTCGCTTTTCCAATTCAGCGATTTGCGGCAGCAATACTTCCATGGCCTGAGATTTGGAATCAATGAGCTCTTGCAGCTGCTGCTGTTGCGTCTTCAGTTTGGCGATTTCGGTCTTGGCAGCCTCAATCTCGCTGCGACGAGAAACCAAGCCCATAGTGGACTGCAGGGCACCTATGGTAAGCAGACCATCGGATTCAATCAGCTCTCCGGCGGTGGACACAAAGCGTAGGCCTGCGCCGCGGAAATGTCCGAGTTCGAGGGCGATTTCAAGCGTTTCCACGACCCAGGTCGTGCCCAAGAAATATCGCACGAGCGGCATGAACTTATTCTTGCACCGGACCAGGCGATCCGCTCTTCCCACCACGCCATCGACGCCTTCCAGCTGGACTTTCTCGGCAAATCGACGCGCGGGAATTCGATCCAGTCGCATCAGGCTAAGGCGACCGGGAACCGAGATTTCACCCGAGCGAATGCGCTGAATCAGGCTGCCGTCTTCCAGTACCAAGATATTGGCCTGCGGTCCGAGGGCGGTATCGATCAGGGGAGCCAACTGCACGTCGACTTTCAGCAGGTCGGCCAGCAGGCCGTGCACAGACTGCAGGGCTGAATCCGCGGAATGCTTGGCGAGGTCGATGATATATCGGGCACCCGCATCCACTCCCTCCTGCTGCTGTTGGAGCTGCTCCAAGATGGACAGCCGCTGAAGCTGGCCACCAAGCTGGGCTTGAATTGTTGCCGCCTGCTCTTGATAGCTGGCTAGTTCCGTCTGCACGGTAGTGGAAGCCTGCCTTGCTTGGTCAAAGGCCTGCTGGGCTTGGGATGTCTCCGCTTGAATTTCCGCCAAGCTGGCGGCTGCCTGCTCAGCTCTCTGTGCGGCTACTTCCAGGGCAGTGCTGCGAGCTTCCAGTTTGGCTTTGGAGTTCTCAATGGCATCGCGGATAGTAGCCCACAGATTTCGCATCTCGGAAATGCTCTTGCGGGCGTGGTTGTGTTCCGTTTGGAGACCGGAAATTTCCGCTCGTAAGGAATCTTGACGCTCGCGATTTTCCGAGACATTGTTGCGAAGTTCCAGGGCCGCAGCGGAGGCCGCGCGGGCGCGGACCACGGCTTCGTCGTATTCGGACTGAATGTCTTGCAACTCACGCTCAATCCGCTTGGTTTCCGTCGCAAACTTTGCCAGACGAACGCGAATCGTGCTTAGCCGCAGGCTCTGATTGTGCTCCGCCTCCTGCAGATCCAGAATCCGAGCCCGCAAGGCCTGCTGCTGATTCTGGCATACGGCAATTCGCTGCTGCACAGTTTGCAAGCGGCCCTCGACATCCTGACAAGCCCGAGCGACTTCATGCAGGTCCATTTCGGCCCGCTGAGCGTCGTTGCGAGCAACCTCAAGCTCGGCTTGTTGTTGTTCACGATCGGCCTGGAGTTCGAGCAGACGTGCCTGGGAGACCTGAGTCCTTTCGGTGAGCTGCGTGTATTCAGTCCAGCCCAAGCGTATACGGAGTTCGTGCAGTCGCGAAGTCATCTCGCGGTACTTTTGCGCCTTGGTTGCTTGCGACTTCAAGCGGTTCAGTCGCAAATGAACCTCATCCACAATGTCCTTGAGCCGCACCAGGTTCTGCTCAACGCGTTCCAATCTACGATTGGCTTCCGCCTTCTTGGCGTTGAAGCGGCTGATGCCGGCTGCTTCTTCGAAGATCAAGCGACGATCTTTCGGCGAGGCCTGCAGCATGCGATCGACTTTGCCCTGCTCAATCAAGCTGTAGGCATCGACGCCTACTCCCGTTCCACGAAACAGGTCTTTGATATCCTTCAGCCGACAAGCCTGGCCGTTAATCAGATATTCACCTTCGCCGCTGCGATAAACTCGGCGAGTGACATGAACTTCATTGGCGTCGATGGCCAGGCGCTGCTCACGATTGTCAAAGACTAACGTGGCCTCCGCGCTGTTCAGCGGTTTACGTCCAGAAGAATTGGAACCCTTGAAGATGACATCAATCATGTCCTTGCCGCGAAGCGACTTGGCGCTCTGAGCCCCCAGCACCCATTTGATCGCATCGACGACGTTGGATTTTCCGGAGCCATTGGGGCCCACGATGACGGTAATGCCATCCGAAAAATCAAAGCGCGTCTTCTCGGCGAAGCTTTTGAAGCCAGTTAATTCAAGGGCTGTCAGCATGCGATTGCGGGTCGGCGTTCAGGAATGGCGGCAAAATTTATTTGGATTCAGAGGAATCAACCCAGGAAAGTGGGTTCCACAAAGTCTTGCGTGCGCCGGAGGAGTCGTCTCCAGGCTGGCTGCTAATATCTAGATAGGTTTGCTCGAAGATCGCATCGCCCGGCTCCGTATCCGCTGGCTTGGTCTGGCGGCTATATGTCCTTCCAGCCTGGGGAACGGGATTCAATGCCATGGGTTCGAAGAAGTTACCTTGCTCGTGCGATTGGCGTACGAAGTTCACCCAGTCGCCATAGGTGCCGCCAACATCCGCGATGGCTGTAAGCACGCTCCGCAAGTCGGCATCGCAGGTCACCACACGGTCCTCTTCTCCGGGACTGAAGTAACTTACGTTCAGTTTGCCCCCTGATTCGGGAGCGATGATCAGCCGCTGATTGACCATTTGAAACGAGCCGATGTGCAGTTGTGGGTTGCAGCCGAACATTACGATTTCCGGCACTTGGGAGAGACTCACGGCTACCAAAGGCGGACCCATTGAGGGGAACTCCAGGATCTGTCCGGTCTCACCAACGGCATGGCTGGCCACCGAGCGGTCGCTGGCGTCACGACGTCGCAAGGCCCTTATCGCTCCGTACTTAACCTCAGGCTCAGCGGCGTGGGCCAACTTCTTTAGCTCCTCACCAGCTTCGTAGCTCTCGATCGCAACCAGGCCGTTGAAACACATGGCTCGGAAAGCCGGTTCTCGCAAGCACAGATTGGAGAGCTTGGGGATGGCTCGGACGTCGTCCAGGTAAGCTAGCGAATGCGCTACGTAGAAGCTGATTTCAGGGTCGGGATGATCCAGGACTTCGGCTAACAGCGGAATGCCGCCTTCACCCAATGCTTCCAACTGCCAGCAAGCTTCACGAACGGTCGTCGGCTCGCGAAGCTGCTTCTTGAGCGTCTCCATCCGCTCGGCTTGGTCCTCGCTGCTTTCATTGAAGGCAACCCGTAGGACAACATTGATATAGTGATAGGGATCTTGTTGATAACGCGGCGGAACTTTGACGTCGATATAGCTGGATTCCTGAGGAGTCGCCACGCCTCCCATTTTCTGACCGTTGAAATAGGTGAACCTTCGGTTGATGGCCGGAACAATCGCGCTCATGGTGATGGCATCGGCATATTCCGCGTCCACCGAGATGCCCATGTCGCGTCCTTTCAGCAGACGGGCTCCGCCGACTATGATGCCCTGCAACGCAGCCTGCGGATCCTCAGATCCGGTGCGTTGCTGGTCGGTTACCACGTAGCCCTCGGCCTTGGCCAAGTCGAAACCCTCGCGTACCTCGCCACCTAGCAGGCTCATTTCCAGCAACGGTGTTTCCATTAACCAGCCGTGCAACAGACTGCTGCCTTCCGCGTGGGAGCTCAGTTTGACCACGACGTCCAAACGATCTCCACGCTGAGCAGCCGGCGGGACAAAGGATGACGTCACGACCAAAGCTGTCGTGGGGTCGTCCAGAAATGCGTTGGGCGTCTCGGCCTCCTTGCGACGCATGACATCCAACATCTTTTCGCGCTGCTGGCTGGCATTGACGATGCCCCCCGTATTCCACAACTGGGTCATCAGCCCAATGTTCTCGATACGAGCTTGAGTGAGCATGGCAGGGGACGCAATCTCCTTCACCAGCGTCGGACGTTGCTCGTCCTGAAGCTTGATGCGAATCGCATCCCGGCGGGTCCCCACCTCAGATCGCAATTCGTCTTTCTTGGAGAACCAAGGCGACGTGCAACCCGTCGCACAGGGAACGCTCAGGCCAAGCAATAGAATCAACGGGCAAATCTGAGATCGCTTCATGACTTCCATCCATGGTCCGCCAGTGGCCATCCTGACAACAGCTTGATAGTTACATTCCCCTCTCGGGCCTCCGCGCACGCGATACCCGGCGATCTAGTCTCCATACACCAGGCCTTGAGGATCCGGGCCTTTAGGCACAAAGCCATCAGGAACGGGGGCCTTCAGGGACCAGGACTCCAAGCCGCTAGGGAATAGGGCATCCGATGCGGGAAATTACAGACGCTGCGGAAGCCAGGTCAAGCCAAGAATCCATTGGCAGCAATCCCTCGCGAGAGTCTCAGTTGCTTCCGTGCCGAGCCGCAAGCAGCTGCCCGCAGGGGATTGAAATAGAATTCTGGAGCCCTGCCGATGGTTGGGCGTAAGTCTATGATGGATAGAGGTTTGCGTTGATTGGTCGGCGCCTTTTTGAGGCCCCGGGTGAGCTGAATTCCCAGCCCGAAAGCTCCGAATAACCCTCTCCAATTCCCTCATCGGAAAAATCTTTGTGGCCCCAAGTCGGTACCAGTTAACGACCTACGATGGTTGTTCCCAAGGGCGAGCGAACCAATTGCTTGACGGACGCGATTCGGTGGATATCTTTGGGGCCCAGTGGGAGAGAATGGAGGCCTGTGGGGCTCAAAGCCGGTGTTGTTACAGTCCAGGAGCTAATGAGCGGAGCTCACCCAGTTTATCAGAGTGATCCAATCTCCAAAGCTTTCCCATGCTGCTGACCGGAAATTACCGAAGAAGCCTTGATGAAAAGCTGCGATTAGCTCTTCCCAAGCCGATGCGGGATGAGTTGGGAGAACAATGCCTGTTTCTGACTCCGGGGACGGATCGGGCGTTGGTGGTTTATACAGGAGACGTATTGGACCAAATAGGGCAGGCGCTCGGCAGACTCAGTCCGGCAGCCAAGGAAGCTCGGTCGTTTAGCCGCTTGTTCTATTCGCAAGCACAGCCAGCCGAAGTAGATCGCCAAGGCAGGTTGAGAATCCCACCGGAACTGGCAAAGTTATCCGGCCTGTCGGGTGAGGTCGTGGTGGTTGGTTTGCGTGATCGCATGGAAATTTGGAATGCGGATGCCTGGGACAGGTTTTTGCAGGAAACGCAGCCCAGCTACGATGAGTTAGCCGAGCGGGTGATGGAAGAAGCCCACCGTATGCGTGATAACAGCTAGAGGAGTGACTCGAACTTGACCGAATCAGGGACCCTACTTCAGCTAGCGGCCACAAGCTGAAGAGCCACAAACAGGCAGCGGAGTCAGTTGTGCCAAGCATGCTTGCTGACAATTGCTTCCCTACCTGTGGGTCCCATTTGCTTTCCGCATGGACGTCGGAAGGTTGCACTGAAGTCGAACGGAGTTTCAGTGCACCGCCGGTAGCCGCAAACTGCGGAAGCAAGGATGCTTCCGTGGCCCGGTCGGTCTGCGGCTTAGGTCGGACTCTTGTCGTCGTGCACGACGATGCGATATCTCCGTATAGTGATGACTTCGGAGGCCCCGTGGCGGCGTAATATATCAGCCCCGGGCAAGCGACTTCGGGGTACTGCTGAAGACAGCGTCGCCCGGGGTTGGAACCTTAATGCACCCCCGATTTATCAACGCATTGCGGCGGCTCATCCATCATTCAGTTCCTTTTCACTCCGCGGACGCAACCTTGTCAGAAATCGACCCAGGCGGGCGGCCCGCCGAGAGTTCAGCCAATTCAGGCCATCCAAAGGAAAGTGTGCATGTGCCGGTTATGCCCGCCGAGATTCTCAAGCTGGGAGAACCTGGCCCGGGTCAATACTGGATTGATGGGACCGCGGGCGGTGGCGGTCATAGCCAACTGATCGCGGAACGGATCGGTGAACAGGGGCGGTTGCTAGCCATCGACCGTGATCCTGCGGCCGTCGAGCGGCTGCGCCCGTTGCTACCTGAGAATGTGCGGGTGGAACAGGCTTCCTATCATGAAATCCCAAAAATGTTGGAGCGACTGGAGTGGCCCCTGGTGGATGGGATTCTACTGGACCTGGGGCTCAGTAGTGACCAGTTAGGCGACGCCGAACGTGGATTTAGCTTTCAAACTCAAGGCCATTTGGACATGCGATTTGATCCCACACGCGGTAAGCCCGTATCGGAGTGGCTGCGCTACGCGGATGAAAAAACAATCGCCGATACCATTTACGAATACGGCGAAGAACGCTTCAGTCGGCGGATTGCTAGACGCATCGTGGAGCAACGTCGATTAAGTCCGATCGAAACGGCCGAACAGTTGAAAGAAATCATTTATCGCTCGATTCCCGGCGGTAGACGTTCGAGCCGAGGTGGCCTACGACATGGGCGAGTCGATCCCGCGACGCGCACCTTTCAAGCCTTGCGTATCTTCATTAATGACGAACTGAAAATACTGCGTTCCGCGCTGGAAAAATTACCCAATCACTTGCGTGTCGGTGGCAAACTTCTGATCCTCAGCTTTCATTCGCTCGAGGATCGAATCGTCAAGCATCATTTGCGAGAGGATCTGAGATTGGAAGTCGTGACCAAGAAACCTTTGTCTGCCGGTGAACAGGAGGTTCATGATAATCCCAGGTCTCGAAGCGCCAAGTTACGAGTAGCAAGGCGTGCGGCTAACGGCTAGTGCTTTGTTTCAACTAAAAATCTGGGTTGGCTGTAGTGGACGAGGCGACGAGTCCCGGCCATTTGCAAGGATCTTGGACTCGTCACATGGTCCACTACCCTAAAGTTGAACTGCAACAAAGCATTAGCTTGGGTTCCATCTTGTTGAGCGGCACGGAATGCTTTACAAGCCCAGGTAAATTGCATGTGTTGTCTGGGAGAGTGCCGCATGGGCACATGGATTCGTCTGCTAGCATTTCAATTTCTGGTATCGCTTGCGTGCATGCATGCCGCCAGCGGACAACCACCGTGGTTGGAGGATCTGTCGCTACCGGCAGTGCCGGCGGAGGCTTTGTTGGAGCCACCACCACCGCTGGAACCGCTTTCGACGCCGCCCGATGCATCGGCTGGCGAGCCCCTGCCGTTGGATATCAATCCACCGCTTGCGGACGAGTTGCCCCCGGCTGTTTTCGAGAGTGAAAGCAAGGAAACTCGCTTAAGGTGGTATTACCCATGGACCTGGATTCCTTTGGATGGTTGGACCAACAGCGCGGAGTTGGGCATCAATGGCTCCGAGGGCAACTCCCAATCGTTGGCCTTTCAGGCTGGAGCCCGTTTTAAGCGGAAGACCAAGCTGCACTTGTTTGACGTTCGGATCAGCCATAATCGGACCCAAGCGGATGGAGTCGAGACTCAAAATAATGCTCTGCTGTTTGCTGATTATGAGCGTTTTCTAGGTGAGTCTCCGTGGACATATTTCGTCAAAAACGGTTTGGAATATGACGAGTTCAAAGCTTTCGATCTCCGTTACAACATCAACTCGGGTTTAGGCTACAGCTTTTTCCGAACGGACGATTTGACGCTCGCGGGTCGTTTCGGTGCTGGTGCTTCCCGGGAGTTTGGTGGTCCTGATAATTCGTGGACACCGGAAGCATTGCTGGGAGGCGATTATGAGCATCAGCTCAACAAGCGGCACAAGTTGATTGCCCGGGTGGACTACTTTCCGAGCTGGGAGGATTTCAGCGATTTTCGCTTAGTGGCCGATGTAGGCTGGGAACAATTGCTCAACGAAGAGGGGAACTTCTCGCTTCGCTTGGGTGCCAACGATCGCTACGACAGTACACCCAACGGTCGCCGTCCAAATGATCTGAATTACCAAGCACTATTCTTGTACAAGTTCTAGCGATCGCCCAACGTCACCGGTGGATCCGCCCCGGTCGTTACTCAGCCAGTTTGGCAACCCATGAAAGTGCCGTTTTCCGCAGTCGTTTTTCGCACAATCGATGCACCAGTCGGTCGGTAAAGCCGAGTTGGTAGATATCCGCATTCAGCAACAGCAACAGCGATTGCATGTCACTCCGCGCGGCTTCACGATTCGACTGCAGCATATAGGCTAGTCCGCGAAACATCAAATCCCCCGCTTCGCATTGAGCGGGTGGCACATCGCCAAGGACCGACAAGGCCTCCGTAAAATCCTCGTTTCTTGATTGTACCCAGGCGATGAGACGATTCCGTAAATCCTGCGATTCAAACTCAGTGGACAAAATTGCGCTGAGCACACCGATTCTCTCATCCGTAGTGGACTTCATCAAGAAAGTCGCATAGCACAAGCGCCAGGCTGGTGAATCGAAGCGGCAGTCCTCGATCAGTCGGTTGGCGGCTAACCGCTGCGATGCGGAATCCGCCTTGGCCAACAGCAGGGCGGTCCATACCAGTTGCAGATCCTCTACTTGTTGTTCCGTTAGCTCTCCACTTTTCGAGAGCCTTTGAATTTCCGTGATTGCCTGATCGTACGATTCTCTCAGGATGAAACGTTCCAGGCTCTCCGTGACACTAGGCGGGAAATCGACTTCCGCCGCATCCTCGGCAAGCACCTCGTCTTCGGGTGCGGCAGGCTCCGGTACGCTCGGCTTAGCCAGTGAATTCGCAGGGCTGCCTTCTTCCGTCAAAGAAGCCTCAGAGTCGCTTTCCCGTGCAGAACTTGGGTTGATTTCGCGAGCTGCTTCCACGGGCTGCCCCGAAAATGCAAGCGGAAGCTCGCCGATGTCGGCCGGCGTTTCTTGTTCGAGCGGTTCGATTGGTTTGAGAGGAGAGCCATTGTCCAGACGCGGGGAGGCTGAACTGGAGAAGGCGTCCGATCCGCTCATCCCAGTGTCAGTCGCGGCTGGCAGGGTTTCTTGAGGCTCATCTTGGACCGGTGGCCGGCTCTTCGCGGGCGACGTTTCGTCGGTAAGGGAATTCCCTACAGGGCTGGAAGGCTCGTCCAAGCTGTCTCGGCGGAACCTAGGTTCAAGTAATGGTGCTGAAGTATCCTGGCTTTCGTCGGTGACTTTGGCTGTTGCCGGCGGTGTGTTCTGAGACTGCGGTTCGGTACTCGCGTTGTTGGATGCCACTTGGGGCGTATCGGTGCCAAACAGCCCGGGCCACATGGCCGCTAGCCAGATAGCCACTATAAAAAGTCCAACCACCGTAAACGTGATGACCAAATGATCCCTGGCCCAGACAACCCCACGGGCAAACCAAAGAGTAAGAGTCTGGAAGGCAGCTTCCGGAGAATCACGCAGAAAACGAATGACCTTGGAATCCCAGCTTTCTTCCCAATCACTAAAACGGTCGCGACGTCGGCGACGGCGACTGCCGCTGCGTTTGCTCCGAGTCTTCGAACTTGATTGAGCGTTGTTGGGCACCGCGGTGTCGCTTTGCGCTGTGAGATCAGAAATAGATGCAGGTTCACCGATTTTGGCTTCGGACAAATCGGACCCGGCAGTCGCCGCATTGCCCGTTTCGTCGTCAGCGAATTCCCCTGGGGGCCATGCAAGAGCGTCGCCCGTCTGTGGGCCTTCAACGCTTAGCTCACCCCCGGCCGCGGAACCCGCGACTGCCAAGGACTTCGCGGACCGCGCGAATTTACTTTTCAGATGTGGCTCTGGCACCGGCGAGTTCATCGATGCCAGCGTGGCAGGCTTGGCGGAAGTCCTGGGCTGCAGACGCCCCTCAGCCGCCAAGCCGCTCGACGACTGATTCTCATCTTGCAACCGGCCGATTTCCTGGTGGAGTGCACCGCAGAACTCTTGCAACGCAATCAACTGGGCTTCACCCAGGTGTCCGGACTTCAGCAAGTCTTTGAGTACTTCGCTTCGCGTCTCTCGTCCAATTCTGTCAAGCTCGGCCAATCCAGCCACCATTTTTTTGGCCGATTCCGCGTCCAATAGCCCCAACAATCGCGAAATGGCAATCAGTTTAAAACGGTTTGACCCCGTAATTTCCTGCGCTTCCTGAACATTGCGGGACATCAAAAACTGTTCTTGGCTGGTTGGGCGGTAGGATTCGATTTCTGCCTTAAAGATGGTGATGGCAACCAGCACTCTAGCATAGCTAGAGCGCTTTGGAAATTCTAGGAATAAGCCTATTTTCAACGGCTAAGAGACGGTTTTATCTTCCGCCAATGGAAAAGCTCTCGTCCCAAGCTGATTTCACGTTTTTATAAGTGGCGAACCGGGCCGGTTGGGGATGACTTCTCTGGATTGCACAGGCTGCAGGGCGGATCAACCTACGCTCTCGCAGGCAGTCCACATCCCTGCGGCTGGACCTCGGATGGAAAAGTGACCGTCATGGAGTCAACGGGTCAGAAGGCATACAATTATTTGCGAGAGCGGAAGGTTCGCATCCGACCATGGATTCAAAAGTCGATGGCGAAAATCCGATCGTGCCACGCGAAACTGCCGCAGAAGCTTGGCTGCGGCGGATTTTGAAGGTTGCCGAGCTGGTGCGAGTGTAATTCGGATTCTCGCTTCTGTGATGCCCTTGAATAATTCGACCTCGACGTCGCGAGAAATAATGGATTTCAATCAAGAGCAGTTGGCCGCCATACAGAGTGATGCCCGCAATCTGTTGGTGCTGGCGGGGGCCGGTACGGGCAAGACACGGACGATCATAGGCCGTGCGAAATGGTTAGTCTCCCAGGGAGTAACTCCGGAACGGATCGCCATCGTTACCTTTACGCGTCGCGCGGCTAATGAAATTCGCTCTCGATTGAGACAATCTGCCGGCACGGAGGCTGCCAAATCCAGCACGGGTACCTTTCATCATCTCTGCCTGCGGATCATGAGTGCTCGTCGCCAATGGTTTGGTTTCGAGAATCTGACCGTCATGGATCGTGATGATCAGACTCACTTGATGCGCTTGGTGCGCGGCGAGCTGGTGGGCAAGAATGCCATCGTGCCGCAGGCTGCCCAGCTGATCAGCTATTACTCTTACGCCCGTAACACCAATCAACCGGCAATTGACTACCTGCGGAAGTTTAGTGAGCTTGATGAATCCACGCAGCAGACCGTGTTGAAAATCTTCGCTGCATATCGCATGCGAAAGCAGTCGCGGGCTTATATGGATTACGACGATATCCTGCATCGCTTCGCCAAAGTGTTGCACGATGATGCGACCGTTCGCAAACGCGTCTGCTCGCGTTACGATCATGTCTTGGTAGACGAGATGCAGGATACCAATCCTTTGCAGTGGCTGATTCTGCAAAGTTTCGCTGAGTACTGCCATTTGTTCTGTGTTGGTGATGACGCGCAAAGTATCTATGCGTTTCGAGGGGCCGACTTTCGCAACGTGCATTCCTTCGATGAACGCCTGGAGAACAGTCAGACGCTGAAACTCGAGCAGAATTATCGCTCCACCCAACCCATCCTCGACGTGGCCAACTGGCTATTGGCCCAATCGCCTTTGGGTTATGAAAAACATCTTCGGGCTGCCCGGGGTGACGGTGTTTGCCCGCAGCTGTTGGATTTCGATTCCGATCTGGAAGAAGCGGAGTGGATCGCGGAGACCATCAAACAGCGGCGTTTGGAGGGAGCAGCATGGTCAGAGCATATGATTCTCTGCCGAACTGCCTACTCGGCTCGTCCGATCGAAGCCGAACTGATTCGTGAAAAAATTCCTTACCGCTTCATAGGCGGCATGGGTTTGTTGCAGATGGCGCATGTGCGGGATCTGTTGTCAGTGCTGAGGATCTTGGTGAATTATCGAGACGAACTGGCCTGGGTCCGCTATTTGACTCTGTGGCCCAAGATCGGAGAGGTTACCGCCGCTCGCATCGTTGAACGTTTGGCAGCCAGCGAGACAGC
Organism: bacterium; assembly: GCA_024743355.1. GTDB lineage: Bacteria > Planctomycetota > Planctomycetia > Pirellulales > Pirellulaceae > Aureliella. The sequence continues at coordinate 25,180 of JANSWS010000027.1, forward strand.
AGAAGCAGCCATGCAGGAGCTTGCGCAAGCCCTTTCCAAACGACCTGAAATCGTCGAGCTTCCCGCCAAGCTCCAGGCCCTCGGCGACCAGCCCGCCGCCGCTATTCAATTGGCACGCGAATTACTCGAACCGATTTTGGAACGCAAGTACGATCAGTGGGACCAACGCAAACGCGACCTGGTTCTGCTGGAAAGATTGGCGGAAAATCACCGCAGCATTTCAGGCTTCCTGGAGACCTATACCCTCGATCCCATTTCCGCTACCGAAGTGGACAACGACAATCAACCCGACGAGGGCATTGTCACCTTGATCACCGTACACAGTGCCAAGGGGACCGAGTGCGAAGTATGCTTTGTCCCTGCGGCGCAACCCGGAAACTACCCGCATACACGCAGCTTGAGTGACCCGGACGCCATCGAAGAAGAACGTCGTGTGCTATATGTGGCGCTGACAAGAGCCAAGGATGAGCTCTATATATCGCGTCATCTTAGCCGAGGCTATGGCCGAACTTCTTGGAATGCCGCTGCTGGTGCGCACTATTTCTTGGGTAGCCTGCCAGCCAAGCTGGTGCAAACGAAATCGCGGTTTGCGGCTACTCAGGATTGGTGGGATGATGGCGTCATCGGTTGACACTCAGAACGGAATTCTTGAACCCTTTGCAATTGGCAATTGTTGGACCATGTACGCGGGCAGTCAGTTTGCAATGGGTCTGGGGCTGGTGCGAGCTGGAAGCTCGCCGCGAAGAGCAAGGCTGTGTCCTTCGCTCCGCGCATTACCAGACGTGAGTGCGGACCAAGGAAACGGAGCAAGTGCATGAACGAAGGTGTCGTCTTGCAGACTGCAGTTCGGCGGGAGGCTATGGAAGCACAGTTGGTGCTGGAAGCCGCCGCGATTTCCAACGAATTATCGTTCGTTGAGGGGCGATGGCAGCTGATGGTTGCCATGGATGATGCCAGTCGAGCCAGTGCGGAGCTGGCCGCCTACCAGCAGGAAAAACGCGAGACAGCGACGGAGGGCGAAAGCCGCTTCCAGCGCCTGCCCGGAGCGGAGCTGGGCGTTTTGTGTTACGCGTCGGTAATCATGCTGCTGGGTTTTCTCTCGGCTTCGTCAGCATTCGGCAAGGATTGGTACGCGGCCGGTGAAATGGTTGCAGCACGCGTCGTTGCTGGTGAGTACCAGCGATGCTTCACGGCGCTGACGTTGCACGCAGACTCAGGGCACATTGCCTCCAATCTGCTGTTTGGATCCTTGTTTGGTTACTTCGCCGGCCAGGCACTGGGCGGTGGCGGCGCTTGGCTGGTAATTTTATTGGGCGGTGCCTTGGGCAATGCAATGAACGCCTGGGTGCAGCCTGCTCAGCATGTCTCGATTGGCGCATCAACGGCGGTATTTTCCGCCCTGGGCGTCATGGTGGTCTTCGCCTTCAGGCCCGTGGTGGCCAAGCAACCAGATGGCAGCAGCCAGCGGAATACGCAAGCTGACCAAGAAGCGTCCGACATTATCGGGCATTTCAAACGCTGGAGCCCACTGGTGGGAGGTGTTTCCCTGCTGGCGCTGCTCGGGGTCGGTGATGAACGCACCGATGTCATCGCGCATGTAACCGGATTCTTTGCCGGGCTGATCGTAGGTTGGTTGGGTTGCAGGTTGCCGAGAAAATGGCTGCGAAGTCGCAAATTTCAGTCGCTGATGGGAGTTGCCAGTTGCCTGCTGATCACCCTAGCCTGGATCGTCGCGCTGAGTGGCTAAGGATTTTGTTTCTATTTATTCCGCTGTTTTGACCGGCAGTCATCCTGCATGACTTGACGAAATTGCTGTAGGTTTGTTGTGCTACGCGAGCTGGTCGCAGAATGGCTCGAGCGGCGGTATTTCGAACGTATCCGAAAACCAATTGCAGGTACTAGCGCGAGATTTTGCCTTGGACCAAAACGGAGATTTGGCATAGCGATGGAAAAAGTCATCATGGTGACCGGCGGTTGTGGTTTTATCGGGAGTTGCTTTATTCGGCAGACGCTCGCGGAAATTCAAGATGCGGCCGTAGTCAACCTCGACAGAATGACCTACGCCGCAACTCGCACTTCCGTACCAGGCGACTTCGGCAGTCGCTATCGGCTGATTGAAGGTGATATTGCGGATACGAATCTGGTGACTGAGATACTGACTAAGTATCGGCCGAGCTGCGTGGTCAATTTTGCCGCCGAGTCGCACGTGGATCGCTCGATAGACCATCCATCCAATTTTGTGATGACCAACGTGGTAGGTACCTTTCAGCTGCTGAATGCGATCCTGGAATGGTGGCGCGGCATGAACATAGGCGCTCAGCGGCAATTTCGCTTCCTTCACGTTTCCACGGACGAAGTCTACGGTTCGCTAGGAGCGGAAGGATTGTTTAGCGAGGACAGTCAGTATCGTCCGAATTCTCCTTATTCCGCCTCAAAGGCCGCGTCCGATCACTTTGTGCGGGCTTATCATCACACCTTCGGTTTGCCGGTGCTCACGACCAACTGCTCCAATAACTACGGTCCATATCAATTCCCAGAGAAATTGATTCCGTTGATGATTCTCAAGTCGATTTCCGGCGAGTCCCTGCCGGTCTACGGTGATGGAAGCAACATTCGCGACTGGTTGTATGTAGAAGATCATTGTCATGCCATTCGCCGAGTATTGGACGCCGGGCAGCTGGGAGAGGTTTACAATGTGGGAGGACGAACGCAGAAGACCAACTTGGAAGTCGTTGAAGCGATTTGCGAGTTGGTCGACGAATTTTCAGAGCCACTACCGGGACATGCGGCTCGCAAGTCACTGATTGAATTTGTCACGGATCGTCCCGGGCACGATCAAAGATATGCCGTGGACACCAGCAAGATTCAAAGCGAATTGGGCTGGGAGCCTAAGCAGTCTTTTGAGTCGGGGCTTCGTCAAACTGTGAAATGGTATCTGGAACACCATGCCTGGATTGAGGAGGCGCGCGCCAGTAGCTACCAAGGGCAGCGATTGGGGGTTCGGTCATAGCCGGAGCATCATGAGAGCCCATTCGGTGCAAGTACTCGGAGGGTAAGGACGGACCAGGCGCAGCAAAGTCGTCGCTTTTTGAAGATCAGAGACATTTGTCGGGGAAGTGCAAGCGTGCCAGCAGATCGTAAAGGAATCGTTTTAGCGGGTGGGTCGGGGACACGTCTCCAGCCGATCACTCAAGTCATCAGTAAGCAATTGCTGCCAGTTTACGACAAACCCATGATTTACTATCCCATCTCGGTGCTGATGCTGGCCGGCATTCGAGAAATCATGATCATTTCCACGCCCCATGACCTGCCCCTCTACCAAAAATTACTGGGCGATGGATCGCAGTGGGGGATCCATTTTGAGTTTGCGGAGCAGCCTCGGCCCGAAGGGCTGGCGCAAGCGTTTCTGATCGGGGCGGATTTCATTGGTGATGCACCTGTGTCATTGATCTTGGGAGACAACATCTTCTATGGACAGGGCTTTCGACAGATTTTGAAGGAGGTATCGGCGCGTCAGGATGGGGCGACAATCTTCGCTTATCTGGTCAAGGATCCGGAACGCTACGGGGTGATTGAATTTGATCCACAGGGGCGGGCGGTTTCTTTGGAGGAGAAGCCGTCCAAGCCCAAGTCCCGTTACGCCGTCCCGGGTCTGTATTTTTACGATAATGATGTCGTCCGCCTTGCCCAGCAAGCAAAGCCTTCCGCTCGTGGGGAGCTGGAGATCACGGACATCAATCTGCAATATTTGCAAAGCGGGCGCCTGCACGTCCAGCTCTTAACGCGAGGCTTCGCTTGGTTGGACACCGGTACCTTCGAATCCCTGAATCAGGCCTCGGGCTTTGTGGAGACGATCGAGTCTCGACAGGGAACCAAAATCTCATGCTTGGAGGAGATCGCCTTCCGCAACGGTTTCATCGATCGGGAGCAGTTGCTAGAACTCGCCGCAGGTTTCAAGAGCCCCTATGGCGAATATCTACTTTCCGTTGCCAATGAACTGATCTGAAGTGCGGGCGGTCCACCTTCTGGCGAAGGTAGCTACGCTGGCCACAGCGTGGAAAGCGCTGGGGAAGGTAGCTACGCTCGCCAGAGCGTGGAAATCGCTGGCGAAGGTAGCTACGCTGGCCACAGCGTGGAAAGCCTGTTTCTTTTTTCGTTGTTTTTCGAGTCGCCGCCAGGGCCAATCAGAGATTGAAGTTGGGTATTTTCCCACTCCGGCCCGGATAGGCCGACTCTCCCGGAATTCCTCGTGAAACTCGGAAAGGGAGAGTTAGTTTACGTGGCTGCAGGCTGCGTAGTTTGAAACTTTGAATTGCTCTGGAGTCGCCGCGTGGAAGCAAGCAATCAGCCTGAACAGTTGGTAAGATGCCGACTGTTTTCCGAGCTCTCTCCAAGGCAAACTGCTGCGAGCAAGGAATTACCTCTAGGCGGATGGAATTGTTACGAAGGCACGGGATATGGCAGCTTGGGTTGCAGAGATCATTGGCACGTTCATGCTGATTCTGTTTGGCAACGGAGTAGTTGCCAACGTTGTTTTGAAGGGCACGAAAGGCAGTGACTCGGGTTGGATCGTGATCGCTGCAGGTTGGGGCATGGCAGTCTTCATCGGTGCTTTTTGTGCCAATGATTTCAGCGGGGCGCACCTCAACCCGGCGGTAACGTTGGCTATGCTGCTTGCCGGAAAACTCGATCTGGCAAATGCTGTGGGATACGTGGGTGCACAGATGGTGGGGGCCATGTTGGGAGCTGCGGTCGTCTACCTGTTTTACCGTGAGCATTTTAAGATCACCGACGACGCGGACAGCAAGCTCGCATGTTTCGCCACGGCTCCCGCCATTCGCAATTTCCCACAAGCATTTTTGTGTGAGGTCATCGGAACCTTTGCCTTGATACTGCCCATCTTTCTCATGATTACGCCCAGCTTAATCCAAGGCGAGCAACCAGCGGCAACGGATCCTGTGCTAGGGCTTGGGTCGCTGGGCTACCTGCCGGTGGGCTTGCTGGTGTTTGCGATCGGAATGTCACTGGGAGGCACGACCGGGTACGCCATCAATCCAGCTCGTGATCTGGGGCCCCGACTGATACATGCGCTGCTACCCATACCTGGAAAACGCGATAGCGATTGGTCTTATGCTTGGGTTCCTATTGCGGGGCCGTTGGTTGGTGGAAGCCTGGCCGCCGGCTTGTATTGGCTCATCCGCTAGCTTTCTTCCCGCGATGGCGAGCTGAGCGTCCGTCATTTCGAAGTAGCCGTTCACGCTTTTCAATGATCGAATTGAGAGGGGTTGTCAATGAAGCGAAGTAACTTGTTTGTTGGCTTGCTGGTCTGGGGTTGGTGCTCGGCCTTAGGGTTGCCAGTCTTCGCCGAGTCCTCTCAGCCCAATATCGTATTCGTGCTAGTCGACGACATGGGGTACGGCGATCTGGGTTGCATGGGCAGCCCGGATATTGCCACTCCGTATATAGACCGCATAGCCGATGAAGGAATCCGCTTCACCGATTTTTACTCCAATGCTCCGGTTTGTTCGCCCACCCGTTGTGGTTTCATTACCGGTCGTTGGCAACAACGGGTGGGCTTTGAATGGGCTCTGGGCTATACCGCGGAACGCAAGCGTCTCATCAACGGCAGTTGGCAAGACATAACTCAAATGCACCACGGTATCGGGTTGCCAGCGGAGCAACCCGGCATTGCCAAGATGTTGAAGGCTGCAGGCTACGCCACCGGAATTTTCGGCAAATGGCACTTGGGCTACGACGATGAATTCAATCCGCTTCATCATGGATTTGATGAGTATTTTGGCGTGTTGCTGGGGCATGCGGATTACTATCGCCATACCTATTACGATGGCACCTACGCCTTGCGTGATGGTCTTGAGTATTCCAAAGCGGAAGGCTATCTGACGGATCTGTTGAACGATCGCGCGGTTGACTTCATCGAAAAGCATGCTGACGGGCCGTTCTTTCTGTACTTGCCCCACCTGGCCCTGCACGCACCCTTTCAACCGCCGGGCCGTACGGACCCGCGTGTTACTCAAGCCAATATGCATGAAGGCAGCCGAGAAATTTATCGGGACATGTTGCAACGCATCGATGACGGCGTTGGTCGGATTCTGCAATGCCTGGAGAAACATGGTCTAGCAGAAAACACCTTGGTGGTACTGTCCAGCGACAATGGCGGCGAGCGGTGGTCTAGAAACCTTCCACTGTTTCACCACAAACGAACGTTGTGGGAAGGTGGCATACGCGTCCCTTGCCTGATGCGTTGGCCAGCTGAATTGCGGGCTGGAAAGGTGACTCAGCAAGTAGCCATCACCATGGATTTAACAGCCACCTTTGTACAAGCCGCCGGAGCTAGTGCTCCTGCCGACTACGTGTTCGATGGAGTCGATTTGCTGCCACTTCTTCGCGGCGACCAGCCGCAACAAGAACGGACTTTATATTGGCGTGTGGATCGGGCCAATGATCGTATGCGTGCGATACGTCATGGGAAGTGGAAGTACATCGACGATTCGGGTTCGATGGATTTGCTGTTCGATTTGGAAGCCGACATTAGCGAGCGTGTCAATTTGGTTTACCAACATCCGCAGATTGTGCGTGAACTCAAGTCACGCTTGGCGGAATGGGAAACGGAAATGGATGCGGAACCAAAGACCTTTACCGTGCGTTAGTGCCGCAGATTGAAATGTAGCTCCGTGCTAATTCATTTTCCTGCCCGCCATTTTCCTGCCCCGGTGGAACTGCTTTTTCAATCTACGGCACTAGCCTCCCGTTCATGCACTGGCCCGAGATGGTTTCGAAGCTTGCCTGTGGAAGTGTTTCATTGCTTGAATGCCGATCCGCGGTTTGCTAGATTGCGCCCCGTCCCAGCGGCTACGGAAACTTACCGGACTGTCTGGGGCTTAGCCTTTTCTTCCGTTGCTACTCAGTGACGGCTCGTCTTCGACAATTCTTTCGACACGGAATGCCCTCATGCGCAATGGTGGATTTCCGCGGATTCGCTCTTGGCTACGAAGATGGAAACGCCAGAAACGGCGTTTTAGAAAACCGCAGCATGAAGAGTTTGAGACGCGACGTGTGCTGGCCTTCGCCTCACCGCCCAACGAGCTGCTCGCCCTGGATGCGGAAGTTGCGTTTCTAGAAACAGTACGAGTGACTGACAGTGCTTCGGCATCGCTACTATCGGTTTCCCGCGATGGTGGCGTGGAAGTCGTCTTTAGTGAAGACAATGAATGGCAATCACGACGGAAGTCCTTGACTCTGCCCGGTCCGGTAGTGGCCGCTACCACGACACTCTGGAATCAAGATGCATTCGATGATTTGATTCTCTTCACGCAAGACACCATGCTGGTCTTCACCAGTGACAAACTGGGCAATTGGCAAGATGCCCTGTCAGTACCCTTTGAAGGTGTGCTGGATGCGAATAGGCATCCGCTCGTGAAGCCGCTGATTACTTATTTGGGCAATGATCCTTGGCCTGACTTATTGCTGACTTTGCCGCAGTCGCAGCAGTTGGCTGTGTTCCCGGGTGATAATCAGCTGGGATTCACAGCCCCGCGTTACGTCGCCACTACCGGGGAAACACCCATAGCCGCGGCTAGTGGTGATTTCCTGGGTGACGCTTCGATCGATGTTGTCATCGGTTTTGAGGATGGCTCACTCGAGTTCTACGAAGGCGATGCGGCAGGACAGCTGACTCATCGAAGTGAGCTACGCATTGCAACCGACATTGGCGGTCTGGCAGATCTTGTGGCTACCGCTGTTGGCTTGCCATCTGGAAAGAGCGGAATCGTTGTCGCCGGCAACAATGGACTGCTATTGCTGCGTCCCGATGACCCTACAGTTTCCGAGCCGCTAATTGTCAACGGTGACTTTTTGACGGGGCTGAGCGGCTGGGATACCGAGATTTCTGGACACGCTTCGCCGTCCTTGATCGGTGAGGCTTTGGCTGGATCTGGCTTTCTGCAGCTGGTCGACAATGGGTCTTTTCTAACTTCGGTCTCGCAGTCCTTCGTTGTTCCGCCGCCCAACGGTCAGTCCACGCCGACGCTTACTTTCGATTTGCTCTCTGTCGGTTTGCAGCGTGCTTCGGCCGCGGAACTGCCAGATGCCTTCGAAGTATCGTTGCTCGATGCCGCGACGCTGGCTCCGCTGATCGCCACCCACGATCCTGACTCGACCGCTTTCTTTAACTGGGTAGCCGGGGAGCAAGCGTCTTTCTCGGCGGATGTGATAGTCCAGGGCAATACGGTTACTGTGGATCTCTCTGGTGTACCCGCCGAGACAGAGGCTGTTCTGTTTTTCGACTTAATCGGGGCCTCTCTCACGGCTCGTTCAAGCGTAACCATCGACAATGTGAGAGTTGTCCCAACGCCAACTCGAACAGACAATTTCACGGTCGTTCGGTTACCGGGTGAGTTTGCCGATGTCGATTCGATCGAGATCGGAGATGTGGATGGCGATGGGCAGTCGGACATCGTTGTCAGCGACACCGGGGCATCTAGCTTAATCGTCTTCCACAGCGATGGCTCCGATAGCTATGTGGTCGAGCAATTGGATCTGACTGAGTTCGGGGCCCCCGCGTCCATCGCCTTGGGGCCGATGACGAGCCCAGACTCCACGCTTGACGTTGCCGTCGCAATCGCGGGGACCAGCCAGGTAGTGACTCCGTTGAGAGACGCCATTTCTCGGGGAGAAACGCTACCCACAATCGACTTTGAGTTTACTGCGTCGGGCCGAGGGCTCAGGTCTGGCGAAATCGTCGACGAGCAGTTTGCTTCTTTGGGGGCAACCTTTTCAGCTGGTGGAGCGGAGCAGGTCGCCGTCGTCTTCGACTCCGATCAGCCACCTGTCGGTTTGGAACAACTCGGATCGCCCAATGCGGCTTTCGGTGGACCCGGTGTTGGGGCAGGCGGAGGTTCGGGAGACGGCATTAATGATCAATCATTGGGGCAGATTCTGGTAGTGGCCGACGAACAGCAGCCGTCGATGCCAAGTCGCACTGGCGGAATGATTGTCGTCGAATATGCTTTGCCCACGCGGATCGATGAAGTCCATTTGCTCAACGTCCAGTCCGAACAAACGCAAATTCGACTCTATCGTGCGGATGGCTCGCTGGCGGATTCAAAATACGCGCTTCCCCTAGGCGAAAACAGCTTCCAGATCGTGACTCTGGAAGCATCCCAGGTCGTTCGCATGGAAATTGTGCTCGACGCGCTGGCAGCCGTTGCGGCTATCGTGTCAGACCGAGCAGCTGGAACGATACCGCCCTCCCCTACCCGTTTCTATGTGGTGGATCATTCCGACAAAGCATCGTATCGCTATTCAAAAGATGGAGATGTTGCGGGTGATTTCTTGATTTCCGGATCGGGGAGTCCACGTGGAGCCGCAACCACGGGTGTGGGAGATCTGCTGTGGGTGGTGAACACCAACAAACAGGTGCGGATCTATGACACCAAGACCGATGAGTTGGTGGGAACCTGGCGAGCCAATGAGGTAAGCAGTCCTGAAGGAATCGCCACGGATGGCACTGACATATGGATCGTCGATAAATCCAAAGACCGTGTTTACCGTTTTGCGGGTGCTGCGTCGCGCCGCAATGGTAGTCAAAACCCGGCTGACAGTTTTCGACTCTCCCATGGCAACAAACACCCTTCTGGGATCACGACCGACGGCGAGTTTTTGTGGGTTGTAGACGAACGCAGCCGAAGAGTTTTCGTCTACGATCGGCAAGGGCATTGGGTTAATTGGTGGAACCTGGACCCTGATAACGCAGATCCCACCGGGATTACCATTGCTCCCGATAGTCAGGGAGTTTGGGTCGTGGATTCGCGCGATCGGCGTGTTTATGAATATGCGCAGCGAACGATGGCCTACCAAGGGAGTCAACTCGCCTGGGCCGGATTTAATCTATCGACGGAAAACCGTCACCCTCAGGGGATCGCGGATCCCAACGGCAATATCGCAATCGGGGATTCGGTAAGTGCTGCCCTGACTGCCGGTGAGATCTATACGTGGAATTTCAATGCGAATGCCGGCCAGTCGATTTACGTGCGTTTTGACGCGCTGACCGGCGGTGATCTTCTGAATTACCCCACCACAACCCTGCTCTCTCCAAGTGGCTCAGCGGTCTACAGCAAGTTCGGGAGGCAAGCGAATCAACACAACTCGGGTGCCAGACTGCTTAGCGAAGATGGCATCTACACCTTGCAAATGACGACTCCGGTTGACGTCAACTTTCAATTCACGCTTTTCGACGTGCGGCCTCCCGATACACAGACCATCGATTTCGGAATCAGCTACTCGGGAGCAATTGAATCTCCAGGTGTTCAAGATCACTGGACGTTTTCATCCACCGCCGGCGCGAGCA
>JANSWS010000104.1 GCA_024743355.1 bacterium
AGCAATCCAGGTCGACATATAGCTTGCACAGGCTTCGCATGAATCGATCGGCGGAGCGAACTGTCTTACCGGTAATTCCCAATTTGTGACACAGTTTTCGGACCTGGTAGCTCTGCAGGCCGATCGCGGGATGAAAATGTTCGCGAAAGATTTTTTCCGGGGTTTCAGCGGCGACCTTTTCAATCTCGACACCCCCCTCGCTACTGACCATCAGCACGGGCAGCGATGCGCCACGATCTAAGACAATGCCCAAATAAAGCTCCCGATCAATTGCGCAGCCCGCTTCCACCAACACCTGATTGACTTGTGCTCCTTCTGCTCCGGTTTGAATCGTCACCAGATGGTTGCCTAGCAAATTGGCAGCAACCTGTCGGGCTTCCTCCGCTGACTTAACCAGTTGCACGCCGCGTTGTTCGGGGACTTCAACGATCGTACCCTTGCCGCGTCCACCGGCATGAACCTGAGCCTTGACTACAGCTATTTGTCCGCCCAGTTGCTCAAATGCACTGGCGGCTTCTTCCGGCGACCGCGCGACAATGCTATTGGGAACGGGTACCGAGGCTTTTCGAAAGAGTTCTTTGGCTTGAAACTCGTGGATCTTCATGGGACCTGCTTTGGTGAATGGGTTGGAGGCATTGAATTCTTCGTGTTCGCCTTAGACCTCCCATGCCCTGCTCTGAAAATAAAGCTTTGGAAATGGATTGACAAAGGATTGTGGTCAGGCGAGCCACTGTCGCGAACCGAAATTCCTGCTTCTTCGGTCGGATGCGGGGGGCCCTGCGGTCCGTCGGAGAGTTTCCCGATACGCCGCGGCCCGCGAAGCAACCAGTCGCGATTCTCCGTCCAGCAGAAATTCGATGCGGCTCGCTGAGAAATGCCGTCGGCGGATTATAGAGCTAGATCCAGAGCTGAAAAAGGTAGGCAATCAAGTCGCCTGGGCATCCGCCAGCCATAGAAATAGAACGGGCTGAGAGTATCGTCCCGTCGCGCGATCCGCGACGGAAGCCCGACGTTTGGGGTGAAAGATCGCGGGAATACCAGCGGGATACCAGCATACCAGGTGTGATCGTATTGGGGGATCGAAGACCGGCAGCCCGGGGCATCACGCCCTAGTCATGCAATTCCGCCGTATCAATTCCCAGCCGCTTCATCTTCTTGTAGAGAGTCGTGCGGTTGATGCCTAATTGATCGGCAGTCAGATTGCGGCTGAAGCTGTTCGCACGCAGCACGTCCAAAATAATTTGACGTTCAGGTCCTTCCAGGGCCTCACGCAGTGTTTGGTCTTTGGAGAAGGTCATGTAATGCCGCGCGCCTGCCAAATCTCGTAACATTTGCGGGGGCAGAAGATCAGCACCGATCTTGCTGGATTTGGTGAGAAGAACTGCTCGCTGAACCACATTCTCCAACTCGCGGATGTTTCCCGGCCAATCGTAATTCATCATGATCTCAAGAGCTTCGTCCGAAAATCCCTCGATCTCTCGGGATACCTCACGCGTTGCCTTTTTAAGAAATCCTTCCACCAGCAACGGAATGTCACCGCTTCGCTCTCGCAGCGGCGGAAGCTCCAAATGAATCACGTTGATGCGGTAAAACAAGTCCTGGCGAAAACGTCCCTCCTGAACAGCGTTCTCCAGATCCTCGTTGGTTGCCAGAATGCAGCGTGTGTCTACTGATTGGGTTTCATTGCTGCCGATTGGCTCGAATTGGAACTCCTGTAGAACCCGCAACAACTTGATCTGCATGGCGGGTGTAGCGGTTCCGATTTCGTCCAAAAAGATTGTACCTGTATCCGCGTGTGCGAATTTCCCGATTTTGTCCGTATTCGCGCCGGTGAATGCGCCTGCCTTGTGGCCGAATAGTTCGCTCTCGAGCAAGTTGTCCGGAAGGGCTCCGCAAGCCACCTCCACGAAGGGACCTTGGGCTCGCGAGCTCTGGCGATGAATGGTGCGGGCAATCATCGATTTGCCGGTGCCGTTCTCGCCTGTGATCAATACCGTGGCTCGCGTGTCGGCGACACTTTCGATCACGTCGAAAATGCGCAGCATGCGTGGATCGTGGCTAAACACGGTGTCCAGTCCGGCACGGCGACTTAGTTCGGTTTTCAGCCGTGCATTTTCGCTCTCGATTTTACGATGGTCCATCGCGCGTTCGAGCGCGACGGTGAGTTCTTGATCGATGATCGGTTTGGTTAGCAGATCGAAGGCACCCAGCTTGATCGCGTCTACCGCCGAATCGGGGCCCGCATAACCCGTCATCAGGATCACTGAAAGGTCGGGCTTTTCCGATCGACACCAACGCAGCAAGCTAAAACCATCTTCCCCCTCCAAGCAGACATCGGTTAAACAGGCATCAAATTCACCTGCAGCCAGCTTATGCTTGGCTTCCGCGGCAGTCGCGCAAACACTGACTCGGTAATTCTGCTCTGAAAGCCACGTGGCCATGGATTCCAAGAGCCATTGGTCATCGTCTACTAATAGAATTCTGGGTGAGGACATGGGCGCGGAATATCTGCGTCGGGGTGCACGGTGAAATGGACAAAATTAATTAGGTCGCAGAGTCGGCCAAGGCAAATAGGAATCGAGCCATTTGGCCGGGAGGGTGGCAAATAAGGCGTGCTTGAAGAGGGCCTATCCCTGGTGGGGGGTGGCGAGGGACGTGTTCAAAAAGAAGACGACCCGATCTGCGGTAAAAATAGGTATTCGACGCGTAGTACCTAGGCGGGGAGAGGACCCCCCGCGTCAGTTGACTCAATTAGTACAATTGTGACAAAAATGCTTCCTAATTGCTTTGGGTATGATAAATTTGCTTATAGTGGGGTTTAAGGCCCAAGTTATTGGCAGAAAGGTGAAGATCTGTGTCTATCAAGTTGCTGGTGGTTGATGACCATGAAGTGGTCCGAAGTGGGATTCAGACTTTATTGGAAGGATCCGATGTCGAGATCGTAGGTGCAGCCGACAACGTGGAAGACACGATTACGCTGACCGTTGCGGAAAAGCCGGACGTTGTATTGTTAGACGTTCGCCTGGGTGGAGAGGACGGCCTAACGGCCTTGGAGATGATTCGGCAGAAGGCTCCCGAGGTTGCGGTGGTGATGATGTCTACTTACGACAATCCCACCTATGTTGCTCGGGCAATCGCTCTTGGGGCCAACGATTACATCCTGAAGGATTCCTCGCGAATGGATGTCTTGGAAGCCGTGCATCGAGCCGCTTCCAGTGAACAGCCTTCCGAGCGGAGTATCCTGCGTCGCGTGCAGGCGACCATGGAGAAACGCAAAGATCGCTCGGACAGTAAGGATGTGCCTTTGACAAATCGGGAATTGCAAGTCTTGAGGCACATCGCTTTGGGCCTGAGCAATCGAGAAATTGGCACTTCGCTGGATATCAGCGTTGAGACTGTCAAGGAGCATGTGCAAAACATTCTGCGTAAGCTCGATGCCGCCGATCGCACCGCAGCTGCCGTTTGGGCGGTAAAGAGTGGGTTGATCGGGAACTAGTGATTCCCTTGATGGAAACAAAAAAAAGCGATGGTTTTTACCATCGCTTTTTTTGTTTGAATTGTCGTTGAAGGGACGGGATCAATCCCACCACCACTGACCTTCTGGGATCTCAATTGCACCGACCGTCTGTCGCTGTTCCGCCAAGCTGTCGTCTGCTTGACCCAGGTTTTCTTGAGACAGTGCTTGGCGTGGCTGAATCTTCACGCCACCACCAATGGGAGTGATCAATCGATTCCCTTTCATCACGGCGTTGATTGCGGTTTCTACCTGCCGAGGAGCGGGAAATACCTGCACGGGCAACTGGTCTTCATCCCCGAATACTCCGAGATTCCAGCCCGTCTTTCCGTAGTAGTCGCGGTCTTGCATAAAGGCGGCTGCAATCGACATGTCGACCAAATTTCGCAGCTGGGAGTAGACGGGACTGTTATCCGCAATCAGCCCAAATTTCTTTGTGAACTCGGAGGTAAAGCCACGGCTGGCTGGATTGGTAGGGCGAGCCGTTTGTTTTCGACTGCCGTCGCGTCCGACCAGTTCGTCTTCACCCACCAATTGGACTCCCTGGCCAACCAACTTCATTGCCATTTCGTCCTCGCTCGTGGCCAGCGCCTGGTAGTCGGGAACGAAGAACCAACGCACGAGCGCATTGGATGAAGTCATCGTAGCCGTTAAACGAGAAACATAGTTTTGCATCGGGACTGGGGTTGGCTGCAGGCCAATACCAATCAACTTCATGCGATAGTCGGCTTCGGTCAACACGTGGGCGAAGTGGGTGCCTGCGGGAATTCCAGTGATGGTGACTTCATTCAGCCCCAAGCTAGTACGCAGGCTATTGACGATGACCGGAATATCAGCCGCGCCTCGAAAACTGGTTCCGAGCTGATTGAGCGTCTGTTGCATGCGAGCCAGTCCCTCTTGGGTCGGATCGATCGAGACGCCAATGACGTTGGTCGAGTCCCCGTTGGGTGCGTAGGCTCGCAGGGCAACGATCAAATCGTCCAGTAGCAGACAAGGCTTACCGCTCTCAACGCCTACCACCCGCCCTTCCGAATCCCTTCCGAAGCCTTCAGCGGGACCCGCGATGACAATGTCACCGGACTCCGGATAGCAAAAAACGTATTCCAGCTTCGTCATTCCAGCCAAGGCAACCATCTCGGGGGTGGGTGCTTCGCCGGAACTCAGCCTCTCGGAGATCGCCTTTTCCAATCGCGTCAGCGAAACCTTGCGAAGCTTACTGGGCTTGGCGAGTCGTTGAGGCAAATTTTGTTTGGCAGCCCGCAGTTGCGCCATGGTCACCATGGGGTTGCTCTGCGTGACACGCAAGGTGCCTGCCGCATCGATGCGGACTCCCGCAAATCCAGCACCCGCGCCATTGTTATTATTGTTATTGTTGGCGTTGTTACCGCCATTGTTATTGCCGCCGTTATTCGCGCCCTGATTGTTGTTGGCAAGGCTCAACGAAGGCAGGCATAGCAAGCCGCAAACGGCCAGAGATGCCGTCAACAAGCGGGAGAAATGGCCGATTCTGCGTAGCATCATGATTACCCTGAGGTTCATCGCCCTTGTTCCGTAAAGGTGAATCCGGCCAGAAAGCGCGGATTCCTTCGAAAAGATACTAGAAAGATTAGTTGCTAAAAAGAAGAAAGGCAATAAAGCCAGGGGGTTTGGGGTGGATAGGAGCTAGTTTTCCTGTTTGGCTCGCCTATTTCCCCGGTGGCGCGTGCCATTCCCATTACTTGGCTTGGGGGGGCTCACCAGCAACGCATGGCTGTTGGCGCCTAGAAGATCGTCCAATCGTCCCCTTAATTCGGGGGTGACTGAGATGCGGTGCTTGCGGCTCAAAAGTTGGACGGTTTCGCCCGAGGTCATTTTGAGGGCCACGGTCACCTGTAAATTTCCCGGGTATCCGCGGAGCACCTCGTTCAACTGAGGCAGCAGTTCGATATCGTGCGTGTTCTGATCCACATGGATGCGAATGCCGGCTGTGAAGCGAGTACTGGCCTCATCGATCGGGATGATTTCGTTTGCGATCAAGTTGACTTCATCGCCGCCCCCGCGTTTGTCGACGCTCGCCCGCATGATGACTACATTCTCAGCTTGGATCAGGTGCCCCATCGTCTCGTAGCTATTGGGCCAGCAGATGCAACGACAGGCACCGTCCAGGTCTTCGAGATCAAAGTTGGCATATTTGCTGGGGGCATCTGGTTTGGGGTTACGCGTATTGGCGAGTTTGATCGATGAGATCATACCGCCGACGATCACCTCGGACCGGTCTTTGACATCCTTGAGCTGCGCGGTGGTATGCGAACAGAACGACTTTAGTTGCAGTTGGTATTCTGCCATGGGGTGGGCGGAGAGATACATACCCAGAACTTCTTTTTCCATAGTGAGTTTCATCTTTTCTGGAAACTCGGGCAGCTCGGGCAGTTTCTGATCTTGGCCTTGTTCGTTGCTGGCTTCCTCCGCCTCATCGAATAGCAGGCTTTGTCCCCGTCGGCGATCGGCCAGGACGGCGGCGCCTCCCTGGATGGCTTTTTCAACAATTGCCATGAGTTGGGCCCGATGGGCCTGCAGAGAGTCGAAGGCACCCGCTTTGATCAAGGTCTCGATCGTGGAGCGATTGCAGTCGCTCGGGTCGATGCGTTCACAGAAATCGAACAGGCTTTTGAATGGCCCGTCTTTCGCGCGGGCGGCCACGATAGATTCTCCGGCGGAACCTCCGCAGCCCTTGATGGCTGACAGACCGAACAGAATCTTGCCATCTCGCACCGCAAAGTCGACAAACGAGTGATTAACGTCCGGGGGAACGACTTCGATCCCCATTCGCTCGCAGTCTTCCAAGTGTTCGACCAGCGAGTCTTTGCGTTTGAAATTGCGTCCGGGGATGTCGCCCGAAAGCAAGGCTGCCATGAACTCTACGGGGTAATGTGCTTTGAGGTAAGCGGTCTGGTAGGCGACCAAAGCGTAGGCGGTCGAGTGGCTCTTGTTGAAGCCGTAGCCCGCGAACTTGAGGATCATGTTCCACAGTTCTTGGGCTTGCTTCTGGCTTAAGCCTTTTTCGGTGGAGCCCTTCAAGAACTGGGTTTCGTTCTGGGCAATGATGTTTTCTTTTTTCTTGCTGATCGCCTTGATACACGTGTAGGCACTAGCCAGTTCGATGCCTCCCAAGCGATTGAGTATCCGCATCACTTGTTCTTGATAGACCATGACTCCGTTGGTCTCTTCCAAGATTTCTTTCAATACAGGGTGCAAGTACTCCGCCTGCTTGCGTCCGTGTTTGACCGCCACATAGTCGTCGACCATACCGCCTTCCAGCGGCCCCGGGCGGTAAAGCGCGTTGGTAGCAATAATGTCGCGGAAATGGTCGGGTTTCATGCGCTGCAGCAAGTCGCGAATGCCGCCGCTTTCCAATTGGAAGACCCCCTTGGTTTCACCGCGTTGAAGCAGCGCGAAAGCTTCTTTGTCGTCCAGCGGGAATTTGAGAATGTCCAGAGTTTCGCCGCGTGTTTCCCGAATGATCTCAACGGCCTTGGACAGGATCGTCAGGTTCTTGAGACCCAAGAAGTCCATTTTCAGCAGGCCGGCATCTTCGACGTCTCCCATCGACCACTGGGTGATAATATCCGTCTTACCAGATACGCGTCCAAGTGGCACGTATTCGGTCAGTGGCCGGTCTGCGATTACGACGGCTGCGGCGTGCGTGCCCACATTGCGGGCGTTGCCTTCCAGCCGTTGTGCAATATCCAACAGTTCACGAATCTCGCTATCGGACTCGTAAACCTGTTTCAATTCCACGTTCTTTTCGAGCGCCTTGCGGATGGTGATCTTAAGTTCATCGGGGACCATCTCGGTGATTTGATTGACGCGTGACAAGGCGATTCCCAGCGCCCGCCCCACATCTTTGATCGCTGCCTTCGCGGCCAGGGTGCCGAACGTCCCAATTTGGGCCACGTTTTCTTCCCCGTACTTGTCGCGAACGTATTGAATGATTTCCGACCTTCGCTCCTTGCAAAAGTCGATGTCGATATCGGGCGCCTCGAGTCGATTCTCATCCAGAAAACGTTCGAACAGCAGGTCGTATTTGATAGGGCAAACGTGACTCAGGTACAGGGAGTAGCAGACCAGAGCTCCAACACCGCTGCCGCGGGCCGTATTGGGTACGCCCATCTCCCGCGAATGCCGCACGAAATCCCACACGATGAGGAAGTAGTTGGCAAAACCAAGTCGCTGGATGACTCCCAATTCGCGATCCAGACGTGCCTGGACGACTTCGGAGAGTTCACCGCCTGGCAGCATTTCTTCGTTGCCCGCGTAACGCTCTTTCAGCCCTCGAGTACAAATTTCCCTGAGGTAGTCGTCGGGAGTCTTGTCTTCCGAAAGCGGGTAGACCGGAAAGTGTCGTTTGCCAAGCTCCAGGTCGATGTCAACACTATCGGCGATCTCTTGACTGCGGGCGACTGCGTCCTCCAAGCCAGGAAAGTGGGAGTACATTTCTTCCGGCGAGCGCAAGTAGAATTGATCCCCCTCCATTTTCATACGGGCTGAGTCGGTGCGAAACTTGCCGGTGTTGATACACAACAGCACATCCTGGATCTCCGCATCCGCTGGATCTGCGTAGTGGGCGTCGCTGGTTGCCACCAGTGGCAAGCCCACTTTGCGGGCGATGTCCACAGCACCCTCAAGTTGCATCCGCTGAATATCGAGATTGTTGTTCATGATCTCGATGAAGTAGCGATCTCCGAAAACCTGATGAAACCATTGGGCGACCTCTCTGGCCTCTTGCTCGGCACGGGCCGTGTCTTGGTTGTTGATGATGGCTCGCGAGAATTCACTGGAGACGCAGCCGCTCAAGCAAATGATGCCTTCATTCAGTTCTGCCAGCAGTTCGCGGTCGATGCGAGGTTTGAAGTAGAAGCCTTCCAGGCTGGCCTTGGACGCCAGTTTGATCAGGTTCTTAAAGCCCGTTCGGTTCTGGGCCAGGAGCGTCAGATGGAAAGCTGCTTCCTTGGCCGTGCCGGCGTCGCCGCGCGAAAAACGACTGCGGGGAGCAACGTAAGCCTCGTAGCCGATGATGGGATTGATACCGACATTCTTGGCCGTCTTATAGAACTCCAACGCTCCATGCAAGTTGCCGTGATCCGTCAATGCCAAGGCATTCATGCCATGATCTTTGGCGCGATTTACCAGCTTTGATATCGAGCTGGCACCGTCCAAGAGGCTATAGTGGCTGTGGCAGTGTAAATGGACAAATGCGCCACCCATGGTCGTCGATTCCTTTTCACGGTATTCCTGATTTCCACTTCTGCAATGGGCACCATAGACGGGGTCGATCCGGCTTCGTCGACTTAGGTAATGTCTTGCAGTCGCGCTATGGAAGAGCTGACAAAACAGCATAGTAATTGATGTGCCAAGAGCCCAGCGGTGGCGATGGGATCGTATCGCGTGCCAAGCCGGGTGCAGTTCCCAAAGAATCCACATCTAACTCGGATTAGTAGGGCCAACGTGTCCAGACGCAAGAAAAAGCTGGATCGAAAAAAAAACTTGTCACCGACGAAAATTCCGCCCGCCACGCGCAATGCGGCCTTGGACACTTTGCGCGGACTGGCAATTTTGTTGATGATCGTGGATCACGTGGCTTGGTTGTATTTTGATCAACCCATACAGCCAACTTCGATTCGCTTTGTAACGCGATTGAGCATGCCTTTGTTCTGCGTGCTCACGGGCTATTTTGCCCTGAGATCTTCCGACACCAACTGGGCGAGGCTGGGGCAGGTTCTGTTGGCTGCTATCGTCGTTAATTTTGCCTATTTTACGCTTTACGGACGATTGGAAATCTTAGCCAGCCTGCTGGTGTGCTATCTGCTGATCGCGGCTTGCAAAGCATGGTTTATGGTCGCGGCTTTGGCGTTCTTGCTGTTCCCATGGGATGTCAGCGCGGCAGTCTTTGATTACCCCATTTCGGCTGTGGCAACCTGCATGGCGGTCGGAGGGATTCAGCGAAAATGGGGCTGGCAAATCGGCTTGTCCATGGCGGTGCTGATTTCTCTCAGCTTGTTGGCCTTGAGGGGCTGGCAAGGCGATTTTCGGATTGTGTCGCAGCCCACCGTTTACGTGCTGATATTTTTACCGCTGGCCAGCGGGCTACTGGCCGTGGGAACTCTCCGACCAGCTTGGAGCTTAAGAGGCCTGGCTTGGATTGGTCGCTATCCATTGTCGGTGTATGTGGGGCAGTACTTCGTCCTGCTGGCCGCCAATCGGATTTAGAAAGGGCGTTTTAAATTGGGATCGCGCAGCCTGGCTAGTTGTGCCAGCAATTTGGGCGCAGATTCTCTTGCTTCAGCCACGACCGGTATCGGAACTTAAGTCGTCGCTGGATTGTGGGTCCTCAATGGCACGGATCAATTCCGCAATTTCGCTCTGCGTCATCAACAGAGTTTGCCAGCCGCGTTGTTCCATGGTGACGATGTTCTTCTTGTCGTCCATGCTGGCGTTTTCCATAGCCATCCTTAAGCCGCGATGCAGGTGGTCTAGCAATTCTCGCAGTTCAGCGGCCTGGCCCGGCGTCAAGCCCCGAGGCACTGTTGTCTCATAGCTGGAGAGAGGTGGCTGAACTTGGGGGCCGAGTCCAGTACTCATGTCAAGCTTGTCCGATTCGTCGTCGGAGTTCGAACTTGACTCAACGGAAGGTTTGGCGTTGTTGATCAGGATTTCGGCCACTTGTTCACGCGACCCAACCAGCAGCACGGTACGTCCGATAGAAATTGTGTCGCCATAGCGGAGGATCTTGAGATTGCATACGTTGCCGTTGACGCGTGTTCCGTTGGTGCTATCCAAGTCGGTGACAACCAGACGGCCATCATCTTCTTGGATTTTGACGTGGTAGCGACTGATGCGTTCGTCATTCAGCTGAACGTTGTTCCCCTCCTCGCGGCCGATGGTGATAGGTGTGCTGAGTTCGCGGAAGGTCTGACCGCGGTCAGCACCCGAAATGACCCTTAATGTGATACCCTGCATATGTGCTATCAGATCCTCTCGGTGCGGGACGAGTTGCCATTACGAAGCGGCGGCTGGCAAACGACTCATTTTGTTAAACGGCCGATCCGAAATCAACTTCGAATGGCGAATCCACCAATTCGTACTGGCTTGGCAGCATCTCGGATCGACTAGCTTGGGCCGCGGAGAACCGCCTTGGACAAGTGCTGCGAGCATTCGGCTAGCGTCCATCTCTCAGCCGATCGCCCAAGAAGGGATCCAGTTCATCGATTTCGTGAATCCTACGGATCGTGACCTCAACATCGTACTCGATGCGTCGAAATGTGACCCAAGGTTCTTCAACAATGACATAGCAGCTGCGCCAGTCCCCATCTCGAGGCTGGCCCACCGAGCCGACGTTGATCATGGCTTTTTCGTCGGTCAACTGGTAGCGGAAGTCAATGTCGTCCGGGCGTAGAAAGGTCATTTCAGAAGTAAATACGCCGGGCACATGGGTGTGGCCTTGGAAGCAGTATTTATGGATCATGGAAAACAGTTTGTCCATTTTCCGTCGATTGTAGATGTCTTCCGGAAACACATACTCGTTGATCGGATTGCGTACCGAACCATGGACAAACATCAGATTGCCTTCACGGCGGGTGCGCGGCATGTGCGCCAGAAACGCCAGACGTTCGAGACAGGCTGCCTGGCTATCGCCGGACTCCATCTGCTTTCTGGTCCACAGGATCGCCTGTTCGGCCGTGTTGCTGAAGCCCTCTGGATCAAACAGAGCCGCCAGATCGTGGTTTCCAAGAATGCAGGCGTCCAGCTTTTTCACCAGGTCGACACAGGCCAATGGTTCCGGGCCGTAGCCGATTACATCCCCTAGGCAAACAACTTGGTCGCAGTTCTGAGACTGGATGTCCTCCAGTACTGTCTTCAAGGCTTCTAGATTGCCATGGATATCGCTGATGATCGCGCGTCGCACGCAGCTCGCTCCTTGTACTGGTACTTCACCACAGACGCGTACAAATCCTGACTGGCTTATCGACCGCCACGTAAACGATCTCCCAGCATGTTGTCCAACTCTTCAATCGCGTAGATCTGCCTAATCGTTTGCTCGATATCGTATTCCACCCGACGGAAGTAGAGCATGTGGCGTTGATCATCCAGCACCGCGTAACACGAACGCGGATCTTCGTCCCTGGGCTGACCAACCGATCCGACGTTGATCATGAGTTTCTCGTTCCCCAGTTCGAATTCGTAGTCGCACTCGTCGGGAGTGATGAACTCTCCGTCGGTGGTAAATACGCCTGGCATGTGCGTGTGACCTTGAAAGCAGTACGACGACACACGCTCGAAAAGCAATCTCATGCGGGCCTGGTCGTAGATGGTTTCAGGGAATACGTACTCGTTCGTTGCGTCGCGCGGTGAACCATGCACGAAGAGTATGTCTTCCTCGCGACGAAAGCGCGGTAGCTCGCTCAAAAAATCCCAGCGGGCATTGATGATGTTCGCCGAGCCGGGACCGCGGTCGAGTTCATCGCGGGTCCAATAAATCGCTCGCAAGGCAACGGGATTGAAACCTTCTGGGTCAAACAAGGCCGCTTGGTCATGATTGCCGAGGATGGTGAAATCGCAGTGCTTCATGACCGTATCCAGGCACTGGCATGGATTGGGGCCGTAGCCGACAATGTCACCTAGGCAGATGATGCGATCAATGTTTTGACTCTGGATATCTCGCATGACCGTAGTCAGGGCCTCAAGGTTGCCGTGGATATCACTTATCAGAGCATGACGCACTGGCGTCTCCGAATCGGGCTAAGCAGGTTTGTGATTGAAATTTGCAGCTCGCAACCAATAGTGCCTTCCATGGCGGCAGACACGTCAACGGACCCTATCGGCTAGCCTCTCAATGGGGCATGCCAATGGAATGGCTGAGCAGCCAATAGAGCGACGTATTGTAGATCGGTCTTGAGCTTGTCGAAAGGCACATGAAACAGGCTATCGGTGTCGATTTCCCGCAGGAAGGGTGGTTTTATCGGGTATGCCCAGGCGAAATCTAGCAATCGAGTGTTCCGGGACGACGCCAGCGGTGGGCCTCTACGAAGACCTACAGGCCTTGGCTATTCGCCGTCTCGATGCGAAAGTTGGCAGCGTCCAAGGGCTGGCGGAAGCGGTCGCCGAAGTGCTGGCCGAAGCCAAGGTGAAGAGCCAAGGCGGGCCCAGTCTGAGTGCTGAAAATCCAGCTTCCGCTGCTAGCGAAGTCGTGCGCTCCGAGAATCATCGTGGCTGCGATCTGATCTCGGTGACGGTCGGGCCAGGATCCTTTACAGGCCTGCGGGTGGGGCTGGCCACAGCAAAAATGCTGGCCTTCGCTTGGAAGGTCCCCCTGGTTGGTGTGGACACGTTACAGGCCATTGCCTTTCAGCAAGGGAAATCCCTTGCCGACAGATCTGGGCCGCAATTCATCATCCCTGTGCTGAACGCATTTCGCCGCCAGGTTTTTACCGCCGTGTGGTCCCGCGATTCCCAAGGGCAACTTCAATGCCACCGGGATTCTTATGTTTGCGACGCAAAAGTCTGGATGCAGAATCCTGGCGAGTGTCTCCTGAGAGCCTCCGAGCCAGCCCAGGCACGCGCTGAGTCCCCTGACGCGACTCGAGCCCCTGATGGTCGAAGGCCAGCCACCCAAGAAACCTCAGAAACGCCGCTGTCGGCCCGTGGAGCGATCCTGGTGGCCGGGCCGGGGCTGGAAGTCTATCAGCCCGTTGCCACACCGGAGCTTGAGCTGGCTTCTGAAGACCGATGGTATCCCCGCTTGGAATGCATCGCCGAACTTGGCCGTCTAGGTTTTGAGCAGGGAGCTATTGCAACAGCCACCAGTCTGTTACCCAAATACGTAAGAGCAAGCGCGGCCGAAGAGCAGGCAAGCCTGAAAGCGACAAGTGGAGGCTCCGTGTGAAAAGGGCCCAGACCTCAAGCCGCAGAGCTCAAGCCGCAGCTATTCCGCTCCTGGTGCTGGATGAGCAGTCGTTGAAGAACGTGTTCGGTCACTGCTCAGCCGGCATCAACACGCCGGTTGACTGCCTGCAAGGTAGCTGAGGCTGCGGTACAGAACACCGGCCGTCGTCGGTTTGGCGATCAACTCTTGGGCTCCCGCGCCATGCAGCTCCCTCCATTGGTCCCAACGCGGCAATGTGAGAGCAATCAGCCTGCGCATTTCTGGGTAGCGTGCGTGCAGTGTACGCAAGAGTTCGCTGACACTCGCGAAATCGGGTTTCGCGTTCCACGTGTCCAGGCTGGTATCGTCCCACAACAGCCAATCGGGATGTTCGGTAAAATGCGGCGCTGCGATGGTCGCGCGGAATTGGTCGAGAGTGTACCAAGTAACCACATGGCCCACTTCGTTTGCCGCGAGTGTCCATGCATCCGCCGACTGAAGGCAATTCGCGATGATCCAGCCGCTTCCCGCTTTGAATTGCGTGGCAGGCATCGGCGGCGAAAGGGCGTGTGCCAGTCGAGGAGGAAAGGGACTGAAGAGCGCTGAACTGGTTCCCTCGAGCCAGTCATGCCAGCCGTCCCACCAGCGGTACCAAGGAATCGCCGGCAGCTGGAGTTCTCGCAAACCGGTTCTGCCGGCCCCCTCCCACCAGTCGCTTGTGGCAATGGCCAGCGGAATGTTTTGAGCTTGGAGCTCTGCGGACGGTAAGCTGAGTCGGTCGGGGGAAGCGTAGATCCAGCGATCCAACGCATAACTCTCCCAGTTACCCTCCTGGACCGGAATCACCTGGTGTTGCCGCTCAATTCGAGCGCGAAGCCAGCCAAAGCAGCCCGAACTTGGACCCGTCCAGCCAACAACCTGTCGAGGAACACGCTCATTGGATTGGGATGCCCATGACGATGACATCAGCTTCTCACTCCCCTGCCCTTGTGCTGATTACCAAGCTGCGTTGTCGATTGAGTTTATGCGAGCGACAAAGTGCCCTGTGAATGCCTGGCTGCCATCTCGTCCGAATTGCTCTCAGGCCTGCCGGGCTGGCTAACAGGTTAGATTTGATTTTTTATTTTTGTACTTCGGGCTGGTCCAGCAATTGTTCGTGTTTATCCAGGAGCCGCCAAGCAGCTTTGGGATCATCGCAAACACGCAATTCATCCAGGAAGTCGGTGTTGGCCAGCAATCGCGAAATCTTTGCCAGAACCTGCAGGTGGACACGATCATCGGTGGAGCAAATAAGAAAAAAAACATCGGTCAGGTGACCGCTCTTGTTGCCGAAGGGGATGGGTTGGGGAGAAACCGCCAACGCCAGTAAGGGACCTCCCAGAATCGAAGTTTGCGGACGTCGCGGGTGCAGCAGTGCCACACCGTTATCCAGAGCAGTAGGATGCAAATCCTCACGGGCGAGCACGGCTTCTGCCATCCGATCCGAATCCCAAAGCAGGCCGGTGCTCGCCGCCAGGCTGCAAATTCGCCGAACCACACTGCCACGCGTTCTGGCCAGAAACGGGACCTCGATCGCCTCCATGGGCAGCAAGTCACTCAGGCATAATGAGTCCGGGTCTTGTGCGCTCCAGCGATCGACAACCTGTTGTACCTTGGACAGCTCTTCCGAATCGCTAGCTCCGATCCGATCCTCTAGCCAGGAATGAATCTCCGCTTCCGAGAATCTCCAGCTGCCGCCAACGCGACGACCGGGGATTTTTCCGCGATCAGCCAATCGCCGGACTTTTTGTGGAGTCAGATGCAAATAGGCTGCGAGTTGATCTTCATCAAGATCCGGCGTAGACATGGCTTGGTTCAACTGAATTCTGAATGGCGGAAAGGTTGCGATCCTAGCTGGCAGTCTAACGCTTAAGCTAGCGATGAAGTAGCAGCCTCGGAGACTGGCTGGATGATATTAATCCATTCAAGGCATGAAGCGCAGAGAAAAATCGATCGAGAATCCCTTGAATGGCTTGCGATCCTGGCTTTCCGCTCGCGGGACTCATCGACGACCCTCGCGTGGAACTTGTTGGCCTGCGAAAGGCATTGATTTTCTTGCGTGGAAAACACGGGGCTCAAGTGGACACTTTAGCTAGCACTTGGCGGCTGCGTACAAGAGTTCAAGACAGTTGCCTCGAAATTGCGAGAGCACTGGCTATTCATATTGACGCTCCTTACGATTCGGGGCACCTTGATAGGGCTGCGGGGCGAGACCAAGGCTCCCCCCAAGACCACTCAGACTGACACGGAATGTTAGTCGCGCTCGAGCTAGAGCTACCTGAGATTTCGAGATTCAACGTTTGCTTACGTGGCAAGGAGGCCGCTGATGTCAACGTCGTCCCGTCCCGAGGATTCACTGCGCAAGGATGGTTTGAGCCTTCGCGGTTTCTTGTCGGAAGCTGTTTTTGTCGGCGCCGAAGATATTCGTGTTCGACGCTGTGTCGATCGAGCCGACAAATGCACTCCAGGCGATGTCTTTGTACCTCGTCGCTCGCCAACCGCGGACGAGCATGACCGGGTAGAGGAGGCCGTGCGTCGAGGAGCCGTAGCCGTGGTAGCGGAACGTTTGTTGCCCGTCTCCGTACCTCAGTGCCTGATCGAAGACACTCACCAGGCCTACGCTCGAATCTGTCATGCCTTGGCGGGCGATCCCTCCCGTCGCATGCTATCCATAGCCGTGGTCGGGACGCACGGAAAAACCACCACATCACTCTTTGTTTCTTCCATGCTCAAGAAGCTGGGGGGAGCGGTGGCCTACTACACTTCCTTGGGCGCCAGCGATTCCACAGCCTGCGATCGTACGGCAACGCGGCCACCCGGAGCGCGACGTTTAGCTAATTGGATGCGCAAGGCAGATATGGCCGGAGCCCCAGCAGCCGTAGTCGAACTCACGCCCGCCATGTTGGCAAATCAAGTAGCGGCAGGGGTCGAATTCGATCTGATTATTCTCACCGGATTGAGAGCAGGTCAGAATCGTGGAGCCGCCAATGTTCGCGAGTACACCTTGCTGCTCGATCGGTTCTTGGCAAGCCTCAAGCCCCACGGAATGCTGCTGTACAACGCCGATGACGCGCAGGCAGCCGCCTGGGCTGAACGCTGCGATGCGACGGCCGTCAGCTATGGCTTGGATGCGGCAGAGCACGTACGTGCAAAAAGGCTGTCGCGTATGGGCGGAGAACAGCAACTTTTGGTGTCGGCTGGACATCTGCTGATGCCGCTGACGCTGAAAATCCCGGGTGATCACGTGGCCAGAGCAGCACTTGCTGCCGTTGCTACCAGCTGGATGTTCGATCTGCCTGTGCCCAAGGCGATCGCAGGTGTGGAACTGTTGCAATCCATTCCCGGTCGCATGCAGCGTATCCAGGAATCCGTGGAAGCTCCCGTATACATCGATGCGGGCAGCACGCCCGATCAACTCGCCGTGGCCACCCATGCCCTCAGGCAGCATCAACTCGGTCCTGCGACCGTGGTATTGGATCTCAACAGTCGTGTAACGCAACGTTGCCGGCAACGCTTGGGTGAGGTGCTCGATAGATCGTCGGCACGCATCGTATTGAGCGGATCGGATCTGTCGGCAACCGCGACGCAGTCGATCGCCATGGATGTCTTAGGCGGGGTGCGCTCCCCGGGCAGAGTTCATGTCATCCCCGATCGCGAAGCAGCGATCAACTGGGCAGTTGATAACACCGATTCAGGTGCCATCCTGTTGGCCGGCTGTGGCGTTCAGGGCTGGACTTCACGCGACGGCGAACCAGTGAACGACGAAATGCTGGCAAAAGCCGCGGTGCGAAGGCGGAATCAAATCAAAACCGCGCCCAATCTCGGGATTTTTCCGCCACCCGAGTCGAATACGGTTTTTCCCATTGACTCTTGAGTTGCGGTTTGGGTATTTCAAAGCACCGTTGGACAGGAATCAACTGTGGTCCGGCTACCAGCCACCGATGCTATCGCGTGGGGAACAAGTTGAAGCCTTGGTGCGTTCACGGAGGAACGCAGTCCCGAGTCCGAGAAAAGACAGGATGTCAATCAGTGGAAGCTCTGTCGTTGGCTATGCTTTTGCGGGAAAACATAGCTGGCCTCCCTCCTGGGTCGGAGCACAATTCCGGTAAGAAGTGGTTTCTGGGTCAATCACCCTTACTGGAGCTTCGCGGCAGGGCTTAAGTCTGTGCACCGGAGTGATGTGGAGACATGTCGCTCCGGTGCCAGGGAACACTCAGCCTTCGCAGTTCGCCCAGAACTGCGAAGGCTTTTTTGATGGTTTCGGTTGGGCTTTCTTCAACGGCGTTCTGCAATCGTTCGGCTGGCGGACCAGCGACACTTGAGGAATGTTTTCGCACTTCCTCGCGAACTCAGGCTGAGCCGACGCAAAGCCGCCGGTCCAGCAAACCGGAAACCATGCTGGCTGCAGCGCGACTCACCGTGTCAATCATGCCAGCCGCATGCCGATGGTCCCGCTTGGAACTGGCGATTTGCTTCTCGAGAACTTTCTGTCTGTTGTTCGAAAAGCTCTGCAGATCCCATTCGGTTGATCGACTCAGTCCCCATCTTTACTGTGAAATCGAGTTCTACTGGGGCTGTTCGGGAGCCAGCTGATTGGCGGCTGACCGCGGCGGGGGCAACTGCCGGCCGCGCGTCGCAAGTGAGCTAAGTTTCTGCTATTCTTGGTGCTTCCTTGTTTGATCCCCAAACTGAATCGGAGCCCTCCAGATGTCCTCCCGCCTTGCTCTTGCCGTCACCTGTCTGTTGCTTACCTGCGCCGCCTATAAGAGTGCCGCGGCGCAGGAAGCTGCTACCGCCGAGAAGAAACCTGCCCAGAAGGCGGAGGCTATCCAGGTGCTGCCCAACGCACGGGCCTTTCTTGGCACCTTGAGTGCCGAGGAAAAATCCAAAGCCGTACTGGATTTTGAGGCCGCAAGCCGCGTGCAGTGGCATTTCATCCCGATGGAAACACGCAAGGGTCTGCCAATGATGGAAATGAGTTCCGAGCAGAAAGAAGCAGCCCGAAAGTTGTTGCGTTCCGTTGTCAGCAAGACGGGCTACGAAAAGGCCACGACGATCATGGCTTTGGAATCCGTGCTGCGAAAATTGGAGGGGCCCGGTAGTGAAGCTCGTCGCAATCCGGAAAAGTACTATTTCACGATTTTTGGCAGCCCCAAGCAAAAAAGCCGTTGGGGATTGAGCATTGAAGGGCATCACTTGTCGCTGAACTTCGTTTTTGAGGGAGGCAAAATTATCGATTCAACTCCCCAGTTTTTCGCCGCCAATCCGGCTCAGCTGAAAGACGACTACGGTCCCGAGTTTCCCAAGGGGCTGCGAGTGCTCAGGGCAGAAGAACAGCTTGCTTTCAATCTGGTGAAGAGTTTGGATGCCGAGCAGATGGCCAAGGCTAAGCTTCCCGGTGAAACGCCTGAAGAAATTCGCGCCGCAGGCGAAGCTCAACCGCCTACCGAGGTATTGCCAGGTCTGGCTGCGGCCGACATGAACGACGAGCAGCAAGCGATGCTGAAGAAACTCTTGCAGGCTTACACGGTCAAAATGAAGCCGCTGGTTGCCAAGGGTAGGTGGACGCTGATTGAGGAAAATGGATTTGAAAAGCTCACGTTTTCCTGGTCCGGAGCAACGCGGCCGGGAGTCGGTCACTACTACGTTGTTCAGGGGCCGACATTCCTGGTCGAATTCATCAATGTCCAGCCCGACGCAGCCGGTAATCCCGCCAATCACATCCACTGTGTCTGGCGCGACATGCAGGGCGACTTTGATCTGCCCTTGGCTTCCAAATAAGAACCTCTCCGAAATCATGAGCCGTTGTGGACGTCAGCCGCGGTTCCGTTAGGCTTTCGGGTAATTCTTAGCGAAGTAATGGCAGCAGGTTCAAAGCTCCGAGATCAGCAGCTCAGCCGCGATTTCTCGGAGCTGAACCGTCATCTTCAGCAGTTTTTCGGCGGCCTCCGAGCGATTTTCTGAATGCAAACGCCGGGCTTCCTCGACAATCCTATGAGCCGAGTTGGTTAACTGTTCGGCCGTCTTCAGCCTTTCGCTTAGCGAGTCAAGATATAACGTTGTGGTTGGAGCCGTAGACGTGGCCTCTCGGCTCGCGCCGCCGAACATATTCTTGAATTCCTGGAATATCGGATCCCTGTTCATATCTTCCTCCGAAGCG
>JANSWS010000492.1 GCA_024743355.1 bacterium
CTGCCTAGTAACCGAATTTCTTTGAACTCTGGTTACTGGGCTCTGCCTAGTAACCCAATGCTTTGCAGGCTCTGACTGCGGTCTTGCAATCCCAGCCAATGAAGTTCTCATTACCAGGGTCCTCCCTGGTAATGAGATCTTCATTGGCTGGGATTGCAAAACCGCAGTCAGAGCCTGCAAAACATTGGGTTACTAGGCAGAGCCCAGTAACCAGAGTTTAAATGCTCAGCTCGCTGATCGCTGGCTTGCGAGTCCCTCGTTCCAAGCATCTGCCTTGGAACGCGCAATGCTCGTTTTCAGTGGTCGACTCGGATTCCCATCAGGAATTCCGCGTTGCTCTTGGTCTTTTTCATCTGCGAAGTGAGTTTCTCCATGGCGTCGGGAGGGTTCATCTCGCCTAGCACGCGACGCAGGGCGGATACTCGGCGATGCTCGTCGGCATCCATCAGAATCTCTTCTCGGCGCGTACCGCTCTGATTGATATCAATTGCAGGCCAGATGCGGCGGTCGACCAGGCTTCGGTCCAGCACAATTTCTAAGTTGCCAGTACCCTTAAACTCCTCGAAAATGACGTCATCCATGCGGCTTCCCGTATCGATCAGAGCCGTTGCCACAATCGTTAGCGAACCGCCTTCTTCTACCTTCCGCGCGGAACCAAAGAATGACTTTGGCTTCTGTAAGGCGTTTGCATCCAAACCGCCTGTCAGCAATTTTCCACTTTGCGGGCACTCGCTGTTCCAGGCCCGAGCAAAGCGGGTGATGCTGTCCAGGAAGATAATGACGTCCACGCCATACTCGACCATCCGTTTGGCTTTCTCCAAAACCATCTGGGCAACCTGGATGTGTCTGGAGGCTGGCTCATCAAACGTGCTGCTGACGACTTCACAGTTGGGGCCGCGGACCTCGCGTTCCATATCGGTGACTTCTTCGGGACGCTCGTCAATCAGCAGCATCATGACATAGGCATCCGGATAGTTGTCCAACACGGCCCGCGCCATTTTCTGCATCAGAATCGTTTTTCCAGCCCTGGGCGGACTGACAATGAGCCCTCTCTGTCCAAAACCGATAGGAGCGATGAGGTCGACAACCCGCGTCTCCAAAATGTCCGCCTGCGTCTCCAGCACAATTCGCTGATCCGGATGCAAGGGAGTCAAATCGTCAAAGGAGGTTCGGCGATGACGTGCATCGGGATCACTGAAATTGATGGCCTCCACACGCAATAGTGCGAAGTAGCGTTCATTCTCTTTAGGAGGTCGAATTTGCCCGGCAACGTGAGATCCGGTCTCCAAACCGAAGCGACGGATTTGACTGGGCGAAACGTAAATGTCGTCAGGGCAAGAGATATAGTGATGTTTCGCGCTTCTTAAGAAACCGAAACCATCCGGTAGGATCTCCAGAGTCCCTTCGCCAAACATCAAGCCGTTGTTCTTGAGTCGAGCCTTCAGAATCTGAAAGACGACCTCTCGTTTTTCCAGGCCCTGCGTGTCCACCTGCTCATTGGCGGCCACGGACTGGAGGTCATCGGCGTTCATTTCTTGCAGTTCGGCAAAGGGGGACAACCGCTCCCTGTTGTTTCTGCGTTGGTCGGCAGTCGACTCCTGTGATTTGCCAGCGGCATGCCTTGCCTCGCTGGCAATTTCCTCGGCCAGGGAGATCGGCTCACGATCGGAATCGAGCTCTCGGATTCGCTCCTCAACCTCAGGATCATGCTGCATGCGTCTACGGTTATTTGGGCGGGATGCATTCCGTTGGCTCGACGAGCCACGCGGTCCGGAGAGCTTGCTTGCGAACTTATCCCCTCGCCGGTGCGGAGGACGTTGACCAGTCATGCGTTTTCACTCCTAGAAGATAAGGCCGGCATGAGGGCGCAGAAGCACACATCACTTCGGTGGGGAGCTCAGGTTTCCAAACCCTTGCGGTTAACAGGTAAGCCGGACAGAGCCAGACTCCAATCAAATGGTCCCCAACCGATGGCCCTGGCAACCTGTTGCCAGATCTGCCGGTACCGAATTGGTGGGTGTCGGAGAGAAGGAGTAAAGTCGCCCTGCCCATCGGGGTGAGCAATGAAAAGGGGCATCAGTCGATGCTGCTAGTGAGCTTATTATATGCGGCTTTGAAACGGAAAACACCAAGTTTTGGGGAACTGGTCGCGGTTTTGTGCATAAGGACGGGCAGCGGTCAAGTTCTGGCACTAGCCCCCCTGGTTAAGGCATCTAGGCTCCCCTTGACGTCTCTGGAATAAGGGCGAATCGGCCGCCTCGCCACCCGCATGGCCCCATCAGCCGGACACGTTGGAGCCGATCAAGTTGCACCCAATCACGACGCGAATATCCGCCATCCACTCGTCGGATGTCAGCCAGCAATTGTTGGCGACCTAATGCAGCCACCGTCTGTCTCGTTGCGTCGTCGGTTAGACGTCCCCAGCCTATCCACAGGACAACAACCCGTCCGGCATCTGTACCTGGCGCCGAAGTTCGAGCTCCATCGCTCGCGCCAGTTTCGACAGGTTCGCGCTCGCTTAGTCCCGTTAGGCGGCGGCTTTAAGAGGCAGACTATCCAATGAGATAGGCATGGCCAACGGCAGGGTTTCAGATGAAATCACCTGACAGGCGATTCTTCGACTGAGATTGACGACAATGGGGCTACGCAAATTGATCGTTAGCGTCTTTCCGGACTTGCTAACCACACACAGAACGTAAACACGATCCGCCTTGCGAATGCACAGCGGCGAAAGATCACGATTACTCGTCGCTACTTTGTAATCGGGCACAAACTTTCTGGGGCTCACCAAGGGTAACGCCACCCGAGCCTCGTTCAGTGATTGCAGCCATGCCACGTCGGAGTTGGCTGGATCCGGCACAATCAACCAATGGCGACTGGCCTCGAATCCAATGAGTCCTTGAGGAAAAAAGATGACTTCTTCCTGGCTGGATTGAATTTGTCCAAAACGCGAAGTTTGTACAAACATCTTCTTTTCACCTCGAACAGCGGAAATTGCTTCTTCAAGCTTTATCGGCACAACCGTCCCTGTTCCACTACAATCCTCGTATTAATTCACGGTTAAACTCATGCGATCGCCGCAAGTCGCAAGATTGCAAGGCTTAAGCCGCCTTCTCCGGGAGCTTTGCATGCAGAGGAACACGATGATTTTCAGAAAATTTGGAATACGAGTGCTAGCAACTCGACCAAGCGCCGTATTCAAGCCTGTGCGACGCCGGAGCATGCCAATGTCCACAGTTGTTCCCTGGGTATGGCATGGGATGTTGACGGCTGGATTCTTGGTCTCTGTCATTAACGTAGATGCGTCTACCTTGGCGGACGAGGCAACGAAAAGCGAAACCCGCACGGGAGATTTGAGAACTCTGCTAACGCGAGATGGAATTCAAGTCGCTGAGCAGCATGTGGTTCTTCCCGAACCTGCCTTGGCAAATCGCTCCCAGGATGTTTCGCAGGAGTCGAATTTGAAGGAGTTGTCCGGCAACATTGGTTGGGAACGCTTCTCCCGTCAAAATCTAAACTCGCCGGTGATCATCCGTGTGGATCCTCTACAGAATTCTGATTCGCAGCCCGTTGGGTTATTGGTGCGACAGGCTTACATCGCCTACGCCCGTTTGGATGATTTGCGCAAGCGCGATTTCATGGACTCCATTTTTTCCTCCGGAGCGAACGATTCCGAGGGCGAAATCCGCGAACTCACACTACCTGAGCGCAACAAGTTGGGCATAGTCGAGACTGAGACGGATGAGGAAATGTACTTTTACGTAAGGCTGCCTCTGCTCAGGAAAGTGATGGTTCGAGGCGTGCTGCGGGTGCAACGTCGGGACCAAGACAACGGCATCGAAGTTTACTGGCAACTGGATCCTCGCTTTACAGAAACGGTCGCTTCGGAAACTCCTGATGACCAGGATGCCACGTCGGGCGAGTTGAAGGCTGAAACCCAAATGAAAAATACCTGGAGCCCTCTATCCACCAATGAACTCGGCATGCTCGTCGAAGGAAGTCCTGTAGCCTACCGTGGAATGGCCGGCTACATGTCGGTTTGGCCGACGGGTCTCGAAGAAAACCAGCTCTTGGTCGAATCCCGAATGGCTCTGCATGAGCCTGTCGAATGGTTTGGAGGCACCAAGTATCTACGTTCCAAACTGCTGATTTCTCTCCAAGAGGGTGCCAAGCAGTTCCGCCGCTCACTACGCTAGTCCTGCCCGCCATTCTCACTGGATTCTGGGGATTCCTGATCCAGTCCAAGTTGACTCAGCCTGCGAAGTAAGCGTGGCCGGCTGATGTCCAGCCACCTGGCAACCTGAGCACGGTTGCGAGGCGAGAGCTTTAATGCCCTGCGGAGTATCATTCGCTCCAGATCCTGCAGCACGTCGTCCAGCCGAATCGGTTCCAAGTCTCCTTGTTTATCCGAAGGCCCAGCGCCGAATTCGTCTTGCTCCATCAGCTGGCTGGTTAAGGTCCGTATCTCGATCGGCAAATGGTTTGTCTGAACGCTGGTCGCCAATTCTGCTGCCTTCAACACGCCCGCCATCACCGTCCTGAGCTGCTTAAGATTCTGAGGCCAGTCGTAGGCCGTCAGCAAATCCATCGCGGCGGGAGCAATGGAGAGCATCGGGCGATTTGACTCTCGGCAGGCTTGGCCCAGCTGTTGGTAGATCAGAGGCGCGATATCCTCGCGACGCCGACGTAATTCCGGAAGATGAATTTCAGTAACCGCCAGACGGCAGACCAACGCCGACCAATCGGAGCTTCGCTGACTGAGCATGTGAGCACTCTGACGACTAAGACCACAAATGGAGCAGTTTTCCGCCGCGGGTTCGGAGAGCCAATTGGTGA
This sequence comes from bacterium, assembly GCA_024743355.1. Lineage (GTDB taxonomy): Bacteria > Planctomycetota > Planctomycetia > Pirellulales > Pirellulaceae > Aureliella. The sequence continues at coordinate 4,837 of JANSWS010000492.1, forward strand.
GCATAACCAGGCTCTCATCCGCGAGTTCGTCCAGGTGTTCCAAAACCAGCAGCTGTGAGAAATGCGGAGCCTCTCCGCGGAGCCTGCCGGCGAATATTTCGAGCATTCCGTCAAACAGCGACACGTCGAGAAGGCGACAGTCCAAAGGAAAGAATTGTCCGCTGACCTGGCTGAGCCCCGCTCGCTTGAGACGGCGTTGAAAGATTCCTCGCGCCACCTCCGATTTACCCGCCCCGAGCGGCCCCCACACAAAGTAGTTTCCGTGCGAGCCCGCCGCCAATTGCGCGCGCTGCATGGCCAGCTCAATATCTGGACTCTGGCCGATCAGCGGATGGAGACCGTCCAGATCAGAC
>JANSWS010000732.1 GCA_024743355.1 bacterium
GCTTCAGGAATCTGTCGAGCGAATTTGACGTGATTCAGATTGAAGGTCTCACGATTTCCAGCGAGGACAATCGGGTCTCTACGCTGAAGACAATCGCGGAAAATCTGAGACGCTTACCGGCAGGAAATCGGGCTCTCTGGAAACTGCGGGACATCTTTCAGGAGTTTGAGCCCGAGGTAGTGATCACCGATTTCGAACCGATGACCGCCTATCTGGCCGAGTACTTCGATATCCCGCTGATTACTCTCGACAACCAGCACCGGATGCGCTACATCGATTACGAAATCCCTCCCGGGAGCGAAACGGATGCTGACATGGTTCGCCGCTTGATTCGCGTGATGGTCCCTTGGCCCAGCGTGTCGCTCATCACAGCCATCGCACCTGGTAAGCTGAAGAATGATCGCAGCTTTCTTTTTCCTCCCTTGGTAAGTAAGGAGGTACGCTATCTATCCGCCAGTGATGCAGGTCACATTCTGGTTTATCTGACCAGTGGCTATGATTCTCTGCTTCCTATCTTGAAATCCTATCCCCGCGAAAACTTCCTGGTCTATGGCTACGATCGCGAGGATACGGAGGTTAATCTGCATTTCCATCGCCCTTCCCGTGCTGGATTCCTGGAACACTTGGCAAGTTGCAAAGCGGTCATCGCCACGGCCGGCTTTACTTTGATCAGCGAGGCCCTGTATCACGCCAAACCTTATCTGGCCATGCCCATGTCGGGACAATACGAACAAGAACTCAACGCCTTTCAACTGGCCCAGTGTGGCTACGGCGCGCAGATGAAGGAACTTTCGACAACCGCAGTGGGTGATTTCCTGTATCGCCTACCGGAGTATCGCCAGCGTTTGGCCGACTACGATCGTGATACTTCGATGGGAATCCAAGCCAAGCTTTTGGAATTGGTCGCCGATCATGGCAAATTGGCTGGCGAATACAAACAGCGACGGGCAGCTGAATGAATTTTGCGGCGTTTCTCTACATGCTCTGTCTGGTCGACAGCAGCCGACTAGCGCTGCGCTAGCTCCCCAGGAAACCGCTACAATGGTCTGGCGGGATGAGTTATCCATCCCACGAAATTTTGCCTACCAACAGCTTCGTCGAGGGTTGAACATGTGTGATCAGGATCATTTTGAAGAAGATCTGAAGAAGTATTCACGCCGCGATATCGGCGCCATGGCGGCGGCGGGCCTGGGAGCTGCATTGATGTTACCAAGAGTGGCAAATGCAGCCGAAGTCAGCGAGCGCGAGGTCAACATTGACACTCCCGATGGAGAATGCGACGCATATTTCGTGGCACCGACCAAGGGCGCACACGCTGCGGTATTGGTGTGGCCCGACATATTCGGATTGCGTCCTGCTTTTCGGCAGATGGGTAAACGCCTGGCGGAATCTGGTTACGCCGTGCTGGTCGTGAATCCATTTTATCGCACCCAGAAAGCTCCCACGGCGGAGAAGGGGGCTTCTACGCCCATTCAGGACGTGATTCCACTTGCCCGCTCTTTATCGGCCGACACGCATCAGACTGATGCCAAGGCGTTTACGGCATGGCTCGATACACAATCGCAAGTGGACACTACCAAACCGATCGGTACCATCGGCTACTGCATGGGTGGCCCGATCGTCATGCGCACCGCCGCAGCCGTACCAAGTCGTGTCGGCGCCGCCTGTACGTTTCACGGAGGTGGCTTAGTCACCGA
>JANSWS010000469.1 GCA_024743355.1 bacterium
CAGGCTCTGCTACCAAGCTGGGCTGCGACGCTTCTTTACCAGTAGCTTCTCTTGTCTGCTCTGTTTCTGGCGGAGGGGAAACTACGAATAGCAACAGGCACAACACAATGAAATGAATGTTCCACAGCAAGACACCGGCGGAATGATCCAGTCCCAAGGGTCCCAGAGTGAGCAACAATCCGGCATGCATCGCACAAGCCGCCAAGGCGGCGTAGCGCCGCGCTCGCGGAATCAGCAAACCCATCGCAATCAACAACTCGAAAGTGGGCAGAGCCCAAGCAATCACAAACTGCTGCTTTGGACTGAGCAGCTGCTGAACCTGGATCAGCCGCAGGCCGCCCGCGACCAATTGCTGTCCAACCGTGTGCAAAAACTCAAAGTCAAATTTGCTGAGCGCCGAGTAGAAATAGATGCTGACAACCAACCAGCGCATCCATCGCAGACGAAAACCGCTGGGAACAGCGGATAGAATCCAGGCAAACAGCAAGAATTGGTAATGCCAAGGCTGAAGGCGATGTTGATTCAGAGCGATGCTCAGCAAACCCAAAACGAGAACCGCTCCCAACGTAAGCTTTAAGCGTAGGCCCGCGGCGACGCTGAGCCAAGCCAGGCAAAGTCCGGCTGCCACTAACCAATCGATCCAAGGGGGCACCTCGCACAGCCATGCGAATAAAGGCACCAGCGGAAATGCATCTTGGCTAGACAGCTGGGGAAACCACAAGCGAAAAGTCGCCCCCATCAGAAGCAGCGCGGACATAGCGGTCCAAACGCGAATCCATCGCAATCGTTGCCAGGCTGGCATGCGGCCTTTCCGATCAGGCCTTGCGGACGATCAGCACGGAGTTGATGCCCAGCATGCCAAACGAATTGTTCAACAAATAGCGGACACGATTCAACTCGCGAGGTTGGTTCATGACCAACCCTTTGAGTTCGCATTCCGGATCGACGTTATCCAAGTTGATCGTGGGATGACACACCTTGTCATCCAGACTGGGCAAATTCCCGGCCAACTCCAGTGCCCCGGCCGCTCCCATCGTATGACCGATAAAGCTCTTGGTGTTATTGAAGTGGGTTCGCTCAGAGCCCTCAAAGACCTTGCGCAGCGCCTGGCATTCCTGAGCATCCCCACTGGCCGTACCTGTCGCATGGGTGCTAACGATGTCGATTTCATCGGCCGGTAGACCGGCCCGCTGAAGAGCCATCTCGACGCACTGTGCCTGCCGCTCGGGATTCGGCAGAACAAAGTCCGTGGCATCCGTATTGACTGCATAGGAAACGATCTCGGCCAGGATTTGCGCGCCGCGTTTCTTGGCATCGCTGAGGCGTTCCAAAACGTAGAGACAAGCGCCTTCGGAGACTACGATTCCATTGCGATCCCGATCAAATGGGCGACAGGCCTTTTGCGGATCCTCGTGAAATGCCAGGGCACCTTGGCTCTTGAAGCTGGCGAAGATACCGAACGTTCGAATACTCTCCGACACGCCACCGGCGATTGCCAAATCGCACTCGCCCAGACGCAGCATCTGAACTCCTTGAATGATGCCAACATTTCCTGCGGCACAAGCAGCTCCAATGGTGTAGTGCGGACCTGTAATGCCCATATTCAGAGCAATCTCACCGGCCGGATTGTTGGCCACCGTCCGCGGGTTGTGATGGTGCGACCAGAATTGCGTATCGTAGTCAAAGCCTTTGATCGCGTAGATTTCGTTCTCGGTTTCAACGTTGCCGTGTTCGGTGACACCGATATAGATTCCGACCCGCGACCGATCGACGTTTTCCCAGTCGATACCGCTACGCTGTACGGCCTCGTTGGCCGCCCAAATACCAACAGCTCCCGCCCGGGTCCCTCGTCGGGCATCCTTGCGAGATTGGTACTGGGTCGCTGGAAAGTCGCAGATACCCGCCAACGTTTCGCCCACGTAGCGAATTTCGTAAGGCTGAACGCCACTTCGGCAATTCAGCAAGCCCTCGCGCAGGCTTTCGATGTCATTTCCGTTGGGGCTGGTCAAACCAACACCCGTCATCACAATTCGCTGTTCGTCTGGCAGACCGGCCGCCTTGTCGATGGCAATCATAAGCATCCAACCTAATTTTGGAGAGTCGAACCCCAAATTATCTCTCTGCCGCCAGAACTAGCAAGAGCTAGCTTCTCTACATCCGAGCCGGGGGTAGCCAAGGCGATGGAAGGGCAATTTGTGCCGGCTAAACTGGGACTGTCGCGGATCTTGGCTGGCCGACGATTCTGCCCCTTTAGCGAGGCAATTCCCGCCTTTACTCGCGATCTGCCTGGAACGCGATGGCCCTGGAAAAGAGACGCCGAGGCCTCAGCCGACGGGCGCGGTATAATGTTGAATTGCGGAGGCCTTTTGGCCCACACTGTGAAGCATTTGGGCGTTGCCTCTCGCCTCTAGTCCGCCGCCGATGTCACCCACGCGAAGGCATGCTATGACTTACATTTTGGGCAAAGCTCCTCGCCCCATTGATACTATGATCCCGCCAAACAACCAACTTAGCAAAAGTCTGCTAGGGGTCGCCGTCGGTCTTGTCTGCTGTGGCTACGCACATGCCGACGTGTTCCATTACAAAGACGGACGCGTCATTTCCGGTCAAATCGTGGGACGTCCGCAAAGTATCGAAGTCAACGGAGTGCCGGTACAAGCCTGGACCGTACAAATTGCATCGGGTTCCTACGTGCAGATTCTGGAATCGGAACTGATCCGCAATGGTCACGAGCCACTATCCGCAGCAGAGCAGGAATACGCGCAAGGAGTTCAGGCGTCCCCTCCCAAGACGGCCCAGGATCACTGCGATCTGGCAGCTTGGTGCACGAGCAAGGGATTGAGTGATCTCTCCGACGCCCACTATCGACGGGCCTTGGATTTGGACCCCAACAATAAAGTTGCCCGCGCGGCCGCAGGTTACAGGATTGATAGCAACGGACGTTGGGTGAAGGAAGAAGTGATCTATGGCGAGCAGCGTGGCAAGGTGCACTACAAAGGTCGCTGGCGTTTCCCCGAAGATGTCGCCATCGAGCAGGCGCGGGAACAAGCCGATGAAGAAATCGCCCCGCTGAAGAAACAGCTCTTCGCCTGGCACTCGGCCGCTTCCTTTGGCAGAAGCGAAGCCAAGAAACGAGAAGCTATTTCCAATTTGCAACTCGTTGAAGACCCACGGGCGGCGGGCATTTTGGCCGACTATTTGTTGGACAAGATCCGCACGCCGCCTCCCAACATGAGAATGCTGTACGTCAAGATTCTCTCGCGATTTCCCACCGCCGTCCCGGCTATTACCAATGCCAGCCTGACAGATCCCGAACCTCAGGTGCGGAATGAAGCTCTGAATGCGTTGCGTGCCATGGGAGCAACCAACTCCATACCGACTTTTGTCAGCTATCTGCAGAACTCGGAAAACTTCATGGTGAATCGGGCTGCGGATGGCATTGCATTATTCAATCCGCCGGAGGCTACACTGCCCTTGATCTATGCCTTAAATACGGAGCACGAAGTCGAAGTCGGCGGTGGCAATACCAACTACAGCACACAGGGACTGGCTTTTGGCAGTAAAAGCAAAAAAGAAAAACGTGTCTTTCAGAACTCCAGCGTCTTGGCTGCTTTGACTCAGATCACCAAACAGAATTTCGACTACGACGAAGATCGCTGGCTAGCTTGGTATGCCAGTGTTTACGCAAGTCCGGTTACCGACTTGAGACGCGACCCGTAGTGCTTTGTTGCACACCATTTTAGGATCGCGAACGCTGGGAAGGATGCACTGGCCAGAGCCTAATGAGCGACAGCTACTTGGCCCGCACGGTGACGCGATTGCCTTCAACTCGCAGCACCTGCACCGGAGTTCCGCGGCTGACGTAGTCGCCTTCGGTAACAACATCCAGCAACTGGTCTCCGATGCGCACCTTTCCTGAGGGGCGAAGATCCGAATCGGCCACGCCCTCCGCCCCGACCTGGCACTCGCTGGACAGCTTGCCACTGCTGTGCGTCAAGCCGGTCAGACCAGGCGAAGTAAATTCGCCTCCCGCGTCCTCGGGAGTCGAGAGCTTGAAGCGATTCAGACCCGGTAATGAATCCAGGAATAGCACATGGCCGATGAACAGCAGGATCACTCCAAACACGGACGCCAATACCAGCAGCAGATTTCTTTGGAACACGCGCCATTGCATCGGGTCTTCAGGGAGCACGAAGTCTTGGCTGGCCATGACTAACGAAAAAACGACCAACACAATTCCACTGATCCCAAACACTCCGAAACCGGGCAAGACAAACATCTCGCACAGAATGCAGATCACACCGGCGGCGAACAGAACAACTTCCAGCCAGCCTGAGGTGCCGCCCAAAGCGTGGCTCCAGAAAAACAACCCAAAGCACAGCATCGAAGTAAGACCGGCTACGCTTATTCCCGGGGCCGCGATTTCCAGATACAGGCCAATTAGCCCGATGATCAACAGGATCGCGGTTAGAACCGGGCGATTCAGGACGTACACGGTGCTGTCAACCCAGGTCAACTTGGTTTCTTGAAGCTGATCGATTCGAAGCGCAGCCAGCAGTTGATCCTCCGAATTGAAGACGCCTTCGCACAACCCCAGCTCGAGTGCACGATTGCCGTTGACGGTCAGAAATCGATTCTCCCCGGCTTCGGGCACGGCATCGCCCACTTGAAAGCGCAAGCCTTGAGGATCCTTCTTGAGTTCGGATTCGCTGAGATAGACGCGTTTCCCGGTAGCGATTTCGGTGGCCTCGAAAACCTTGAATTGCCGATCCACCATGGCCTGTGCCAGTGCCCCCGGCCGTCCTTTGGCTTCCGCCAGGCTACGAATCGCTTCCGCCAAGTAGCTGACCACCTTTTCTTCCGCGTGTTCAAACTGTCCGCCCATACCCATCCTGACAGGGCCTGCGTCTCCGATCAGTGCCTGCGGCCGCATATAAATCCGATCGGCACCCAGTGCGATGATCGCCCCACCGCTAATCGTCTCGTCAGGGACAAAAACGATGGTGGTTGCCCAATCCACATCGCGCAGCCGTCTACCAAGCTGTATTGCCTCGTCGACATATCCACCAGGAGTTGTCAGTCGAATCAACACCAGATCAACGCCATCGCGTTGGGCAATGTCAAGACGTTGATTGAGATACCAGTGGAAGCGTCCGAAAATCGGACCGTTGGCATCGATTAATAGAGCTTTTGCGAAACTCTTCTCCAAGACTTGATCAACGCCTGGCACATCGAATCTTATTGCTTCCGCCTCGGCCACTTCAGCCTTTGGTGGCAGCGGTAATTGCCCGTCACCGAGTCCCGAATCCGCACCCGGCCGATCATCTGCGGGCATGGGGTCGGCCACTTCACCAGCTGGCGGCAGCCGTCCTTGCTCCGAACTCTCCGCCAACTCGGAAGCTCCCGTATCCGAGGAGGAATCCCCACCTGCCAACTGCCCGGTAGAGTTTTGCTGGAAGTTCTCTTCGCGGGTGGGTGCCTGAGTGGGCGGCGAATCGCTAGCAGACTTTGGAAGCTCAGTGGTGGCCGGCGCGGGCGTGCTCTGCTCAAGCTGAGGAGCCGCTGCGGGAGTGGTCTGGGCCTCCGGCAGGAGATCGAAGGGATTGGGCAGCCGCTCTTGCCCCTGGCCTGCTAAGCAG
>JANSWS010000225.1 GCA_024743355.1 bacterium
CGTCTTCGGCTTGAGGCAGGGCGGGCGAGCCCTGAAAGCCACTGGAGGTCATGGGGATGCCAGTCGGTTCCATCATCACGCTACTCGGAAGCAGCCTTAGGTCAGACGTGAGACAAAAGTCGCAAAACAGAACCATCAGCCAGGGTTTGCAAGCCGCTAACTCGGAAGGTTCTCTAAAACGTATGTCATTTTTCCATGCGTGTTGAAGGGTGCGGAAAAAAAGTCGGTGAAAGTGGCAAAGCAAACACCATTACAGATTAAGCCAGTCCATAAATGTGGTTGCTTGTCCTCGCAAGCGGGAGCTTGAACGGCAGGCTAGCTCCGCCTTTCGGTAGAACCCTTAAAACCCAAACGCTGGCTGGTGACTGGGAACCGCTTTCTTTGTCCGCAACACGAGATTCCAAGCTCTGCTTGCTTCCGGCACCTATATTTCCGCGGCGCATTTCTAGCGTCTGCATTTAGTAGGAGTGCCAGCTACGGTGGCGTTCTCCAAACCGGGGCGAAGAGGCCTGGTGCGGACATGCTGGATGCCTGGATTCGATGAGCCGAAATGACTGGGGATTGGAAAGAATGGAACTAAGCCGAAATAGTAACGGCACGAGTAACGTCAGCCCATCCACCACGATGCCGACGCTACCGTCGATCTTGCACGAAGATCATTTCTGGCCGGATGAACCATGCTCGGTAGAGGATACAGGTTTATCCGAGCCGCTCATTGCATCAATTGTTTGCCAGGTCTTGATGGCATCTGGCACGCTGAGCGGACGGAAAATAGCCGAATCGGTCGGCTTGCCCTTTGGAATCATTGAATCCGTGCTGAATGGTCTTCGAACGCGACAAATCATCGCCCATGCGCGATCCGCGCCGCTCAACGACTATTACTACAGTCTGACCGAGGCCGGACAAAAGCGGACTCTCGAGGGCCAGAAAAAATTCATCTACACCGGACCGGCTCCCGTTCCGATGTCCGACTACGTGCTGTCTGTGGAAGCCCAGGCCAATCAATATGAACCGGTGGAGCAGAACCAACTATTGGAGGCTTTGCAGGACATCTCTTTTGAAGCGGACTGGCTGGATTTTCTAGGACCGGCGATCAATAGTAACGGCGGGATTTTTCTCTATGGACCGCCCGGCAATGGCAAAACAACCCTGGCCAAATGTCTCACTGTGCTCCGCGGCGAAAGCATTTGGATTCCCCACGCGATTATCGATGACGGAATGATCATCAAGCTTTTCGATAGCGCCTACCACGTGCCCAAACGGGGAAAAGAAAGCGAGTCAAGTCTTGTCAGCCTTCAGAACTACGATCGTCGTTGGATCCGCATCGAGCGGCCAACCGTGATCGTTGGAGGTGAGCTCACGCTGGATAACTTGGAGATACGCCACGATCCGAGAAGCAACACAGCCGAAGCACCGCTACAGCTGAAGAGCAATTGCGGCAGCTTCCTCATCGATGATTTTGGGCGGCAGAGAATCTCCCCCGCGGAGTTGCTCAATCGCTGGATTGTTCCCTTGGAAAATCGCATCGACTATCTGACGCTGCCGACCGGAAAGAAAATCAGCGTTCCGTTCGAACAAATTGTCTTGTTCTCTACCAACTTGCAACCACAAGATCTGGTGGACGAGGCATTCATGCGCCGCGTACCCTTTAAAATCGAAATTCGAGATCCAAGTCCAGAAGAGTTTATGAAGCTCTTTCAGGATGCGTGTGAGTCCATGGGATTTCCATGGCGTGCTGAGGTTGTACGGCAGCTTATCAATGGTTTCTTTCTGGCAAGTCGCCGACCATTGCGTCGTTGCTATCCAAGGGACCTGCTGAAACAGGTGAGAGCTTATTGCACGTACCGCAGTGAACCGCTTGACTTACGACTCGACTATCTGCGGCACGCATGTCGCAATTACTTTGGCTCGCTTGCGCACGACGGTGGTCAGGCGGGCGGCGCTGCGCCCGCTGTCTCTTGCGAACCGGCGGGAGCCTGCGGGGAAGCCCGTCAGCGTCCTCCGATGCAGGCCCAGCAGGGGCCTAAAGCTGAACGAACGAGCCCCTCATCGGCCTCGGTCCCAGCGGAGGCAAACAGCAAGCCAGCAATGCATCCTGCTGGCGGAATTTCTATTCAAGCGAACAAGCAGGTAGCCAAGGCCGGCCCGGAGCAGAGCCCGGGCCCGGTAGTGCCGGGAGCCATTGCCATGCCTGCACTGGGAACACCGCCCGCGTTGGCGGATATCTCAGCGGATAGCAGTGAACCGCATTTTGAAAAGACGATGCAAATCCCACTCGATTAGACGATTCCGAGTTTTCCGCACAGCCAGAAAACAACAGTGCCAAGGTCAGAACATGAAATCCAATCACAACCGAGTTGGAACCGAGCCAATTCCCGGCTATGTGTTGCGGAAACGTCTCGGGGCTGGGGGCTACGGTGAAGTCTGGCTAGCCGACGCACCGGGTGGACTTCAGAAAGCGGTTAAGCTTGTATTCGGCAGCGCCAGTCAGTCGCACGCACTGACCGAGTTAAAGAGTCTGCAAAGGATCAAGGAGGTCAATCATCCGTTTCTGCTATCCCTGGAGCGCATCGAAATTGTTGATGATCAAGTAATCATCATCACTGAATTAGCCGAGGGTAGCCTGCTGCAGAAATTTGAGCATTTCCGCCGCAAGAGCGAGCCGGGTATTCCCCGCGGTTTGCTGTTGGAACATCTGCATGATACTGCCGAAGGTCTGGACTATCTGGAACAAAGCCACGGGCTCCAGCATTTAGACGTCAAGCCAGGCAATTTGTTGCTCATCGCAAATCGAGTCAAAGTGGCCGACTTCGGCTTGGTCAAGGATTTGAACTCACAGAATCAATCGTTGGTTAGCGGCTTGACCCCTAACTATTCCGCACCGGAAATTTTTGACGGACGCCCCAATAGCCGCAGCGATCAATATTCGCTGGCGATTGTCTATATGGAAATGCTGACCGGTCAGATGCCTTTCAGCGGACGGTCGACCGGTGAACTTGCCCGCCAACATTTGACTCAACCTCCGGATCTGGAAGCACTGCCACCGGCAGACCGACCAGTCGTGGCCAGAGCATTGGCAAAGAACCCGAATGATCGATTCAGTACTTGCCGACAGTTTATCGAACAGTTGCAGAAGGTACGTGGTGCCGCGGTACCGCAAACGCAACAGCGGCAACGTACTAAGGCCGATAGTCTGCTGGAAGATGGTCTGAACGATGTAAGCTCGACCAACTCCAGATCACGCCTGAGTTCCACCGACGGAACCGATCGCAATCGCCACAACATACGACCAGCCATACAGGTGGATCCGAACGCGGTGCGGGATTTCAACAGTCCTCGCTGTCTATTCATAGGCCTCGGCGGTCTGGGCTGTCAGGCGCTGTGGTCGCTTCGCAAATCCATTTTCGGCAATTGCGACGCGCGGCTGTCCGCCGATGAACACGGCTGGCTGGCTATCGACACGGTATCCGAACACTTAAGCGATCTGTCTTCGGACGGTCACCAAGCCAGCCTTGCCTCTGATCGCGTCATCAGAATTCCGATCTATAAGCCGTCTGAGTATCGCAGCTGCGATGCCGACTTGCTCAAGCCTATTTCGCGACGCTGGCTCTACAATATCCCCAAGTCGCTTAGAACCGAGGGTGTTCGCCCTTTGGCGACGCTGGCAATGTTGGACCATTACGCAGCCTTGGAGAATCGAATTCGGCAGGAACTCTCGCCACTACTCGAAGCCCAAGAGTCCGACAAATCCTCGACAGAGCCGTTCCGAATTTATGTCACAGCTTCCTTGCATGGAGGAACTGGCGGTGGCATGCTGATCGAATTTGGCCGACTGATTCGGCAAATCATGACGGATCTCGGCTTTGCGAATTATCGACTGACGGCAGCCGTGACCGTGGCAGACTGTGGCGCGAACGAAGTCGTTAGCCTCCCCGCCGCCGCAGCTTTGGCCAGTCTTTCTGAACTGAGAGACATCATGGAGACCCCTGAGAACGTGGGGCCGATTTATGATCGAGGCAATCTGCGAGGCTCGCTACGGCCTTTCGATTGGGTCACTATCGTCGATGGAGGTTCATGGCACTCGCCGAAAGATGCCGCCATTGCCGCCCGCGATCTGGCAGATACGATCTTGATTGATTCTCAAACGATGGTGGGTTCCTTGCTGACCGAGGATCGCATTGAAAATGCGACCTCACCGTTGGGATGGCTGCGAACTGCTTCGACGAAACCCGTGCGTTTAGCCGCCAAGTTAGAACGCGCGAGTATTTTAAAAGGCTGTGCTGAGCAGGTCATCCGTCGCATCCAGGAGGCTCTTTGTGGCCAGCAAGTTTCCGACGCAGGGGAAGGCTCCACGCTGGATCCATGGGACATTCCTGAGGCAACCTCTCAGGCCATGGAAGAAATCGCCGAGAGATTGCTGAGCAACATGGGGCTCGCGGAACCCTGCGGGAAATTCAGCCAGGACCCGCGGCAGCTTTCCAACTTGGTGCCGCTCTGGCAGCAGCGACTTTGTATCGAAACCAACGAGCTGTCGACCCAACTGCACGCCGATCTTAAATGCTGGAAGCGTAGCATTGGCAACCTGGTCAAAATGCGGATCTATGATCTCGTCCAATTGCAGCAAATACAGCATATTGTTATCGACAAGATTCGCGAAACGAAAGCCGAACGGATTGAGCGACTGATAGGTATCCTGGCCGAAGATGTACCGGATGTCAGCCACGATAAATTGCGCAACGGCTTCCACAAATACCTGTCCGCTCTAACCAAGAGCTGCTCTCAATGGTGCCAGCAATTTCAGCTTGACGGCGAACAGTTGGCTCAGAAGCTGGACGATTGGTCTCGATCCCTGGCGGAGGAACGAGGCAATGAGCCCGATGCCTGGGATGGCGACACCAGCGGCTTTGCTTCGGACATGCAGCTTCTGATTGGCCGCCTCCAATCGGGCTTGGAGTCAGCACTCCAGCAAAGAATTCTCTCTATTCTGGTGCGTGATCCAGCGACCGATCTTATCGAGCCGACTAACCAACTGCAATGTTCCCTCGATCAGTTGGAACGCGACTTCGTACTTGAAAAAGCCACCGACATCATGCGCTCGCTGGAACCCGACTTCGGACTGGCTCTACAATCGGGCGAGACAATGAGCTTCGATGAGGGCGACCGTTCCATTTCTTGCCAGCGATTGGGGAAGCATGCACCAGGTATGGCGCGTTTCGGCGGGCAATTCTATCGCTTTGCCTTGGCACCCCGCGAACAGCTCAAGGCGATGTTCAAGGTCCTCAAGCGTCAAAGCATGACCAGGACCACGACTCTGCTGCCCTGCATGTCCACTCTCCGCGCCTACATCGTGTGCGAAGGCTTGCAGCCCAGCTTGTCCCGAATGGTTTCGAGTTTCTGCCATCCAACCCCCCAAACCATTCAACTGGCGGAAAGGCTGCATACGCGGGTTGACGTTGAGTGGTCACCGATCGGTGAGCTATTTGAGATCGCGGATTCGCTGAACGATTCGGATGCAATGGGAATCAAAGCCTCCCGACCGGGGGGCGCTATCCCGATCTCCGTACAAGCAACGCCTTCAGGTTCGCAGTCGCCACTTGCCAATTCATAGTATGCTGCTTCGTAGGTTGCGAACAATTAGAACCTATCGGAAAAACACTAACCGCTTTGGCGTTAGCCCGGTTCTACTCAAGTTTCGGATGGGTTCTGAGTGTGCGCTCGTCGCCTTTTGTTCCCGCGAAAGAGGCGAAAGCCAGCTCTATTTCGTAGCGTTCGGACTTTAGGCTTGGCAACAGTTACAAGTCACCCCAACCGCTACTTTCGCGGAGCGAAAGGCGACTGTTAGAGATCGAACAGTTCTAAACGTCGGTTCTTCGACGGACAGGGTTGGCCGAGGAAGGCTGGCGACCGTCCGAATGCATGCCGCTTCTTCGGCCGGTCATCCGCGGAGCAGGTATCGTCGGACCCGATCTGGCGGTACTGGCCGGGCCGCGATGCTCATCAACGATATCCCCCAGATAATCCCGGCGGACCTCAGGATGCTTCTTGATCTCCTCTGGTGGTCCCTCACACAGCACCGTACCCTTGTTGATCACATAGCAGCGATCCACGGTTTGCAGAATTTCACGAGCTGCATGGTCGGTAATCAAAATTGCAATTCCCCGATCACGCAGCTTGAGAATGATTTCCTGGATACTCTGCACCGTCACCGGATCGATACCCGCAAAGGGCTCATCCAACATGATGATTTCCGGATCGGAAACCAGGCATCGCGCGATCTCTAAGCGTCTGCGTTCACCACCCGACAATCGCCCGGCCTTCGAACGTCGGATGTGCGTAATTTCAAAATCCTCGAGGAGTTGATTCGTGCGAAGCTTCCGTTCTCGATAGGAAACTCCCAACAACTCAAAAATGCAGAGTATGTTTTGCTCGACACTCAACTTGCGAAAGACGCTCGACTCCTGAGCCAAATACCCCATATGGCCTTCGCTCGCGCGGCGATGCAGAGGCCAACTGGTTACTTCTTGCTCACCCAGACACACGCGGCCGCGATCGGGTTTGACAATGCCGCAGGTCATCTTAAAGCTGGTCGATTTGCCCGCTCCGTTCGGGCCCAACAAGCCTACGATTTCTGATTGTTCGACGTGGAGACTCACGCCGTTAACAACCTTCCGCCTGCCATAGGTCTTTTCCAACCCGCTTACCGCCAACACGCTCATCGATCGTCTTCCATGATGCCGCTAAAGGAACCTGGCCCATTCCTGAAGCCAGACGCTAGCAGATTCATTAACGCAAATTCTGCTCTGGGAAAAGACGAACACTTCCCAATCTCGGCGTCTCAGGCGAATCCTTGATGGGTAGTGGGCAAACAAGCGTTGCCGTCGCATAGAAGCTGCAGAGATAAGTTGTTAATGCAAGCAAAAGTCGCCTGCGCGAGGGTAAGGCTGTGCCACGTTCGTAGGTATCAGCGAATCAAACGCATGCGCTGAAAATTGGGGGTGAAAGGCACGGGCGTATTCCAGGTATGGGGCCAGAATACCAGCAATGCCTTGCCCAGCAGAAAACGTTGCTCGACATAGTGATGATTCGACCATGCCCGGGCATCGGAACTGGCAGCGCTATTGTCACCCAATGGAAAATATTGCTCTTCTTCCAGCTCATAGGATTTGCTGCGGCGTTTCTCAAACAGGTTGGTTTTCTCCCACCATTCGGGATGGCGATACACCGCGTTGACGATCTGGCCGCTGCTGTAGATACCAGAGCGGGCGGCGCGATCCGGAATGGCATCCAGCATCAAACTCCCATCCGAGGGGAAATCGGTAAAGTTGCCACCGGGGCCAACCGCGATGTAATAAATGTCGCGGAACACCTTGGCGGAACGAACCGTCATGGCCAGTTGCCGACCGGCGATGCCCAACGGAGCGGCGTCTAGCGGGTCCTCTTGCGACCAATGTGGTCGTCGCTGGCGACCATCGCGATATGCACGAATGTCATAGGCGGTACTGTTATTGAATTCCACGGGCTTTCCATTGACCCACAACACCAGCTGATCGTCGAAGTTGGCAAACTCCAGCCGATAGCTGCCCTTGCCTTGAACTCCGGTAGCTGCCTGCACTTCGGAGAGTCCCTCAAATACCGCCAAGGGCTGCTCTGATTCCAATGCTTGCAGCTTCGCCTCTCCTGTCCCTATGTCGATGGAGCAACGGAAATGAATTCCAAATTCGACCAGATCTAAAACCAACAGTCCGGCATCCGAATCCACATCCACTTCGAACTCACCACTCAAGTCACCCACCCAATGGTAGCCGTCGTTTTGCTCCGCGCTAGCGCTTGCACGAACGGTTGCCATCGACTCAGCTGCCTCCAAGACTGACTTGCCGCCAGTCTTTCGCTCACTGGGAACAAAGCGCGGACCGCGGCGAAAAAAACCGGGAAGAAAACGGTCCATCGAACTGACTTCCCAATCAAATAATTGAGTCGCATCGAAAAGCACATAAGGCGTGTTGTAGGCCAGGTAGTCGGTGATGAGTTGAGATTCATAGGGGGCCGGAGCCGTGATCGACTCATCCTCGCGCAAGGCGTACCAAGTATCTAAATCAGCAACCTTGTGAAAGTAACGTAACCAATCCAGCTGTTCGCTCACATTCAACTTCGCTTGCCAACTCGCTTCCTGCAATTCGACCTGCCAATTGGACTGGGATGGATCGGAATGCCAGGGTTGCCAGGAGCTAGGCCAGCCGCGACGGTTCAGGTCAGCCGCTTGATGCTCGGTATTACTCACCAGTTGCTTCATCGCCTGGATCTTATGTGGCGGCTTACGAGCGATGACTTCGGTCGTGGAGGACTTGTCGCGGACAAAGACATCGCCCTCCTCTATCCGCAAGGTTTCCCCCGGTAGGCCGACCAGCCGCTTGATGTAATTCATCCGGGCTCCCTCGGGATACTTGAACACGAATACGTCCCAACGCTGTGGTTGCGATAGTACGTAATCAAACTTGCTCACCAAGATGCGATCTCCCGAGAAGGTCGCATGGTCCTTGTTGTTGCGGAAATCATAGGCATTGATCCCGCGACAGTTGGCGCATGTGCTGGCAATGGTCTTCTTGTCCTCCAAAGCCCCTGTCGTCGAATCGTACTCGATGCTCGCACTGGCCTGATACTGTTGTCCGCAGTGCACACAGAAGAGATCTTTGTGGGCTCCCATCAAAGTGGGGGCCATCGATCCCGTGGGAATGACAAAAGCCTCTGCCACAAAGGCGCGAAACAGAAAGGCCAGCACAAAAGCTACGACAATTGATTCGACCGTTTCGCGAGTGCTTTGAATGTTCTTATCGGCCGCCGATCGCTGGTCGTCCGCCTCGGAAGTCATTTCCGATTGTTCAGCTTTTCGTTTTGCGGAATCGCGAGAACCTGATTGTTTCGACCGAGAGGCGACCATGAACTTTGTTCCGTTTGGGCCAAATAGAGCGATGGGAGTCCCGAGTATAGCAATCCCTCAGCCAGCGCAGAATGCGTAACTGCGATCGAGCCGACTTCGCCAGAGATTTCGGGAGTTCATCCGGGATGCACTTCGTCCGAGCCATCCAAAAATTGCCCGTTTCGCGCAAACTCCTACAGAGCATCGCCATTTTGCGGCCCATTGCATCTGTGAAGCATCTGTGAACCGCCTGCAGGCTGATGCCAAGCGGAAATTTGCCCCAATCGTTTGGCTGGAACCGAGTATCGCCGGAATTTGGGCTCAGACATAGATCAGCACGCAAATAGCCAGTTCTCGGTTGTCTGTTGTTCGTCAGCGGACTGTCGATCACCGCACCGGGAACCGGTCTTAGCCAATATTGAGCGCCAGGTCCATTTGTTGTGCGATCTCGGTCAGGCGATCTTGTCCACCGCCCCCGACCTCGGCGGCTACCCAACCATGAAAGTCGATTTCGTCCAAGGCTAGCCGCACATCCGCCCAGGGCAGATCGTCCTTCGTAATGTCCCGCCAGTCATTGTCGGCACGGCTAAAGCCCTTGATGTCGAGTTTGACAATTCGGTGACTCAAGGTGCGAATCCACTCCGCAGGATCTCCGTACTTCCAATGATTGCCAATGTCAAATTGCATGCCGACCCAAGGCGAATTGAACGCATCAACGTACTGGGCGAATTTCTCCGCGGTTTGATTCGCTGGTCCATCGTGCACGTACAGAAAGCGATTCCAGACATTTTCGATGGCGATAGTAATGCCTAGCTCCGCGCACAATGGCAGGGCTTGCTTGATATTGCGTAGCGAACGTTCCCAAACTTCCTCTTCGGTTCCATCTGTCCCGACACCGACTACCAACAACACGGTGTGGCCACCTACGGCGTGCGTTTGTCGAATAGCCGTATGCAGATCCTCCAACGCCTGTTTGCGAATTTCGGGGTCGGCATGACTGTGCGTGATCTTCCAGTGTGTTGAGTCCACGGAACCATCTACTGGCAAGCCTGTTTGCTCGATGGCCTTTAGGGTGGCTTGCACATCGATTCCAGGGCTGTCCAGTTCGATTCCATCAAACCCTGCGGCTTTTGCTGCCGCGAATTTGTCCGTCAAATCTCCCGATACCCTGACCATCCCAATTTTGAGCGTCTTCAGCAATCGCCTGGGCTGGGTCGTGTGCTTGATCTCCGCTGCGGAAGCGTGGGGCCGATATGCCGCCATGGCCGAGGCGGCGGCCGCAACTGAAAGAAAATGACGACGGGAGGCCAAAGAGTCTTTCCTGGAAGACATAGGAACGATCCGTTTACGAAGTTAGCTAGCTAGAACCCGACCGGCCAGACAGCTTACTCCGTCGAATGGCTTCCTTGCAAGCAATTGCCGTTCAAAGGATCCCGCAGTAACGGATCTCCCAGTGTCAGATTTCCCAGCACGAAATGGATTCGCAGCCGATTACGCGGCGGGATTAGGCAGATCCATGCATCTGCGCCCCGATCGGGTAGCGCTGTGCAGCATTTGGCATTGGATTTACAAGCACGAAGCGCTGGCGAGTGTGTACTCGATGGCGACCGAAACTGATTCGCTGGCGCGTCGTGCTTGTATTTTCGGGCGAGCTGCTCGATACAAAATGCTGCACAGCGCTACCCGATCGGGCTACTTTCCGAAACAAGTTCGCCTATGCGATAGGCAGCTCAGAATCCGAAGCCAAAATACGTCCCCCGATGATAGTGGGGACGGTAGTGGTAGTGACGCGGAACCGGATGATAGACCCGCTCGACAACAACCGGTGCGGGCGAATAGATCACCGGTTCTTCGACCACGACGGTGGTCGTTCGATTGCTGGTAGGCGACGCAATGGTTCGGGCTGGAACCAGATCCGTAGCCAGGGGAGCACGCTGCATGGCGGCAATAATATTGTCGCTAACGCCTTGCTGGTGCAATGCGATGATCTCGCTTACCTCCAGCCGTCGCTGAACGCCGCGGGCCTCCAGCTGGCTGATGATCAGCGTTTCGCTCAGACCACTGCGGCTCATGTTAACTACGTCTTGCGTACTAACCCCCGTCCGAGTGATCGCTTGCTGCTGACGGTAGTAGTCTTGCTGCTGCTGATTGTAAACCTGCTGCTGCATGTATCGCTGGCGTTCCAGTTCACGGTCGTGGGCCTTGCCCAGCAAGCCTCCGGTCACGGCTCCTACCGCACCTCCGATCAGAATTCCTTCGGGAACCTCATCGTTTTGATGGCCGACAATGCCACCAATAATCGCACCTGCCAGACCACCTGCCGTAGCACCGTTCTGCGTCCCGCTTTGAGCGAGCAACGGGCTGCCCATAGCCAACACCGCGGCGTATACCACCAACCATCGCCGACTACGAAAAGGGGTAGCAAACATGCTGCGAAAACGCGAATTTGACATGACAGCGGCCTTTTGCAAGCTTCAGAGACTACGGGAGCCTGGCTCCTTCAAACTGCCCGGCGAATTCCGTACACCAGTGCATTAAGATCGACATACCAAGCCGGAGGCATTTAGGTAAACACCGTCAGCCAACAATTCTTGTGCAAAAGCTCTAATGCAAAAGCTACTGAGCACCCCTGCCAACCTCCCGAGTAACTGTCCACGGTCGGTTGCCATCATTGCTCCGCCTGACGAGGCCCGATCCGGAGTTTCCGCTGCGAAACGCAAATAGATCGGACAACCCAGTTGGACTTTGTAGTATTTAACCTGTGACGAAAAACCAAAGACCTGGACAACGGACTGTCGGGCTTCGTCACGCGGGAGCGTGAACGGCTACCCTCCCCATATCCAGGCGAAAACTATCGTCATCGAAGTGCCGATCGTGCGTTGACGAATGCATCGCAAACATGATAATTCACGCTTCTAGCGGAGACTTCACTCCCCTCCTATGGGGGCGTGGCGGTTTCGGCCGATTCTGTATGCGGTCGCGTCTCCTGTTCTCAATTCCCTGTTACGGATCTGCAGACTGGCTGAAGGTCTCCTCGGACCTGTGCATCCTTGCATTGCTAGCGGATCGAAGAAAGGTTCAATCGATGGAAAGCGATTTTGTCGAAAAGCTCGTAGAGGCCGGCGTTCACTTTGGTCACCGCTGCAGTCGGTGGAATCCCAAGATGAAGCCGTATATCTACGGTCGCAAGAATTCTATTCACATTCTGGATATTCGCGAAACACTTCGCGGTCTGTTGCGTGCCAAGAAGTACCTCAATCAAGTGGCTGCCGGCGGTAGTTTGGTGTTGTTTGTCGGTACCAAGAGACAGGCTTCCGAAACGGTTCAAGAGCAAGCAGAACGCTGTGGCATGCCCTTCGTATCGGAACGATGGCTGGGAGGAGCACTGACCAACTTTCGCACGATTCGCAATCGAATGGGCCGCTTGGAAGAGTTGGAGAAAATAATGAACTCCGACGAAATCAACACTTACAGCAAGAAAATGCAGTCCGCCCTGAATCGCGAGTACCGCAAGATC
>JANSWS010000223.1 GCA_024743355.1 bacterium
CAAGCCGCGTACCGGAATGGGGGCAACGCCGTTGGTACCGGCTCCGATACAGTAAACCTTGATGCCAAATTCGGCTGCCAATTCGGCGGCTTTCTGAGGTGACAAAACGCCTGCATTTTGCACGCCGTCGGTGAGCAGAATGGCAACCTTGGAGCTGGCATTACTGCGTCGAAGACGTTCCACAGCCAGCCCCAGTCCATCACCCACCGCCGTACCGTCCTCGGATTGCACTTGAACGATCTCAAGATCTTGGACGATGTTTGCCAAGTTGCCGTGATCTAGGGTCAGCGGGCAGATGCTGTCGGCAAAGCCGGCAAAGGTCACCAGGCCGACTAGATCGTCGACGCGTCCGCCGACATCAAGTTGTTGATTGCCCAACACGAACTCCAGGAAAACCTCTTTGACCACGTCCAGGCGATTGATGGTCAGATCGCCTTCCACTAAATCTCGAGCGTTCATGGACGATGACAAATCGACCACCATCATGATGGCAATGCCTTCGCGGGAAATACGCGTTTCGCGTTCTGGAGTACGGGGTCGGGCCAGCGCGATAATCAGCGACAGAGTGGCCAAAGCTAACAGGGCGGCAGGCAACTTGGCCAGCCTCTGCCGCCAAGACTTAGGGGCGGTTTCGAACAAATTCAAAGAAGAAAAAGTGACGCTGGAAGCTGAGCGAGTTGCCAGCCAGAAGGCAATTGCAGCCGTCGGCAAGAGCAGCAGGAACCATGGATCTCGGAATTCCCATTCAGGCACGGGGCGACTCCTCCGCGTTCTGTGTCTGCGGGCTTGATGTCGGGCGGTCTGCCGGGGCCAGTTGCGGCCGATCGTTGCCGACCGCGGAAGATTCGTCTTTGGTTTCCTCTAAGAACTTCACAGCCAGTTCCACCGAACGATTCACTTCGGCGTCCGTCGCACCCACACCAGCGAATTTCACCATGTCGGCCTGATGCAAAAATTCACCCAGCAAGCGTTGATGTTCTCGGCTCAACTGGCCCTCGCCAGCCGCCAACTGAAGGAATTCGTCTGTAGTTAGTTCCGGCGCGCGAAGCTCAAAGCGATCCTCCAGATAGCGGCGGATGATGGCGGATATTTCCACAAAGAACTTCTCAATCGTTACCTCAGTACCCGGTGCATTGCGATCATCAAGTAGGCGTAGCAGTCGCTTGTGAGCGGCTTCATAGGCGTTCTCCTGCCGCACGCGGTGAGAGCGACGCAACCATAGATACGCGGCAAGCGCTGAGCCGCAAGCCAGCAGACCGCCAAACAGGCCCCAACTCCATCCCGCCAAAGGACGCTGCGATGGCGGTTCCAACTCGCCTAGAGGAGGCCGCAATTCGGCTTCCGCGTCGCCTGGCAGCACGGATTTGACAGTGAACCGAAGTGGTTCCGTCAAGATTTCATAGGCATCGTAATCCTCAGGCGTCGCCTGCTTGCCGGGGCGACGATCGACGAATTCAACCAGCATAGCGGGTATAACTTGCTCGCCCGACATCGTGGTTTGAAAGCGATAAGTTTGGCTGAACAATTGACTACCGTCGGGCTTCACCATGCGTTTAGGAATCCATTCGGCAATTCGAAAACCGCTGATGACTTCGTCAAACTCGGGCATCAGAACTTCAACATCCTTTTCCGCTTTGACTTCGATCAGCAAGGTCATTTCGTCGCCGATCACTGGCTCGCTGGGAGACAGCCGCACGGTTACGGAGACGGGACCGGAAGTTTGGCTGTTGGAGATCTCGGCGGCCAACAGCGAGACGGAAGTCGCAAGACACATCCACAGGCCGCACAGCGTCAGACTGCGTCTTCTCCAATTCGTGCGAGCAATGGCGTGCGTCGACCGGTTCATCGAAACCTCCTGCGTTCTCGCATACGGAAGAATCGAGCGAGTGGCTCCACCACCGAATCGCTGACATCGACATGAATGAAGTCAATCTTGGCCCGGCGAAACATGCTCTCCAATTTGGCCACCCGATCTTTCGCATACTGAGCGTAAGCCTGGCGAAAACCTGGCGAACTGGTGTCGCATTCGATGACCCGTCCGGTTTCTGGATCCCGCAGCGTTACCATACCGAAGCTGGGCAACTCCAGTTCGCGTGGGTCGGTCAAGAGAACCGCGATCACGTCATGCTTGCGGGCCGCCATCTGCAACGACTGCAGGTAGCCCTGATCAAAAAAATCGCTGACGACAAAGCAGACCGTTTTGCGTTTCGTCACCTTCAACAGGAATTCCACGGCGGCGGCAATATTGGTTGCCTGACGCCCGGTTTGCCACCAACTTCGACTTTGCCACCAGGTTCTCCACCACTGCTTGCGGTTTGATCCTGAAGTGTTTTGTCTGGCGGAATCCGCTAGTCTGGATTCGTGCGTCAAAACCTCACGCACGACCCGCAGTGCATGCTTCTGGCCTTTGCGGGGCGGGATGTATTGCTCAATATCGCCGTGAAAAAGCGTTAAGCCGACCTTGTCATCATTGAAAGTTGCCGAAAAGGCCAGCAGCGCGCAAAGTTCAGCAGCCGCCTCACGCTTTGAACGCTGGCTGGAGCCAAAATCCTGGGAAGCCGAAATGTCCGCCATCAACATCAACGTCAATTGGCGCTCTTCGATGTATCTCTTGACGTAGGGAGCACCGGTGCGGGCAGTTACATTCCAATCGATGGAACGCACTTCATCGCCAGGAACATAGGGTCTGACCTCGTCAAATTCGATTCCGCGACCTTTGAACACGGACGAATACTGACCGGCCAGCACGTCGGCGACTTGCCGTCCCGTCCGTACTTGGATCTCACGAACTCTCTTGATGACTTCCTTGGCCAACATCGCTAGGGCACAGGTACGTTATCAAGGATCTTGCGAATGACATCATCGTGCGATTTGCCCTCCGCCTCCGCTTCGTAAGTCAAGATGATGCGGTGACGCAGGATTTCAAGGGCCACACTCTTCACATCGTGTGGGGTCACATAGCCACGACCTTGTAGAAACGCATGAGCCTTTCCGGCCTTCATCAGGCTGATGGAGGCCCGGGGACTGGCACCGGTTTCGATCATGCCTTCAAGCTCAGCAACACCATAATCGGCCGGAGCCCGCGTTGCTCTTGCCAGATCGACCAGATAATCGCGAACTTTCTCATCGATCCAAATTTTTTCGACGACCCCTCTGGCAGTAAGAATGTCTTCTGGGCTGGCTACCTTCCGAACCTCAGGAATGGGGTGTCCGCTGGCCATGCGGTCCACGATTTTGCGCTCCTCTTCCTTGGTGGGATAGTCGACGACGACCTTCAGCATAAATCGATCGACCTGTGCTTCCGGAAGCGGATAGGTGCCCTCCTGCTCAATTGGGTTTTGGGTCGCCAGCACCAAAAAGGGCTCTTCCAGCTTGAAAGTCTCGCTGCCAATGGTGCCTTGCTTTTCCTGCATGGCTTCCAGCAAAGCCGCCTGCACCTTGGCCGGAGCTCGGTTGATCTCGTCGGCGAGCACCAAGTTTGAAAAGATCGGGCCCTTCCGTACAAAGTAACTGGCATCTTTGGGATTGAAGATCTCCGTACCAATAACATCCGCCGGCAGCATATCCGGGGTGAACTGAATGCGGGAAAAACCAGTGTCGATTGCGTGTGCGAGACTGCGAATTGTCAGCGTCTTGGCCAGACCCGGCAGACCCTCGAGCAGCACGTGTCCACCCGTTAACAATCCGATTAGCAACCGCGAGAGCATGTGCTCCTGGCCTACCAAGACCCTGCCAACTTCATCCTTGAGATGGTTGCAGATTTGCGAGTGCTGCTGAATCTGATCCTCTAGCTGTGCCCCCGACATGAATGATGGCTAGCTCCATAAAATGACTAAGAAACGACGTTTTAGTGCTACTTCCAGTTCGATTTTCGCATTCGCCGCATGGCGTTAGGTATTCCGTGATCAGCGGGACGGGGGCGATCTGCGGCGATCTGCGGTGCCCCGTGGCTGGCGGAATACGGCGGGTCCTAACATCAAACGGTAAAGCATCACTAACGCGATTTTAGGGGAAGCCTCAAGTGGCGTGGAGTGGCCTGCGGCGGACATTCGCGTGCTGTCGCTGCCTGTGACTGGCCTCTGCATGCCCCTGAATGCTGGACCGGTGAGCTTGATGGACGTGTGTCCTAGGCCGGGAATGAAATGCGTCCGCAAGCTTGAGCAGGTGATTCGGAATGGACGTCCACAGCGACCCCGATGCACCGATACCAACGAAAAGCCGGGCGAACTCTATCGAGTACCGCCCGGCCAGTGCGCTTCCCAGCGGCGTTTTGATGGTTGCCGCTGCCTTACAGCTGTTGCATGTAAAAAGAAATTCTTAGCTCTCGTTACCAGCGTCCCCCCGGGTGAGCTCAGGTTACCAGGGTCCCCCCGGGTGAGCTCTCGTTACCAGGGTCCCCCCTGGTAACGTATTCTTGAGCAGCATTACTAGGGAGGACCCTGGTAACGAGGAAAGCAGCATGAACGACGAATGACATTCCCAGGGAGGACCCTGGGAGAGAGGAAACGTATTCTTGCGCAGCATTACCAGGGAGGACCCTGGTAACGAGGAAAATGAGGACAGCCTGGGAACGAGCAGCATTACCAGGGAGGACCCTGGTAACGAGGCACGACGACAGCCTGGGAACGAGGATAAAAGATTCTATGGCTTAGTTACTGCTGGCCAACAGATCGCCGAGCACGAGCTTGCGATCCGCTTCAGAACCCGTGGACAGCGAGATTCCTTCATTGCCTTCGAGAACGATCTGGTAAACAGTGGACAGTTGCTCGTCGGTAAGCAGTCCCATCGAGTGGAAGAGTCGCGATTCGAACATGACTTGAAGGTCCATGCTGGATTCTTGATCCTCGTCCAGACTTTCGCGTTTGGCCAGCAGTTGCTGCACGCGATTCTCAGCATGACCGGCGTTCAGCGGCGGTAGCGAGGTCAAAGCAAAGTTCTGGTCAAACATGGTGAACAGGCGATCGATATTTTTTTGCAGGTCATCTTCGACGCCCCGCATGCGCGCCCGTTCCACTTCCGTGTTGATCAAGCTCGATGTAGCCCCTACTGCATTGCCCGAAGTCTGAACCAATCGAATTCTCGTCTTGTTGTTAACGACATTGCGTCGCGTATTCTGGCTGGCCTCGATATCGAATACGAAAATCGCATCCACGCCTTCTTGGGCTGCTCTCTCGAGCAACTCGGCCTGGCTTCCGGTACCGATAAAGACCAACCCGGGAGTTATCACTTCGCCGGCGCGAATGTTGTCTCGCAGAGAGGCGGTTTCTGCCGTACTTTCGCCACTCTCGCCACCGTATCCTCCGCTGTACCCGCCATAGTCCTCGCCGTACATCGCTTCCCCGCCGTATCCGGGGCCGCCCATACCGGGAGGTCCGCCCATACCCGGACCCGCACCGAAGCCGCGTCCCATTCCAGCTTGGTTGGTCTGAGCACTTGGCTGTCGAGCCACGACTTCATTGAATACACTGCCTAGGTCGCCCGCGGCCCAGCGGGTTTCGAAGGCGGCCACCATGGCACTACCGAATTCACCGGTCAACTCGTTGAACGAGCGGTCGCGGCTCGTTTCACTGCTTCGTGCTCGCCCGCCTCGACCTCCGCTAAACATTCCTCCACCACCGCCGCCGCCTCCACCAAGCTGGCTGGAGCCGATCGGCTTTAAATCTTCCAGCGTGGAAGGAGCTTCAACGATGGCGCCCACTGCGAAACGGAGTGTGGTTGTCGGCTTCGGTCCGTTGGCAAACCATCGCACTTTGTCGAACACTTGCTGTGCGTCCTCACCATCAGAAACAATGGCGTGTGCATGCAGGTATTCGATCGCCCGTTGTTCGCGTCCGACGGAGAATGCATACTGAGCTTGGTCCCAATAGCTACGATCGAGAGCGCCGCTGGCATCCAGCGACTCGCGGATCAGCGTCACAATCTGCTCCTTCTGAGCAGGGGCTACAGCCCGCGCCTCGGGAGGCGGCATGGTTCCAGCCTCCAACACGTCCACGATCATCTCGTACTGGCGAACATTTTGCGGGTCTTCCAGGTTGGCACTCAGCGTGTCCAGTCGGACTCCACCCTTGGCTTGCCTGGCCCCATGGCATGCCAAGCAATTCTGGCGTACGAACTGCGAAACGCTTGCCAGTTGCGGCGAACCGGCATTTGCGCCACCCATGCCCATTCCTGGCCCACCCATACCGGGACCACCGACCCCAACCATATCGCTTCCGTACCCGCTGTACATATCATCTTGGCTCGCGCCTCCGCCGTAGCCACCGCCTCCCGAGTAGCCCCCGTACATTTCACCGTAACTATCTTCGTCATCGTTGCCCTCGCCACCGTAGTTGGCCATCTGGGAAGCATAGTAGTCATCCAGACCTCCCCCGCCCCCGCCGGAGCTTGCCGATGCGTCCTGGCTTCTGCTGTCAGCTTCGTAGTCTTCGCTTCCATACCCCTCGCTCTCCGCGTCCTGCTCGGGCTGACGTACCGGAGCCGGCGGCGGTGTGGGAGCTGACGGAGCCTGAGCGATTGCGTCAGATTCTTCTCCGCCACCGCAGCCTGCCAAACCGACAAGTCCAATACAGCACAACAATGCCAGACAGGGCCAGATGTACGTTGAATACTTCATAATGGTTCCTGTTTCTAATCTGCAGCAGTAGCGAGGATATTTCCTACCCGCGAGAATCTTGGGTGCCGTCAGGGGAGACACGAATCTGTTTCCTTGCGGACTAAGCCTTGGGTGGCTTCATTCCACATTATGGGCGGCTTAGTGTTGAATGTCGAGCTTGAGCGGCTGATAATCGGGCCGATCTGGCTACCTGCACGCATTCGAGCCCGGCTGTTCTGCAGATTGGTTCCAATGATCCCGCGGTGCCTGCCCCACAGTACCTGACCCCAAGTAGAACTTTGAGGAATCCCCATGGCTTTCTTTTCAGGTTTCTTCCCCAAGAATCTCGTGAGTTTGTCGGTCTCTGGCTGCTGTGCAGTTATGTTGGCCGGCGGTATCGCAAATGCCCAGGACACAACACCGCTCGGCAAACTCGAGATCCCGCGGCGACAAAGTAAACCGCCTGGGCCACCTCTTTCGCCCGAAGAAGCTCTGGCAAAGATGACGGTACCGCAAGGTTTTCGGGTTGAATTGGTCGCCAGCGAGCCTGAGCTGGTGAATCCGGTCGCGATGGCTTTTGACGAGCGAGGTCGGATTTGGGTCACTGAGAGTTTTGAATACCCACGCCGCGAAGCCGGTCCAGGCAGAGACCGGATCAAGATCTTGGAAGACACCGATCAAGACGGCAAAGTAGATTCGGTCAAAATCTTTGCCGAGGGACTTAACATCCCATCGGGAATTGCTGTTGGCCACGGTGGCGTCTGGGTTGCGAACGCACCGGACATCCTATTCATGCAAGACACGGACGGAGATGACAAGGCCGACAAGATCGAAGTGGTGGTAACTGGATTCGGTCGGTTCGACACCCATGAATTACCGAACAGTTTGACTTGGGGCCCGGACGGAGCACTGTATGGGCTGAACGGAGTCTTCAATCCCTGCAAAGTCGAATCGGCCGGCAAGACCTACGAGTTCACTTGTGCGATGTTCCGCATCGATCCCGAGACGCGCGCGTTCAGTTTGTTCTGCGAGGGTACCAGCAATCCATGGGGCATTGCCTGGGATCCAAGGGGAGAGGCGTTCATCAGCGCCTGCGTGATCGATCACCTGTGGCATTTGACTGAGACGGGTTACTACCATCGTCAAGGCGGTCCATATCCTGAACACACTTGGAAGATCGAATCGATCGTCGATCACAGCCATCAGATGGCCGCCTATTGCGGAATCACTTATTTCGACTCCGAAGCCTACCCCGCCGAGTTTCGGGATCGATTGATCATGGGAAACATCCACGGTAATTGCCTGAATGTCGATCGCTTGGAGAAGAATGGCTCCACCTACCGAGGGCTGGGCGAGGATGACTTTTTGAGCGGTAACGACGTGTGGTTCATGCCGGTGGTGCAGAAGGTTGGGCCGGACGGATGCTTGTACGTTCTGGACTGGTATGATCGCTACCACTGCTATCAAGATGCGAATGCTGATCCAGAGGGAATCGATCGTGGGCATGGCAGGCTATACCGCGTCGTGCATGAAGCTACGGGAAGACCCGCAGCTATCGTGCAGGCGGATGCCCCGCCGCAAGTGCTTGTTAGCCAGCTGGGAGATGCGAACGTTTACCTGCGTGAGACCGCACAACGCTTGCTGGCGGAAAGTAAATGCGCGGGTGTCGTGGATGCGTTGCAAGCGATTGTTTTGGATTCGGAGTCCCCACACAAACATCGCATGCATGCGCTTTGGGCCCTGGCTGGGGGCAAGGTGGTCACCGCGGATTTTGCCCAAAAACTGTTGCAATGCGAGGACGATTCGATTCGGGCTTGGGGAGTGCGGATTGTTGGCGAACAGTTGAATTCCCAAGCCGACTTAGCGAACAAGGTCGCGGAACTGGCCAAGGATGCATCGTCCGACGTGCAGCTCCAAGTCGCGATTGCAGCTGCCAAACTAGAGACGCTAGACCCCTTGAGCGTATGGTTCGAAGTCCTGACCAGTTGTGGTGATGACCCGTTGATCCCGCACATCATCTGGCAAAATCTGCATCCCTCACTTCCAGAGAGAACCGCTGAACTGTTGGCTATGGTGCAAGGTATTGATATTTCGGAGGCGCCCGGCTTGGCTGCCATGCTGCCGAAGGTTGCGGAAAAGCAGCTTCAGTAATGGCCCGAGGGGAGGTACTCGATCGATGAACGCATGGAAGCCAGCTGGCATCCCTCTCAAGGCAGCGGCGATTGCGCAAGGCGGACGGCGATGATCGAGCGGGAGCTGGTACCGGAGCTGATGGACCAACCCGAATTGGACGTGGACGACCATGCCGCGGCCCTGGCGGGCTTGAGTCGAATCAATCGCTGGACGCGGAATGGCCCGCTGGCTTGGTCAAGCATCGTGGATTTGTTTCAGACCCAACGGCAAACGCGATTCCGGCTGTTGGATGTCGCCACCGGCGCCGGTGACATTCCGCTGCATTTGGCGCGGTGCGCGCGGCGACAGGGGATTGATTTGCAAATTGCCGCTTGCGACATCAGCTCTCAAGCCCTGGCTGCTGCTCGCGATCGATTCAAGCGGGCGGGCCTGGAATGTGAGTTGTTTGAGTTGGATGTAGCCGACCAGCCCATCCGTGAACGCTATGATGTTGTGATGTGCTCGCAATTCCTTCACCATCTCACGACGGATCAAGCGTTGACCGTGCTCGGCCGAATGCGAGACGCGGCTCGGCGGCGGGTGGTTGTCATCGATCTGATTCGCAGTCGCCTGAATTGGCTGCAGGTCTGGCTAGCCACAAGAGTTCTCTCGTGGTCGCCCATCGTGCGTTTTGATGGACCGCAATCAGTACGTGCAGCCTTCACCCTGCAGGAAGCAAAGGCCTTGGCTGGTCGCGTTCCCTTTCAGTCCTATGCGATCCGCAGCGTCTGGCCCTGCCGTTTTGTATT
Organism: bacterium; assembly: GCA_024743355.1. Lineage (GTDB taxonomy): Bacteria > Planctomycetota > Planctomycetia > Pirellulales > Pirellulaceae > Aureliella. Next base: position 9,514 of record JANSWS010000223.1, read on the forward strand.
GACGGGAGACGTCGATGGTCGCAGTTCCTGAAGTCCGCTCCACAACTTCACTGCCGGAAAGTTCTCGCCAGTTTTGGGATGTGCTGATAATTGGGGCCGGTCCCTCGGGCGCTTTGGCGGCTCGCCAGTTGGCCATCGAAGGTGCCCGTGTGCTGTTGGTCGATCGGGCAAACTTTCCGCGTCGCAAGGTCTGTGGCTGCTGTCTCAACGGAGCCGCTTTGAGAATTTTGCACGAGGTTGGACTAGGCCACATTGAGCGTGCCGCTGGCTCGGCTGTCGTCAACCACTTCCGCATGGGCAGTAGTGGACGTCAAGTCACTTTGCCAATCCACACGGGGATCGCTGTCTCCCGAGAATTCTTGGACTCGATGCTAGTGCAAGCCGCGGTCGACAGCGGTGCGGATTTCCTCGACGGCGTACTGGCCACGATTGAGTCCACGGAAGCCGCCTCAATCTCGGTCCGCCTCAAGTCCAGCTCACCCATTGGCATTCCGCAAGAGCTTTCGGCACACGCGCGATGGGTACTGATTGCCGGTGGGCTCGGTTGCCGAGCTTTCGCCGATCCCGCCCGCGACGAACGCGCGGCCGCCAAGGGCTCAAGAATCGGAGCTGGCACCATTCTGTCGGAAAGTGTCAGCGACTATCCGCCGGGGACGATCCACATGGCCTGTCATCGTAGCGGCTACGTGGGGTTGGTCCGCCTGCATGATCAGCGTTTGGATATCGCAGCTGCCTTGGATGCGGCGGAAGTCCGCGACGCCGGGGGCATTGGCCCTTTGGTCGAGAGGATCATCCAATCCGCCGGATTCACGCAGCCAGCCACATTAAACGGTGCCCACTGGACGGGCACGGCCAGGTTGACCCAGAGCCGTAGCAGCGTCTACGGCGATCGGTACTTTGTCATCGGTGATGCGGCCGGTTACGTCGAGCCATTCACCGGTGAAGGCATGGCCTGGGCCCTGGCTAGCGGTCGAGCCGTCGCGCCCATTGTGGCAAGCGCCTTGCGGAGTGAGGCTGAACACGGTGACGACTTCCTTTCGAATTACGGCCAAGACTGGAATCAAGTTCGGTCCCGACTGTTGCACAAACGCGCTCGAGCTTGCCGTAGATTGAGTCGCTTGCTGCGCTACCCGGCATTGGTCAACTTGGGAGTCAGGGCATTGGCCTGGAATCCCGCTCTGTCGAAGCCCTTCGTGGGTTCACTGAATCTGCCCTACAACACGTCCGAGGGAAGTGGCGGGCGTAGGTAACGCTGTAAAGCGATTTGACATTCGATTTACAAGCAAGCGCCGCAAGCGAGCGCGTACTCGATGGCGACCGAAACTCGCTTGCTGGCGCGTCGTGCTTGTATTTTTGGGCGAGCGGCTCGATACAAAATGCTTCACAGCGTCGGCACGTAGGTCGGTTTAGGATCGCATCACTTTATAAGTGCAGCCTCTACCATCAAGCCCGGCCCGAAACCCAAGGCTACGATCGGCCGTGGAACATCCGCGTCTAACATCCGCTGTAGGATAAACAACAATGTCGGAGAGGACATGTTGCCCAGCTGCTGCAAGACCGCACGCGAATGCAGCAATGCATCGTCGTCCAGTTCCAAAGCAGATTCGACGGCACTGAGAATTTTCGGGCCGCCAGGGTGAACCGCCCATGAACCCACCTGCGATAATCGCAGGTCATGCTGGTGTAACCACGACTCCAGCCAAGGAACCAGATACTCGCCGATCAACACAGGTACTCGACTGGATAATGTCATTTCGAAACCGTGATTGCCCACACTCCATGTCATCGCATCTTGGGAGTCTGGAACCAGGCAGGAACCACTGGCAACTACACGAAAGTTGCCGGTGCCAACCGTCGAACCTCCGACTAAGGCTGCGGACCCATCCGCAAATAGCGCGTTGGCCAGAATGCTTTCGTCTTGCCATTGAAACCGGAAATGTAAACTGCAGAGCTCGGTGGCGGCAAGCAATACGCGTGCTTCCGGTTGGGAGCCCGCGAAAGCGCTTGCCACGCGCAGTCCATTGAGGGCTCCGTGGCATCCCATGTATCCAACGTGAACACGCTGAGTGGTCGGCTGCAGCCCCAGCTTCTGGATGAGATGAATATCGACTCCTGGGGCATCAAAGCCGGTACAGGATACCGTCACCAAATGCGAGATTTCTGCCGCGGAAATACCTGCCCGATCCAAAGCCTGGGCCGAGGATATGGCGGCTAGGGGCCCAGCGTGTGCGGCGTACCACTCCATGCGTTCCCGTGTGGTGGGTCCAGGATTGGAGCTAGCCCCACCCTCTTCATCCAGCCATTGGTAGGCTAATTGGTGCGGGACACAGGTGTGACGATTGGTCACTCGGGAATGCCGCAGCATAGCCCGCATCAGACGCGCCTCGCGCTCATTGCGGCAAACCAAACGCTGTGACATCTCGGCTGTTTCATCGGGGCTCAGTGTGTACTCCGGCAAAGCAGTGCCGATCGCGAGAACTTCCATGATTTAGCTGTTTTCTTTGGTGAATTCGATGACGGGCGAGTAACGATCCGCCTGTGGTGCCCGCGTAGCATACCCGAACTGCCCGCTCTTCAATCGGCTTTTGTGAGATCTCAGCGGGAGGCAGCACGGTAGCCGAGTCCCGTGGCCAAATAAACTGCCACACACGGAAAAAGGCCGGCGAAAAATGCGCTGCCGGGTGGCAGGCAAATCCGGCCGCCTGGCTTCCGTTGGGAGCGGTATAAGGGGGAAATAATCAACACCACGGATTGAAAGCCCGCAGAAAGGAGTGCCATTATGCACACTTCAGCTCGGCGAATGCGTTGCCAGCCCGTAATCATTTGATAGTTTTAGAGCATCTCCAACGACATCCATGTCTTCTGAGTTCGCTTTCCATCTTCATCATAACCTAGCGAGAGTTCGCATATGTCCCCCTCTTTCAACAATCGCCGTGGCTTTAC
>JANSWS010000324.1 GCA_024743355.1 bacterium
AAACTTGCCGTTTCTGATCGAAACTTCGACAGCAACGTTGGAAGTACTTGGCACTTCGCTGGGCGTGGAAGTCGACGATGCGTCGACTCAGCTGGAAGTCGCCAGCGGGCGTGTGGCGATGACACGTCGATCAGACGGTGAGCGGATTGAGGTCGCGGCTGGTCAACTGGCAACCGCAACAGATGCCTCGGGGATTCCATTCGATCCGAAAGCGTTTCCTTCGTTACCAGACGAATGGTTGGTCGACTTCGAAGATGGATTGCCGGCGGGATGGTGGGCTGGTCGGCGCATGTCAACCGAATCTGGCTGGGCCGTGCTGGCGGCGGGTGATGGACATGGCAAGGAAAATAATATCGCAGTTACCACCCAGAATGCATGGCGGGAAGGCCAGCATGGTCTATTCAACTTGTCCGAGGACTCGGTATTACACATTCGCTTTCGGCAACAACGCCCAGCACCACTTCGATTAATGATAGTCACTCGAGCCTATCCGCCCGGCAATGGACAACGCGGGGTGAATTTGTACTACGAGGATCCTGCTTGGAACGCCGACCTCCCTGCGGACCAGTGGAGCACGATCTCCGTTCCGCTCGCGGAGGTTTCCTACTTTGGCAAGCGGGACAGTTTTAAAACCGGTAAACGTGAGCTCGAAGGCCTGGCGGCGTTCACAGTGCAATTCACATCGATGAACCAGGATATCGGTTTAACTGTCGATCAGATTTGGGTAACGCGATGACACATCGAAGTCGACTGGTGGCCTATTGGGTTATCACCTTCACGGCAGCGCTAATCACAACGCCACCAGCTCAGACGGCCGCGGAGACTAACGTTGTCGATGTCGCGGAAGATTCTTATCAGTCCCGCGAAGGGCACCCCGCGGATCATCTGCCGCCACACATCCAACAGGTCAGCGGATTTGGTGAGCGACCCGAATGGTCGATTGATGGCAAGAAAATTCTGTTTGTCGACAAGCCGATGGGTGAAGTCTACGAATTAGATCTCGAAACCAGTCTGATTCATCCAAAGACACGTCACTTTCATCACTACGGATTCACGCGAGCCAATTATTTAGCTAACGGGGACATCCTGCTGTCCGGCCCAAGAGAGAGCTTCGACATGGCAGACCGAGAAGCCCGTAATCAAGCCAGACACCATTGCTGGCTATCAATCATGCCAGCCTCCGGTGATGCTGAACCTGTGCAACTTGGAACGATGGCGGCAGAAGGTCCCGCCGTGTCACGTGGGCAGATGCGGATCGCTTGGACGTATCGCGACAAACAAGACGCATCGCTTGGAGAAAACCATGCTCGGCATTTTGTCGCCGATATTGTTTATGAAAATGGACGGCCGAAATTAAGCAAGCGCCGTGTTGTGTTTGATTCGCACCAATTACCGTTTGCACTTGGACCGTCGAGCATGGAGACACAAGACTTTGCCGGTGAGGATGACCGCCAGCTAATTTTCAGCGTCTATCAGATCGAGAACGGCCACAATACCGACACGTACATTGTCGATACGGTAACCGGCGAATACCGCAACCTCACCAGATCTCCCAATCACTACGACGAACCGGAAGGCGTCTTTCCTGACGGATTGCATACGTGCGTCGAACACGCCCCGTGTGAGCACAGTGCGTGGCCACTGACTGATATCTATAAGCTGAAGTTAGACGGCTCCGGCGAAATGCAACGCCTCACATACTTCTCGGATTTCAAAGGATTCAAGGCAACGCAGGGCGTCGTGTCGGATGACGGCAAGAAGCTTTGTTTTCAGATCGGCAAGTCGGGCGACGAGGCTGGCGTTGGTTACGGATTCTTTGTCATGGATCTGGATGCTGCCGAAGAGTACCTGGAAAGTTTTCGCAGCTACGCCAAACCCATGCAGCCTGATTCGGATTCAATGGGATTCAGACGGATCGAATTCCCAATGCCCGAGCGGTGTGACCGGGCATTCAGCTTAGATTTCGATGGCGACGGTGATCTGGATCTCATCGCCCTTTGTCAAACAAAGATTATCTCAATCAGGCTACCGGAGCGGCGTTGTGAAACCATATTCGACGCCCGAGACGGTCAAACGATTCATGGTTCGGCCTGGGATGCTGACGGTGATGGAGACGAAGACATCTTGTTTTGCCGATTCCAGCCTGGCAAACCTCCGAGTGACTATTGTTTGGCATGGCTTGAATTGCCAGAGCGACAGGTACATCCCTTGGGCCATGAAATCCGCGGTGTGCATGGTGTTGCGGTAGGCGACCTCGACGGAGACGCGCATGCGGACGTTGTTTCAGCCAACGTCAACGGCCCATGGCTTCCACTGTCGGTCACTTGGTTTGATCAGTCGGAGAAGCGACGCCATTTTATATGTGCACAGGACGCTGGGGTTCGTCCGCATTATCTGGCGGTAGCCGACGTCGATTCGGACGGATGGAATGATGTGGTGCTCGGAGATGGTGGTGGCTTTAGTCTATTTGCGAACCCCGGAAAGCGTAACGCTCAAAGTGACTGGCGAAGACGTCGTATCGCGACCCACCAAGGTGGAACGAATGTCTGTGTCGCAGATATCGACGGCAACGGCAAGCAGGACATTATTGGCAGTTGTGGCCACGGAACCGGTATCTTTTGGTACCGCCACGGCGATTGGCAAGAACAAGTCATCGATCGCACGTACTCGCAAGTTCACGCACTGGACTGTGGCGACCTCGATGCTGACGGGGACATTGACGTGGTAGCCGCGTCCTACGATGGCGGACGCAACGACCCATGGAGAAGATCGGTGGTAGCTTACTACAACGATGGGTTCGGCAACTTCGAAGCACAGACCGTTGATGGTTCTGGCAGCCAGCAGAGCTATGCGTTAACGATCACCGACGTCGATTGTGACTTGCATGCGGACATCGTAATCGGCGGACGAGAATCGAAAAATGTCGTTTGGTATCGAAATCTTGGCGCTGAGCATCAACAGATCCGCAAGTTTCGCAGTCCGTTACCGCAATGCGAACAAACGCAAAGTGGCAAATCAAATAGCTCAGGCTCCGATGCTGGGACAAAGTCGCAAGCCGGTAATGAGCTGTCGGCGAACGGCATCAATGGCCTTGCTCTTGGGAGGGCCGGGGAATGAGTTTCAGACGGCCGGTTCAACTTTGCTCGCTGCATTCTTGGCTATTCATCTGTCTGCTGACCGCTCCCGCGGCAGCACCAACAATAGCCGATGATCAACTTGCGACTTTGTTGTCGATTCACTGTTTCGCTTGCCACGATGCTCATACGACAGAAGGGGAATTGAACCTGACGTCGCTACTTGAGTTGGATAACGAATCGCGAGCGAGGATTTACCAACGCGTTGCCGAGAGAGTTGCCGCTGGCGAGATGCCCCCGGAAGATGCGATTAGCCTCTCGGACGACGAGCGTCGGACGCTCATCCGTTACGTAGACGAGCGACTCGACGACTTGGCTCAAGCACTATGCGACGACCCGGGGCTCGTCGACTTGATCCGGCTGACGCCCTACGAGTATCGCAACGTTATGCGCGACATTAGTGGCGGAACGTTCACCGAAGCTGGGCGTTTTCTGCCAAACGAAGGTGGAGCAGGTGAAGGCTTCGCCAACGTGGGCGCGGCCCAATCGATGACGCTTGCACAATATGAAAAGTATGTCGATGCGGCTCGAGACACACTTGCACACGTCCGCTTCTACCCGATCGCCAATGACGACATGGTGGCCAGTTCGTCATGGACCACTTACCCGCGTTCGGCAGTTGATGCGTCAGCCGAGGCGAGAAAGGAAGTTGTAGATGAGATCATCCAGTGGCACGTTGCTCAACAACAAAAGTGGAACGAGGAGCATCGTCAGGATCTCGAACAGCAGCTCGGCTTTGTCCATCCCGCCTACCTTGAATCGGCTTGGCGATACCAGCTTCGTGAAAATCCCGAGCAGAAGCTATCGGATTTCGCATGGGTTCCACTCAATGCAACAGACCCGGACGGAAAGCGGATTAAATTGTCATCGGTGGCGCTTGAAAAATGGCTTGGAATCCTCGGCGGCGATTCTTCGAATTCTGTGCACCGCACTTGGGCGAAGGCCTGGAAACAGCTTCCTCAGGATCCGGCCACTGATCTGACCGAAATCCGCAATCGCTGCATCGAAATCGTCGCCGGCGGCGAAAACGTGGTGGTCGAAACCGAGGACTATGCGCCACCCTATGAAATCAGCTTTCAAGAAGCGAAGGAAGAAGTGCTTCAGGCCGCAGAAGCGGAAGGACATTGGCCATTCCGAATCGATATCGGTGACGCACAGGAGTTGTTCCTGGTGGTAACCGATGCAGGTGATGGTAGCCGGGGTGAATACGCCGTATGGCGGCGTGGACGCTTCATTTTCCGCGACGGGAGCTCCAAACCCTGGCAGGATGTAGTGACCGTTGCGGGTGCCAACAGCGGCAGGGACTATCCGTTTGGTTTTGATGGCGAGAATACCAGTTCGCTTGGTAGCGACGAATTAGGTGCCAAGCCACCGGGCGCGTTCAAGTTTCGAGTCCCAGCGGACGCGATTGTTTTCGAAGTTGACTTGACGCTCGACAAAGCTCGAACCGAGATCGCCAGCATCCAGGCCTTGGTATTGAAGCACAAGCCCACTTCGCAGAGCTACGTGCCCGGCAGATTCGTTTTTGGCGGCAAGAAGCGTCCCGTGACCGCAGCTGCGACGCTCAAGAAAGAGCAGGAGCGAGCGCTTCGTAAACGCAACATCGCGGAAGCGAACAAGACCAAGATCGGTTTGAACGCCGAAAGCAACGTGTTCGCCGATTGGAAGCGAACGAACATCGAAGCAATCGGTGGCCCCTGGCCAGAGCAGGAATTGGACAAGTACGAGGCCGACTTCCCATATCATTACACCGTTCGCGAGGTCGTACGTAATGCGACGGAAGAGGATCTAACCAGACTGAATCAATTGCAGGATCGCTTGGAATCGCTGGCCATCTCAGACTCGTCGCACGCGCCCCGAAAAAACGGCGCGGACGAGCAGCTAGTTCGTCGCAGTATCAAGCAATTCGCCGAATCTTTGTGGCGCCGCCAGGTCGCCGATCCTGAAATCGAGCATTTGCTCAGATTGTACCGGGAAAGCCGGAAGCAGGAATTCAGTTTTGACAGCAGCATCAAATCGGCACTGATGGCCATCATGATTTCGCCCGACTTTCTGCTTCGAGGATTTTCGCGGACCGTAGCCAATGCTTCGAATAAAGAAGTGTCGCGTCATAATTCAACCAATGGTCATTCGCTTCACTCAATTTCCAGCGAAGCATTGGCCACTCGGTTATCGTTTTTCTTGTGGGCTAGCATTCCGGACGCTGAACTGCTGGCACTGGCCGCCGCCGATCGGTTACAGGATCCCGACATCTTGGCCCAGCAAGCACATCGCATGCTGAAAGATCCGCGGGCCAAGTCACTGGCCACCGATTTCGCCGGTCAACTTTGGGGTTTCTCAGACTTCGCGACTTTTGACAATCCGGATCCGCAGCGATTCAAAGATTTCGACGCACAATTGCGGACGTCGATGCAAGCGGAAGTGGAGTGCTTCTTGGCAGACATTTTTCAAGGCGACCGACCGCTTACCAATATCCTGCTGGCGGATTATTCGATTCTTGATGAGCGATTGGCTGAACACTACAACCTCGAAGCTCAATACAGGGCTGCCGGCGAACTGGCTCGGGAAGTCGGACCGCGTGGATCGTCTCGCGAGCTAACTTCCCAGCGTGTGGTGAAATTGCCTGCTGGACGCGGTGGATTGGCTACGATGGGTCTTTTCCTGACGAAGACATCATTGCCGCTGCGTACCAGTCCGGTGCAGCGTGGTGTTTGGGTGATGGAAAGCTTGCTTGGCCGCCATTTGCCGAATCCGCCGGCAAACGTTGAGCCGCTTTCGGAAGACGACATCAACACGCTTGGCGAGAGCATTTTGCAGCAGTTGGAGCGTCACCGGGCCGATGCCTCCTGCGCTGCGTGCCACGACAAAATCGATCCGCTGGGAATCAGCCTGGAAGGCTTCGATGCCATCGGACGTGAGCGAGAGATCGAGCGCGATGGCAGCCCGCTTTCGACCGTGGCCACGACGCACGACGGATTCGAGCTTCGAGGCTCGGCCGGACTGAAAGAGTACCTCGGCAAAAGCACCGATGAATTTGTCGATCACTTCAACCGCAAATTGCTCGGTTATGCGCTCGGTCGAGCGGTATCGATCGGCGACCGCTTTTTATTGGATCGAATGAAACAAAACCTGGTCGAGCAGAAATACCGATTCAGCTCGCTGGTGGAAACGATCGTGCTCAGCCCTCAATTCCGCATGAAACGAGAAGACTAATGCCAAATTTCAATCGTCGAACATTCAAACGACGAACTGTTCTGGCCGGGATCGGAGCATCGTTGACTTTGCCCTGGATGGAATCGCTGGCCTGGTCTGCCGGTCAAGAGGAGGCAGCGCATGCTCCGGTGCGGTTTGGAGCATTGATGTTTGCCAACGGCGTGAATCCGTACGAATGGTGGGCGAAGGGCGAAGGCGATCAGTTGCAGCTTTCAAAGACGCTCCTGCCGCTTGAGCCTTTCAAACACGACATCTCCGTGCTGAATGAATTGCACGTGTTCAACAATACCAGCGGTCCGCACTGGCCGCTGTTTAGCAACATGCTCAGCGGTGCGCAGTTCAAACCGACGCTGATTCCCCAAGGCGCGGAGTCCATCGACCAGGTGATCGCTCGGCATACCGGCAAGCTGACACCTGTGCCCAGTTTGGTGTTGGCGGTGGAACCGGCCGAAAGCGGACTGAGGGGAGGCGTGCCCAGCGTCTATTATGGAACGATGTCTTGGAGCTCGCCAAACACACCGATTCCACCCGAGGTTTATCCGCGAGCGGTGTTTGACCGCTTATTTGATACCAGCGGATTGCTGCGTCAACAGAGTGTCCTAGACGCCGTGCTTGAGCAGACAAGGACAATTGACCGAAATCTAGGGGTGAGCGACCGACGCAAACTCGACGAGTTTCAGAACAGCATCCGGGAACTCGAACAACGCATTGCACGAGCGACATCGGAAGATCGCCTTGAGGGTTGGCGCCCATCTTTGTCGGCACCCAACCTGGATCGCCCACCGGAAACCCTGCCTCAAGATGTCCGTGAGCACATGAAAATGATGCTGGACCTACTGCTTCTCGCTTGGCAGATGGACAAGACTCGAGTTGCAACCTTGATCTTCAATCGAGACGTTTCTCACATGAAGTTCGGATTCCTCGACGGCGTGCTCAACGACCAGTTGCACGCCATCTCGCATCACAAGGATAACACAGAGAAGCTGGCTTCTTACCAAAGAATCAACCAATTCCATGTCGCACAGTTTGCTTACCTTTTGTCAAAGATGAAGCAAATTGAAGAAGGCGGAGGAACGACGATGTTGGATAACGTTGTCTTGCTGTTTGGCAGTAACATGTTCAACGGCGATAGTCACGACGGTCGCAACTTGCCCTTGGTGTTAGCCGGACATGGCGGAGGTGTGTTGGCGGGAGGACGCGTACTCAACTTCGAAAATAGCGGGGAAGAGCAGCAGCGGGCCTGCAACCTTTATCTTTCAATCGCACAGCTGATGGGAATCAACCTGACCAGCTTTGGCGACAGCGTCGGCCCTCTCGTTGGTTTGATTTAGAGTTTCAATCCGCCGCAATCTCCATTACTTCCGAGACTTTCGCTGCTTGTTACTTTTCGATCGAAGCTTGCGCTTTCGGTCTTGCGTGCGTTTCAACGACTCGCGTTGCCAAGCCATGTAACGGGCGCACATCCATTCCATGAAGCCCTCGCATTCCATCCAAGATTCAATCTGTTCTTCAATGATCACGGCGGCTTCTTCTGGGCTACCAAGCACGTATCGCTCCGGTGCCACCGGCGGCGTCTCCTGCAAAAAGAGTTCGATCACATGCGGATTCGACTTGAAGGCGGCGGCAATTGCCTTCTGAGCGGTCCTACTGCTCCGACCTCCCGCACGAAATTCGACTTGTGCCATGAGGTACAGCCAACTCCCCGTTTGCTCCGGATAACGCTGCAGAATTTCTTTCGCTTCCTGCTCTCGACCCTGACTTAGCAACAGGTTGGTCAACTCATAGCGAACTCCTAGATTGTCCTGTTCGTTGAGTCGCAGAGTATCAAGCATCAGCGAGATCGCCTCGTCAGCTTGCCCATCCAAAGCCAAGGAAGTGGCCAGACCGGATTTGGCTCGCAGCAGAGGCCGGGTCTCACTGATCTGCCAGAATCGGCCGACTTCGGTTTTCAACAAATCAGCGCATTGCGACTCGCCAAGTCGTATGCCGTCTCTGAACACTTCGATTCTTTCGGATAGATCGCCCATCGATTCGGCCAGCAGCACATGCGCCTCTACGTGTGTTGGATCTTCTTGCAAGGCTTGACGGGCGAGTTGTATTCTGCGTCTTCCATAGGTGTCAATCGCGGCGTAACAAAGATTCTGGGCACGATCAAAGGGTGTTTCCGAGGGAAACTCGATCGCGTCCATGGAACCCGTGAATTGCGTGTTGAGTAACTCATTGAGTTGATCTAGTTCCATTCCCGCATTTTTCGCAATGACCGACTGGATTAAGCGGAAATGTCTTTCGTTGCCCCGCTGTTCTGGCATAAAACCCCGATCGATCCAGTCACTTCTGCCAGGCGGATTTAGCAAATCCGGAATTGAAATCTGGCAACGCTTTTTCTTACCTTGCAGAATTACTTGCTTGGACCACTCGCCGGAGTCCAACTCTGCCTCCGACGTATCCGCCAAGGCAGCCAAAATGACGGTTACATATTCGACTTCTTTCGGCTTGGGGGCTCGCGTATTGGCCTGAGAGTAGAGCAAGAATTGAGGAAATGCATCGCCGGTTTCAAGCGGAAGACCCTGCTTGTTCCAATACGCAACATCTTCTTCGATGGCATCAGAGATGGGGTTGAAAGTCACGCTGAAGAGTACCAGCGCGTCCATGTCGATACGCTGCTCGCGCAAGTCCCAGTGCGTATCGGGAGAATCATAAAAGCCAAGCCCGAATTCTCGCCCTCCGGCTCCTAACACGGTAGCGTGCTTGAGGTATTTCAAAGGTTTGGGAACATGTATTTTGAGCAAATCGGCGTCGTCAAGATATCGCCAAGGCCGAGCCCGGTAGAAGGCGGCAGCCGCTTCCGCGAAAGCCCGTAGCTGCGACTCGCTGCAACCTGAAGCTGCCAAAGACGGGATGCTCGACTCCGAAGTAAACCCTGACAATTGGTTTACCAAATCAGCCCTTGCTAAGCCCCAGACTTCGGGTTCGGGATCCCAAACCACATCCGTGCCAGAGCCTGCCAAAAGCTCTTTCAACTGGATTGCCAGTTCCTCGTTCGTCACGCAGATGGACGCGGGACGATACCTTAAT
>JANSWS010000473.1 GCA_024743355.1 bacterium
AAGTCCGATTGGAACGGCAGCTCGCCAATTTCCGAGAGACGGACGACCCCTGATTCATCGCCGATGTTAAAAGAAATCGCACCTGCGATTCCTGAACCATAGTCTTCAACATCGACTTCAAGCAGGGGCAGGCTTCCATGGAGATTCGCACTCTGAAGACCTGCGGAGAAGCCCAGGGTGAAATCGTCAGCGTTTGGGCCGAATCCGAAGTACACCCCATCATCACGGCTGATCCCTATTGTCAGATCAAATGCAAAACTCGAGTCTAAGTCGATTGGAGCGTTATCAAGCTCGAAACCCAATCCTGGTAGTCCACTATCGAAATTCAGATTAGTGATGGTGGGCTGGGTGGCGGCCAAGCTGATGCCAAAAGTAATGAAATCGGCGTCACTCTGCACGAATACATCATTGATATCTACGATACTATCGCCATCATCCAGTCGGTCTTGCAGAAAGCCTAAGCCCGATAACTCCGAGAAAAGCGATTGTCGTACAACATCCACAGCCCCGGGTGTGTCGAGTCCCGTCACTCCGTCGAACACCGTCTGCAACTCTTGTAGAAATAGTGTTATTTCCGTGAGATTCGTGCCAACGATCGGCAGATTTACATCCAACACTTGATTCCGCAACTGCCGATCGAGACTCTCGAACAACGCTCGCCAGCCACCGGGCAATGCGGTGAGGTTCTCGCTGAGATTGATGCCGGCGATCAGGGGTTGTAGATCGGGAGAAGTCACCGTCGTCGAAGACGGTGAATCGCCTAAGTCCGCGACCGAAAACTGTACCAGGCCCAAGTTGTCCGCGGAGGTCGGAGCTGAAAGCGTCAGCTCCGCATCGGCAGCACCCGCAGCCGTTGAAGCAACCTGCGCTAAACTCAGCTGGTCAAAGTAGAGTCGACCGCCCGCAAAGTCTCCCGACAAGGGAACCAATCCCGCTGAGAATTGCGCCGGATCGGTCGACGGACCATTTCCGTCCGCGTCAAGTATGGCGGTTCCGCTTGATGCAAAGACGCTGAGTGGCCCGACCACCGATTCGAACTGAACTGGATCTTGACTATCCACTTTCGCTATCGCTGAAAGTCCCGTGCTGGACGGGATAACAAAACCGCGCGGCATCGAGGGATTCGCGAAATCAAGTCCGATCTCAAACGCGAATCGCATGTTGCCGTTCAGATCAATCGTCGATTGCCGATCCAAGTCGATCAAGCGTGACGCCGCGGGACTATCCAAGGGAATATTGAGCGGGAATGACGGCGCGGCACTCCGCTCGGCGGTAATACTGAGCCCCAATGAAGATCCGGACAGTGACACCGATACATCTTCTTGTGTAATTCCCAGCGCGGTCGCAACCGCCGCAGCCAAGTTCTGCAGACTCGTCACTTGCCCTTGGCGGTAAGCCGCTGTACCGCCAGCGATGAAATCTTGCGGCGCGAAGACATCGGCCAACGATTGCTCTATCAGTGGCAACGAGGCGGTGAAGGAAGGCGATTCGGAGAATTGTTGGAAGATATCGCCGATCTGTGAAAGTGCGGACAGCACGCTCTGCTCAAACACTTGTCTACCAACGATGAGGTCTCCGTCCTGGCTCACCGACACATCCAGACCTAGCCCGGATGCTGCGGAGCCCGTGATGCTGAAGGTAGCCGCACCATCGGTTTCATCCTGGACGCTGAGCCCCAATCCGTCGTCACGAATTTCGGCGAACAGGCTACCGCCGCCAGCATTCCTGAGCTTGCTGAGCACGTCGCCCACTGTATTGGAATCTGTCAATTCGACGTTGATGACCGAACCGTCGTTAAGGCTGATCACGAGATCGCTGGCGGTACCTGTTGGAACACCATGACCTTGACTCAAATCGGCCAACGGTGTTGCTTCCGTCAGCCCCAGTAGCGACAGTTTCTCCAACTGCAACAGCGGCACGATGTCCTGCCGGCTGACTCTGGGTGCGGTGTCTGGATCCAACTGGTCCCAAATCAGGTGAATGCGAGGATCGTCTCCTAAGCTGAGGCCAGTGATCGCGCCCTGCAAAGCCACTGGCAGCGAGGCGGAGGCGGCACCCGCCCGCATGTCCACCACGATGACCTCGTCGCCCGAAAGCAATTCGGAGAGTGTGAAGCGATCGTTGGACGTTGGAGACTGAAAGCCGAACGAAACATCCCCTCGCAGCGTTGCTGATCCATCAGCTACATTCAGGTCAACAACACCCAGCGTGGCCGTACCACTGAATTGGGCTGCGCTGCCTTCCAGAACGGACACCAGCGTCGAACTGGTCACATCCACAAAGGAGCGATCCGCCAGTGTCTCTCCATGCAACGGAGAGCCGAACATGATTCCGTCATTATCCAGCGAAAAATCCTGAGTGATGATCGCCAGCTGGTACCCGGCGGCCGACCCATTGGCTGGCTCGATTCGGGAATAATCTTCTACAATTTCGGTAGCCTCTGTTTTGTTCGCGGCCGTCAGATCAGTGACCGTGATCGACTTGCTTTCGGCGTCCAGGTCGACCTGGATGCGTGGCCCGTTCCCCAAGTCGGAGGCAGCTTCCATCCGTTGCTTCAATTCTCCCAACATTGTCACACCGCGCAGGTCAATCAAAATCACATCACCTGCGTCTGCTCCCGTGCTGCTGGTCGCCAGAGTGACCGCCAGATGATGATCCAAATCTTCCTCAATCGTGACGCCTGCACCGGCATTCAAATCGGACAGCAATGTACTCGACTCGAATGGTTGGCCCGTACCCAATGGAGTTAGCACAAAGCCAAAGCCCAAATTGGACTGAAGCTCACTCTGCAAGCTCACATCACCATTGACTTGCAAGCTCTTCAAACCAGCCGCGGTAGCATCGAATCGCAGGTCGAGCGGACCCGCGTCATTAACAACGGAGATTCCGTTCAACTGAAATTGGATTGACGGCTCCAGCGGATCGTAAGTGGCGGATAGCTGATTAGCTGGAACCCCCAGCTCCTGGGCTGCCAATTGCAAAAACGAGTTGATCGAGCTGAAGCCCAATCCGCTGGCCTCCTGAAACGCTGTAAAGCCTAGCGACTCCGAGTTCTCCAGAGATAGGTTCGTGATCGATGGATCAACTGCCGTAAAGGTCAGTTTCCCAGAGGCCGAGCTAACACGAACGCTTGGAATCTCCTCGCCAAAGCCTGCGGCTAAGGTCGCATCGAGATCTTCGACCAGATCGAACAACGAAAGATTGCTGCCCACTCCGTTGACATCCGCGGGCATTGTCAAAGCGATGAGACGGTCCTCTTCACCCAGCCTGGTAATCTTGAGAATGGCATTCAGCGGGGCAGGAAAATTGAACGACGCTGGAACATCTACCGCCGCGAGACGAACCCCACCCAAGGACCGCACCAAAGCGTCATCCAAGGCTTCCGCAATGATGACGTTCTCAGCCAGGTTAGCAGAACCGGTCAGCGGCGTTGTCCAGTCACCCAATGCGGTTCTGGAACTACGCTCCAAACCAGATGAGAGCTGTTCGAATGTGGAAGAAAGTCGATATGCGTCCAGTAATCGCAGCGGCCCCAGTTCGGCCTCTAAGGCAGACGATGAGGTTGCCGAAGCAGTCCCCGCATTCACTACGAAATCGACACTTGCTCCCACGCTAGTCGAGAAACTGCCAATGCTGGCAGCAACGGGAAAGTTTCCCGTAATCATGTGAGAGGTGTCCGATTGTACATCAATCGTGGGCGTATTGACGCTCCAAAACTCTCCTGCATTGACCTCGACATTCGCCGTTGTGACGGTAGTTGCTTGTCCGTCTGCAATGGTAACATCCGCAAAACCGTAAGTCCCATCGAGCAACAGATCTGCTACGCTGGCTGTGGCGGTACTTTCAATGGCTTGGAACTGGACCATTGCATCAGAAAGTACACCACTTTGCATATCGAGCTTGATGACAAAA
This sequence comes from bacterium, assembly GCA_024743355.1. Classification (GTDB taxonomy): domain Bacteria; phylum Planctomycetota; class Planctomycetia; order Pirellulales; family Pirellulaceae; genus Aureliella. The sequence goes on from JANSWS010000473.1 coordinate 3,913, forward strand.
TCGATATTTGAACTGAGTTGCAAATTTAACTGCGGCAGCTGATTGAGGGTCAGACCCTCCTGCTGCCAGGCGCCGCTCAGATCTAGCTCGACCGTCTTGTTGCCCGTAGCATCAATGGTGTAATGCAAAACCAGTTCGCCGCTGGCGGGATCATACTCGGGATTTATAGACACGAGTGCATCGACATCGTCGACGGAGAATGTCTGACCGTCCAATGTCGCGATGGCCTCTGGTAAGCTCAGCGAAGCTTGCTGGCCATAGGCCGCATTTAGTGGTTCCAAAATAGCTGACCTGAAAATCTGTATCGGGTCGATGACTCCCGCGTAGGTCAACGCAGTCGCTTCACCGTCAGAGCCTGGTTCCGACAGGCCCAAGGTAGCGTCGTTGAGCGTGCCTGTTTCTCCGGTCAATTTTGGCTCCAACTTGGCCAGGATTTCCCCCAGCACATCATCCACGAAGCCGCGATCCAAGGCAGGCGGCAACACGTAGGCTTGCCCCAAAGCCAAACTTGAGCCGGGCTGAATATGCCCTCCGTTCAATGGAGCCGTGGCTTCAGAACCGAAGGGGGTAACCACGCCTATTTGGTAGGAGTCCGCCGGCAGTGCGCTGAAGCGAAATCTCCCGTTCTGGTCCGTCACACTCCAAGGCTCACTGCCCGCATCGGGTGTTCCATCCTGATCGGCGTCAACAAAGTCGAACTGCCCATTGCGGTTACTATCGATGTAGACGGTGAGGTTATCGAAAGGAGCTTCCGTCGGCTGACGCACGCCGTCGAAATTGGCGTCGTCGTAGACGACTCCTACGATGGCCTCATCGAGAGATTGGTTGGCAGGTGTTGGGGGTTGTACCCTGACGCGAACTTCATCCAGCGAATCCGGGACGATTTCTGCCAGCGAGTAACCTGCAGCAAGGTTGACCGCGTCCGCCAGCTTCGCGTTGGCTAATTGGATGTTGCGGACCTGAGAACCTTGCGGCTGGGCTTTCACCAACTCCAAGAGCAAAGCGAGCGCGTCTTCCTCTTGCAGGGTTAACTCGCTTCCCGTGGAGGCTTGCCCGAGTCCGGCAGGCAGCTGCAGGCCGAATTCCTGACCGGGAATGAGATCAATCCAAGGGCTGTCGATCGGCGATGATCCGTCGATCACATGCAGTCGGCTAATTACCAGCGGAATCGAGTTTCCCGCCAGTGAAGCGGCTTCCGCGGCCAGGCGTATCGTTTCGGCGGTCCAGCTGGCGGTGTAATTTCTTCCAGAGGCGAGTGTTGCTCCTGCAAGCGAAAGACTGCCACCGCTGCCCGCGGCCACGGCAGATAGATCTGTCCAGGTCGTAGCAACATCCGAATTCAGTTGTGCAATCAGTGTTTCAAACTGATCACTGTTCTGGGAGTAGTCTGAGACGTTCACCGACGAGGCAAAGAGCTGTAGCGCACTCTCTAGCTTCGCCGCTGATTGCTCGAGGCCATCTACTTGCAATGGCTCGCCGTCACTGTCGGGAAAACCAAGAAAGCGAAGCCTCTGCTGCAGCCGCGTCCGTTCGAACGCATCGGGAATCAGAGAAACCGATCCGGGACCTGTGTAGGACAACCCTGCAAGAACTCTAATCGGCAACGTGCTCGTC
>JANSWS010000121.1 GCA_024743355.1 bacterium
GAAATTTCCAAACAGCAAACCGAAAACAAACGCTCCTACGACACCTACGATCAGATTACCTAGCAGACCGAAACCGTGACCTTTGACAATCTGGCCTGCCAGGAAACCGCAGACCGCGCCGATCACAATGGCGATGAGAAGTCCAGTGATGTCCATGTTGGGAAAACCTTTTTACATACCAAAAGCCGATTTCACAGAATCCGTAATGCCCTTAACGTACTCATCGATCTTGGACTGCTCATATTCGCCCTGGAGATACTGCTGCAGTTCGACCAGTTTTTCCTTCATGGTTGTCAATGCTGAGCTGACCATTTCCGGTAGCTCGATGTCCGCAGCCTTGTCCTCGATGTAGGTGATCATCTCACTGACAGCTTCCTTAAGCTTCTCGGGAGTTTCCTTGAGGCTATCGAGGTTGCCCAATTTTTCCTTCAGCGGAGCGAGATACGAAGTGGCAGCTTCACTCAACTCGCTGGCCATTTCCTTTGCTTTGTTGGCCGCATCGCCAGCCATTTGCTTACCCTGCTCCACCATTTCACTTGCGCCTTTGGCCGCTTCTCCCGCGGCTTCTTCCATTGCGGCTTCGGCTTCGCTGACAGCCTCTTCAGCCTGTTGCTTTTGCTCGGGCGAACACCCACTGAAGCAAACTGCCACGCAGCATGCGGCAGCTAACCATCTAAAAGATTGCATTACTCTCATGTCCAATTCTCCTTGTCCCAAACAACGAAGCGCCTTCTAGCGGAGCTAGAACGGGCACGACCTTAAAGTCACGAATTTAAGAAACCACGGAAGCGAGTGGTTGCATTAAGTCGTACCACGTCCAAACGGGTTTGGTCAAGTATCCACGAGTAGCCCTCGGGCGATGGCAAGTGTGCCCCTGAAGAGTTCGCTTTCCAGCCGGCCGGCCGCTCCCGTACCGCACTCCGACGCGTTTCTAGAACACTAACATCCGCCCTTACAATGCTTTAGGCTATTTCAGACGATCCACCGACATACAACCAGGTCGTTTGAAAGGCGTTCTGCATTCGCTAGTTATCACGCATCACCGGCTTCTTCATCGCCGCCAAACGCTAACCAAAGTTCGCAATTGGGGTCAATGACCTCGCTTTCAGCCAATTCTGCGAACAACAAATCCTGAAGCCAGGGACGGCTAAGGCGGATGGGTATCGCCTGATCACCGCCGTCACTACCTCCGTTATTGACCGAATTTTGACCGTTCCCGCCATCCAAATCATCTTGGCCCGAACCACCATACAGGGTGTCGTCGCCATCTTCACCTTCGATTGCGTCGTTGCCGCGTCCACCGAAGAGTAGGTCGTTTTGGGCACCGCCCAACATTATGTCATCGCCCGATTGACCGAAGGCCATATCAGCTCCGTCACCACCCTCAATCAGATCATCACCTCCGTCGTTGCCAGCGTCCGACTCACCGGCCCCGTCCAAGGGATGGGCGTAATGAATCCATTCTGCTGATGGAACGGACGCATCCGCTTGGGGAACAACTCGAGCGTTGTCACCCAAGATAACATCGTCGCCACCTTCGCCCAACAAGCGGTCCGCGCGACCAAGACGCCGAACATCGGTGGCACTCGCGTCCTGCTCATCATAGTACTGTCGCTGGACTTGTTCCGATCGCACGGAGCGTTCGAGCCAGGCTGCGAATCCAGGCTCATCGAGCAGATCAAACAGAGATCTACTTACTTCCAGCGCCGCATTTTGCTTCAGCGGCGAATCCAACACGACAGGCATCACGAACTCCCCGCGATCGCCTATTAACAAGTCATCCCCATCTCCTCCAGCCAATTCGTCGTCCGACATGAGTTTGTCAAACCGCAACTCCCACGGAATCAGTTTGAGATCCTTGTTGGCAGGTCTACTGGCAGCCGGATCGGCGTGATTGTCTCGAATGTGGTCCTTCAACTCCTGGTCGCGCAAATTATCGAGTGCCTTGAGCTTGCTATCCGTCTGTTTCTCAACTTGAGAATCAACCTGCCGAGAATTTTGCTGATTCTGCCGCGTAGCTTGAGTTGAAACGACTGGAGTCACTACCAAGCCATGATCTCCAACCAACGTATCGTCTCCACTTCCGCCTACAAGCTCATCCATCTGCAATATAAAGCCAGCATGATCGAGCAACAGTATATCTGCGGTACCGATCTTCTTGCGCTGCGGATTTCTTTCTAATGCGTCATCCACTAGGGATTGCAAGACCCGGTGATGAGCATCCTGTAAGATGAAATCGAAATCTGTGAAGACGTGCTCAAGATCTCGCCAGTAAGTATAGCGCTCGACCGCTTCCGCCTCATAATTAGAAGGATCGAGAGTCTCAACGGTCGAACCAGGCACGATCACAATTCCATCATCACCGACCAGGTAATCGTCGTCATCACCGCCATCGATGACATCATTGCCAAACTGTGTCGCATTTGTTCGCGATTGTGAGTTCAGCCCCAAATCGGCTAGCTCATAGTCAAGCCCAAACTCAAAGAGTCGCTCCTGTAAATTCCCAAGCTGGTCATAGACATCATTTAGAGCATCATCTATTTGCTTCTGCATGCCGTTCGGCTCTGACAGAATTCGCAGATTATCACCAAAGAGTTCGTCCTGTCCTGCGCCTCCATACAGCCTGTCGTTGCCAGGCAACACGTCTAGAGAATGCATCAACTCCGGCAGCACAGATGCAAAGGGAACGACTTTCGTGCCATCGTCACGGGCTATACCCGCATTCCTCGCAATAGCCTGCAGTTGAGACGAAAGCGCACGATAATCACGAACGAGCGGTTTCAGCAGGGAAAGCTGAGCTGGCTGGATGGCGATATCCGGTACTACCAGCGAACCGCCGCTTTCGGTCAGCAAAGGCAAGTCAGCGGCAACGTGGATGATGCGAATGGCTTCGACGATCTGTGGAATAATTGAATCAAAGGGGGCATAAACACTTGCCTGATCGCCAATGAGCAAGTCTTTATTGGCGTCTCCATACAACTCATCGTCACCATGCTGACCAACAATAATGTCGTCACCGTCGCCGCCCGCCAAACGGTCATCGCCGGATTCAGCGATATCCAGCAGCAAGATGTCTGTATCCCAGGCGCTGTTATCGGTGTTCTGATAGCGATTTCCAGCACTGTCGAATGCCGCAGTCAGCAGTAATAGATCCGCATTCTGCAAGGCTGAGGCCAAAGAAAAATCGGAACGCAACGGCGTAGTGTCCATGTCGATGATTGCGGTGACAGTGGCGGAATGCTCTAGAACAATCTCTCTTTGCCATCCACCGGCGGGAGTCAAGCGGGGACTTCCAGCCTGATCGTAGGCCCGCAAAATCTGTCCGCGATCCCCCAACAGTACGTCGTTCCCAGAGCCTCCCATCAATTCATCGTTCCCAGCCCCCCCAACGATCTCGTCATCGTCTTCGTTCCCATCCGCGATGTCATTCCCAATCTGAGCGTAGAGTAAATCCATACCCGCCCCACCGCTCAAATCATCGTCGCCACCCGCGCCATCGAGTTCATCAAAAGTAACCAACTCACGGATCACATCTGGGAAGGGCTCTGGATAAGTGGCCCACGCATACTCCTCCCACGCCAAAGGCGTTCTCAGAATCTGGCCATTGTCGCCCAAGAGAACGTCCGCATCATCGCCACCATCTAGCAGATCGCCTCCGTCTGCCCCAAAGGGCACATTATGTCCGCCGGTCAGATCATCTTGGCCACTACCGCCAAAAAGCTGGTCCTCACCCTGTTGGCCAATCAGAAAATCGTCGCCTGCGTCACCGTAAACGACATCATCCCCTCCACCGTCCCCAGCCGAAATAAAGATCGATTCAATCGTCGGCAATGTATCTGCCGTAGTATCCCACACCCATTTGCCATGGTCGCCCAAAAGCACATCATGAGCATCGCCACCATGAATCTCATCACTTCCATGTCCACCAAAGACAATGTCTTCATCACCTTCGCCGAACAAAACGTCATCGCCGCCCAACAGCGGATCGCTCGAACCAAATTCGACCAACGTACCGGCCACATCCAACACATAGAAGCCGTTGTCGCCCAGGATTGCGTCTTTTCCAGAACCACCGTGAATAATGTCGCTACCGTCTGGACCGTCACTCGACGCACTTCCGCCGAGCAGAAAATCCATGCCTGGTCCACCGAAGATAAGATCGTCACCCGAAGAGCCGATCACGAGATCGTCGCCACCTTGGTCGCTGTCCCGAACGGCACTTGAGAATCCTCCGTTCCCACCATCCGTCAACTTCGGCGGCACAAACAATGGACTTGCAGGATCACTATTGCGCTCGCTCAAACCAAGTCCCAACCGCGTCGTGAGCATATTGTCAGCCGCGAAGTACTCGATCAGTCCTCGGTCCCCAAAGACAACATCGTTCATAGCGCCAGCGAAGATGGAGTCCTTGCCCAATCCGCCGAATATGAACAGTCCAAGAGTACTGCCAGTGGCGTCGAGCAGGTCATCTCCTGACTCAAGGTTGACGGCCAGGGGGCCGTGTGATTCACCGTCAACCAAGGCACTCACCGTGTCACTGCCGGCACCCGTGTTGATGATGCTGAGCGTCCGAAAATCGTCGCGTCGCATGCTGCCCGTGATCTCGACTGAATTCCCACCGCTACCGAGTGAAAGTTCCAAGCCCTCCAGGTCGGCATAGTTAATGCCTTGGGAGCCAAAGCCACCAATAGTATTCTCACTTAAGAATCCAGCGTCAGCCTGACTCTCTCCCGTATCGTCAGCGTTGAGAGTATCGTTGCCATCACCACCGTCCAGCATCAGCGACGCGGCCAGGTTGTTTAGAGTACCACCACCAATGGTGGGAGACAGGCTGCCAACATTGAAGACATCGTCTTGTTCACCCGCATCAACAACTGTTGGTCCAGAGACGGCTTGAATATTCAGCTCATCAATTCCCGCAGCTGCATGAACAAATGTGCTTTCATAATGGGTTGCCAGAATGTCGAACTTGTCGTTACCGGAGCCTAGAGCGATGGTCAGATCCTCAAAGCCTGTGTAGGTGATTCCTTCGCTAGTTCCTAATCCACCGATGAAGTTCGCTGTCAATTGGCCTGAGTTGCCAAGTTGGTCCGCACTGTCGTCAATACGCAGCACGTCGCTTGCCCCCTGACCATGTACTTCCAAAATCGCTTGAATGCCATTGACTATGCCCATGGCCGCATTGTCGCCGTCAGCACTAAGGGACATGTCGCCGACCTCGAGCCAATCGTCATCATCCCCCAGATAAACCAAGGTTGTAGCATCGATGGTTTTGACGAATACAGAATCTTCACCCGCACCAGTAGTGATCGTGGTAGGACCACCGTTGGCTTCAAGTGTGACGAGATCATCCCCGGCATTTGTGTTGAGATTTGTATTGCCAAGGTGTGTGTTGGCGATTGTCAAGTTGTTAACTGCGTCGCTTAGGTCGAGTTCCAACTGCTCCAAGCCAACGTAGCTGATACCTTCGCCCATTCCGAATCCGATAAGCAGGGTTCCGGTAAGTAATCCGGAATCCTGCTCGCCATGTGTCGAGGTAACCTCAAGCGTATCGACTTCGCCCTCGGTCCCGCCTCCATCGATCGAAAGAAGCCCCACGAATGGCTCATAGTTGTTGGAAGTACGTTCAATTTCCGCCGGCAACTCAAGTCCACTCGACAGGTTTGCCTGGATTTCATCGGACCCACTGCCGGTATGGATCGTGGTTTCCCCGCCAACTCCATTTATCGTGAGAAAGTCGTCGCCTGCCTGTGTAGAAATGGACGTCATACCCGTGTGGGTTCCATTGACCGTCAGGTCATCCTGCCCCGCTCCTAGGGTCAATTCCAGATTTTCAAACAAAACAAAGTCGATGCCATACGGCATGCCCAATCCTGTCAGCATGCTTGGGCTCAGGACACCAGCTGATTCGGATGTGTTCCCAGCATCACTCACAAACATCTGATCCGAGTTTCCGCCGCCATCGACTTTCAATAGCCCCTGGATCCCAGCCAGGGTGCCCATATTGGCAGGAGCATCGCTGGACACATAGATTGAATCATTATTGCGACCCAGGATAACTTCGGTCGTGCTTGCGATAGCTTGGACATTAACCTGGTCGCGGCCTGCGCCCGTGTCGACGGTCAGGAATCCTGAACTTCCAGCAATGGTGACCTCATCGCTCCCACTCTGTGTGCGAATCTCGGTAGAGCCCAGATGTGTGTCACTAATGACAACTTTATCTGCACCGCCTTCGGTGTCTATTTCCAATAACTCGAAGCCCACGAATCCGGTGGTCGTGTGCAACAAGTTGTCGCTTTCGACCTGGATCGAATTGGAGTCTAGCTCGATGGTGTCATTCAAGTCAGCAGTAGCTACTAGCAATCGATCGTCGGTGCCGCCGCCGCCTTCGATGAACAAGCTGCCGGTTGAAAGGGGATAAGAGATATAGACTTCATCGTTTCCTTCTTCAACATCGACCGTGGTAACGCCGCTGACACCCACGCCGCTAATTTCGACCGAATCCTCACCATCGCCAGTAAACACACTCAGGTTAACCACCTCTACCATGGAGATTGTGGTGGTAAATGCGCTCAGTTGATCGTCGACAACCGTAATCGTGTCGGATCCGCTTGTACCATTTACGATAAGGGAATCGTGGGATGCATTATCGCCAATCACTTCAATAACAGAGGGTAGACCGCTCGCCGCGAGAGTGACAGTGACCAGGTCATTTCCAGCCTGGCCGCTTACGACCACTTTACTGATGGATGCATAGATAGTTGCGATTCCATTCCGCTCCACCACTCCGGCCATCAGCTGGACGTCGTCGGCCTGACTGCCCATCGAGAGTAGCAAAGTGTTCGTGCCTAGCCCGCCATCGATCACTCCGGTGATATTTCCGCTCTCTTGCAGATCGAAATCGTCGCTGCGGGCTCCACCGGTCAGATTTTCGAAACCCAAAAAGCTGACCACATTCATTATCTGCCCGGAGTTGGTGCCACTGATAATCCAGTCGCTCGTTCGATCAGGACCGATCAGCGTATCGGACGTTGACGTGCCAATCAGATCATTGATTTCAAAGAATGTACCGCCGATTTGGTTGCCGCTTCCATTTTGCAAATTGACGGTAGCGCCCGACATTAAGTTGGAATAGTCCAGTGTATTTTTGCCGTTTCCACCGACGATGTTCCCGTCGACTTCAGCCGTGTCATCCCCGAAAACGAATGCGTCGTCAGCATTGCCGCCGATCAAAGTCTCCATTCCTTCAAAGTCGAATTCAATCTCGCCTGCTACATTACCTTGGTTGCGGCCGGTCAAATTCCAAGTATTGGCAGTGCCCGCATCGACATGCACGCTATCTGCGCCTATGTTTCCATTGAATTCGAGAACGGCTAAGTCCGGTTTAACACTCAGGATGATGAACTCGTCGTCACCCTCCAGAGCATCCATGGTCAACTCTGTGACCACGGTGATATCGTAGAACACGTCATCGATCCACAAGTCGTTGCCGTCCATCACGACTCGGTTCGCGTCCATGGTGAGATCCAAGTGGAGCACAGGCGCGACGTTGGCCACTCCAAACAGCTCAATGGTATTGTCGTAAACAACTGTCTTTTGACCTACGCTGAACGGCACATCGACCGTGTGCGTAGCGCCCGTCGGAAGTCCTAGCGTGTCATCGCCCCCGCCCAGTTCCGGGAGAGGACCGCTGTCGTGGACGGTAACCGAGGTGCTTTTACCCGGATCCGGATCGATAACGTTGTAACGATCCGCGTTGCTACCCCCGTCCAGTAAAACGGCCAGAGCAGTCGTGTCCACCAAATTCAGTTGGTCTTCGCCGCCCAGGGTGTACAGGTTCAGACCTTCCACACCCGAGTAGCCAACACTGTTTAGATCAAGCTTGACCTGCGTGAGTTCTACGACCAAAGTCTCGTCGACAGTAGAGCCGAAAATGTCTAGCTGGTCGTCACTGCCGTCGCTGTCGTCAACCTGTACCTGGGAAACGTCCGCGAGAAAGATGTTGATCTGATCCGATCCACCTTTCCCATCGACAGTGGCTGTACCATTCCAGCTCTCGATGCTCAGCTCGTTCTCGCTGTCGCCGCCGTGCAGTTCTGCGATCTCAAATGCTGAAAGGTCCGCTAACTGCGTATCAGCTACCTTGAGAGCGTCCGTCGCTAGAGTCCAGTCGAAGTCGCCTCTGATTTTCAGCGTGTCGTTGCCCGCTTCGCCGTTCAGTAGAAAAGCACCTTCAATCTCGTCGTATCCATAGTCTGCGTCGTCAGGAATCGCGTCACCGTCGGCTGTGCCAGTAAAATCACCAAAAGGTAGAAACTTTCCGACCTGGGGAGGCACAAGTTTCTCCGAATTCGTGATGACTTCGTCGTCACCGCTTCCAGTATTCAAGGTGAAGTTGGACATGCCGTAGGCGGTCAGGCCATCTTCCGAAATCTCGAACCGATCATCTTGGTCCCCCAGTTGAACGGTGACATCCGGGATATCAAAGAAATGGAAATCGGGCACCAGCGTTCCGTCGATCTGGCCACGAAGTACATTGGATTGCGCTCCAGCGATCAAGGTGGTTTGCTCCGCCAAGGTAAGCACATTTACCGGATCAGAAACCTGGCGAATCCAGGCATACCCGGCACCTTGAGTATCGATATTCTCATCACGACGCCCGCCAAACTGTGGAGCCCCTACCACGACTGTATCACCGCTGATCGCCACCGAACTTCCGGACAGGTCATCAAGTTCGGCATCGGAACCCGGCAAATTGTCGGTAACCTGCCAAACTCCATTGCGGAATTCGTAAGTAAACGCGTCGCCGTCGTTTGCGTCGGTGACCGAGGTATTGCGATCGTGCTTGGGTGCACCGACGACCGCCTTATCTCCGTCCAGGCCAATTGAGCTTCCAAATTCGTCGCCACCCTTCAACTGGTCTGGAAATGGCAAGTTTGAGTCGTATGCCCAACTCCCGCTATTCTGGTTATAGACAAGCACCTTATCCGCGCCCGAGCCGAACTGCGGTGATGCAACTAGAAGCACGTCGCCACTGATCGCAACGTCATATCCAAAATCGCCGGATAAATTTGCAACATCAGACTGGTGCAATGTGTCTGCGAGACTCCAGTACTCGAAGCCTTGCTGATCGATAACACGTTCATAAATACCTACCTGGCTACTGTCGGGAATACCGACGGCTAAGGTTGCCCCATCGGCGTCCAACGACTGGAGCGGATCCGTCAAATTCAACTGCTGAGATGCCGTCCATTTCCCAGATGCGATTTCAAAGACGAACAAAGCATTTTCCGTAGAGGATCCAACCAAGATGGTATCCTCGGACAGTTCCACGGCCGAACCGAATCCTCCCGTACCGGTGCCTACCAATTCAGCTTGCTGAGTCCAATTCCCGTTCGTTCTTTGAAAAACGTAAACTGCCCCCACACCGGCCTTGGCAGCCGGAGCACCCACCACAGCCGTATCACCATCAATAGCAACGCTAGATCCAAATAGATCTCCCAGGCTTGCCGCAGCCGGTCTCAGCAAGGCTTCAGGTGTCCATCGATCGGAGCCGTCGATGGTCTTGTAAACGATCGCCGCGCCGCGATTATCGTAGTCACGGGCACCCACGATGGCCGTATTTCCATCCACATCCACGTCGGTTCCGATTTTCGCAGTCGGTAAAGCCTTCGGCTGCGTTAAAACGGGCGAGTTACCGCCGCTGCTCAGCCCGGGAGTCCACCTCGGTCCGCGACGGCGGAACGTGTAAAGCGTGGCATCAAGATCGATGGGCTTGTTGGCAGTATCGGTAAGCTGCACATCGGACCCAACGACATACAAGCCTTCGGTGATCGGCGATCCTCCCACGCCGAAGCGACGATTTTCCGAAGGGTCGTTTTCCATCGTATTCGTAGTCGAATTCTTTCGAAACGGCTTCAACTGCAGATCAAGGTAGTTGGCATCCACATCGTAGAGATAGGCAACCCCGGCGCCCGAGTTAGCATCCGGTGCTCCAATCATCATCTGGTCACCTTGGATGCTGATCGTGTTACGATCGCCGAATCGCTCGTCGGCCAGCGGAGCACTAAATGTGGTTACCGTCAGAGAATTAGAGCTTGCTTCGTAGGCACCGACCGTGTTGTTGCCGGGAATTCCAGCGTAGAAAGAATTAGAGTCGAGTGCCTGAATTTCAATGCCTCGGTCGTTTCCTCCGTCTTTGTCTGCGTAGGCAAAGGGACGCAAGGGGGATTCCTGGATGTCGTTGCTGCTGCCATCCCGAACCTGAAGGGTCCAATGCGATTCGCTCGCGTCGGTCAGATCATAGGCCGCAACCAAATCTTCACCGGGTGCGCCCACAAACACTTGGTTTCCCACGATATCCAGGCTTGCACCCCATTTTGATCCCTGCAGGTCCGCATACTCGAGTTCATCGATGTCCTTAATCGTTTCCTTGCTGAGTACAACGAACAACGTATCGCCGTTCTTAGACTCGTAACCATTCGTACTGAAGTCGTTGGTGCCTGTGCTCGATCGAGACGCAAACCACCCAATTCCGTTGTTAGACGCAATGGCGCCAATCGTATTGGATGGAACTTCGATTTTTTTGACGTTACCATTGGGCAGTTCATGGGAACCCGTACTGTATTCGTACCAGGTACTATCGATTAATACACGAGCGGTGGTGTACTCTTCCAAGGTGCCAACGACCACACGAGCGACATCGTCGTTGTCAATGTATTTTCCTGTGTCTTCGTCTTCAAAGCCAGATCCACTTGTCCGATAGGCCCAAGCGTTATCACCATAGATATCTGAAATCAGCACGCCCAACCTGGGCGCCAGAGTCATATTGTCGCCAATCTTAAATTCATCGCGATCAAAAGAGTGGACACCTATTCCCAGCGTTCGGGTCCCACCACTCTTCTTGTCAATGACAACTTGATTCCAGCCAGCGGGATCGAAGAAAATAGAGGTGTCATAGGGCAAGTCAGCGCGCTCTGGCATTAACACCTTACTGCGGTTCCATACGTTACTGGCGATATCCAGGGTGAAGGCATGTACGACACCCGTCTGTCCCAAATCGAGGCGGTAATTCGGACTCGCCTGCCCCTCTGAATAATATCGGAGCGAGGCATCCTCCGCCCCGATTACGAGTTTGGTCCCGTCAATGGCGACTGCCGAACCAAATCGACCTTTGCCATAACTGTTGCCGTTAATGTGAGATCCCTGATTCTCCCACTTCTCCTCAACGCTGTCGAATTGATAGTAGTAAACGCGATTGGCACCGGGGTCACCAATCACCAGCCGCCCGTCATCCAGATCCATCGAGTAACCAAATTCGATGGTGCCAATCGGGTTAATTGTTTGGGCTGGCCTCCAGTAAATCCCCTCATTCACATAGGTGTGTACTGTGCTCTTATCCACATCGGAAACAAACAGCGTCCGGGTCACTGGATCGTAGAGGCTGTTCTCAGAGAAGCTGTCGCTGGCGAGTGGGCTCTCGATCTTCTCTGCACGCAGCACTGCCAAGGTCTCACTGGGCACAACAGCATCCGTCGAAAACGTTGCAAACGCTCCTGTGTCACCGCCACGCAAAATGACGTCATTCGCATCGCGGTCGTTGTAGCCGGGAATGCCGACTATCAAATTCGCACCGTCCAGCGCGACCGCTTGACCGAAATTCTCACCGCTTTCCGGAGTCGCTGTTTGCAGTTGGCCGCTGCCCTGCCCACCTGTCGAGCGAATCCAACTGCTACCATTTCCAGACCCTTCATCTTCCAAATAATAGAAGACATATGCCGCGCCTTTTCCACTGTCGAACTCGGGTGCCCCCACTGCCACATAATTACCGCGTATGGAAACCGAACTTCCAAACTTATTCAGACTCAGGTCGCCTAAGCTTGCATCTGTTTCTGGCAGACCGCCATTAGCTGTCAGCCTAGCCGTACGTTGCCAGCCGTTGCCCTCATTCTCAAAAATGAATGCCCTGCCCTGGTCCGTCGCACTATTCTGGATGCCGTTCCATAAAGGTGCTCCGGCTACGACCTGCACTACTGCCTTAGCGGTGCCCGCCGCATAGGTCTGAATCGCAACCGAGTGACCAAAGTTCTCATATGATTCAGGATCGGAAGCGAATAAATATTCGGGCCCGGACCACATCCCCTTATTGTCTTGTTTATAGATCGCCACCGCGCCAGCGAAGATTCGGTCCTCACTCGAGTTTGGCATTCCGATCGTAAGATAGCTTCCACTGATAGCAACGCTGCGACCAAAATCACTGCCCGAGGTACCGGAAAGACTCTGTTTCTCAGACCATAAGCCGTTGGTCAAACCAAACAGGAATGCCCGATCATAGTCGTCGTTACCGCCCATTCCGGGCGAGCCAACTACTAGCGTGCCTCCATCGAAGGACACAGATCGCCCAAAGGCCAGACTTCCGGAACTGGTTAGCGGAACAATCTTTTGCTTTGGCTGCCAGGCTCCCAAACTATCGCGTTGAAACCAATACACGGCCCCTTGATTGTTGGCATTGCCGTCATCCCCCGGTGCCCCGATAAAGACGTTATCGCCCTTGAGTGAAACAGCAGCTCCGAACATTTCCCCTAAGGGGTTTGCTGTGCCGGGGATCAGGTCGCTGGGATAGAGTTTGGCAGACTCCTGCCATTTGCCGCCAACCAAGTCGTAAATATAAACTGTTCCATAAGTCGCTCCCTCCAAATCCGCACCGACGGCAACTCGATTGCCATCAGCACTCAAGACTTTCCCAACGAACTTTGGCTCTGCCGCATCCTCATATTCCAACTCATCTTGTTGCCTCCAGGTGACAACGCCGTCCACCGTAACCACTTGCAGAACCAGATTGGTCAGGTTCAGGTCGGCTACCGCTTTGGACTTCAGATTCAGATCCGCGGCCTGATCGATTGGAGCGACAACTTCGAAATCTGGCAGACCATGCACGATCAGCGGCTCAACGCCTGTGACGGCAAATGAATTGCCACCTACCGACAAAGTGCCATAACGAGAAGAGCCGCTGGTAAAGGCAGAATGACTGGCGTTGGGAAAATATTTTCCACCGGTTGTCAAACCATCCCCGGCGATCCGGAATTGGTCTCCGGTGACCAAGTCGCCGTTTGCATCCAGCGTCGTCGAGTTAGAACCACCATCGAAGAAGACATTCAGTGCCGTTCCTGGCACTCCAGCTTCAAAGTCGTTATAGACGATGTCATTGCCCGCCTGTCCGTAGAAACTGACTGTACCGCCTTGAAGGTCAACAGGCGTTACACTGCCGGATTGGTCATCGACGTCGTTTCCAATATTGAAAGTATCATCCCCGCCTCCTCCATTCACCTTGAAGTCTGAACTGTAGGTTCCGCCAAATAGCTGAACCACGTCATCCCCGCCGCCCAGAGAGACTTCTACCAACTCCGTCCGACGAGCATAAATGTTCAAGGGTTCTGGCTCAACGTTTTCACCGCGATCGAGGATGATCGTGCTGAAGGATGGTGAGGATGGATCCTCACCAAAGATACCTAGGTAAAGATCCTCAAACGACTGCGGACTGTCGGTAGTTGTCGCCGTTTCTCCCCCTTCCACTGCCGGATCGAAGGCTGCCGTTGGGAATGAAGCTTCGGCGGTGAAGTCTGCCAGCGAACTGATGGCCGCTACGATGTCAGCATGATCAATCAAAGCTGTATCATTCACGTGAATTTCAAGTTTCTTGGCATTCGCGTCAAAGTCCGCATACTCGCTTCCCGATGCGACACTGGCATCCAAAACAAAGCTGATCTCCACTTGATTGAACTTTTGATCGATCGTCGCTGCGGTGACGACAATGTCGCCACCGTCCAGACTCAAGACGCCGACTGGCTTGACCTCAGGTGGCGCCGGAAATATTTCGTCAAAACTACGCTCGGCGAATCCCAACAAGGTTCCGTCTTGGGTGGTGGCGGTATCGAGAAAGTGCACTTGATCATCGCCATCTTGGCCGTTGACGATTACCGGAATGCCACGCACCTCCGTATTCAGCGGGGGTGAATTTAAGCTGATGGCAAACAAGTCCAGATTGTATTTGCCGTTCTTCTGAAGGCTTCCCAGCAAAACACTGTCGTCCCCCAACCCACCGTTGACGGTAAACGTCGAATTCTTTCCACCATCGGGACTCTGTTCACGATGCGTCGCATCGATCCGAATCTCATCTTGTCCCTGTCCCGCATTCAAAACTACCGTTTCCGCACTTCGGTAGCTTACGGTGGCCATCCCATCACGGGTAACCAACGTCGTATCCACGGGCCAGAGACGCCCATCAATGAGCGTCTCTGTATCTTGCTTGGTAGTGCCCGTGACCGAAAAATCGACCGATGGGTCGAATTGGGCGGACGGACTCCGACTTTCGGCCCACCAGCCTGACAATGTCCGTATGGCGCCGAGGATGTCCTGTACATTGGTGGGGTTCTTGTCATTTACGCGGATGGTCATTATTTTGCGACCACTGTCGATGCTAGCCCGTGGCTTATCCGCGGGTACACCACTCTCAAGCGTGAATGCAATTCTTACGTTTTCAGAGTCGGGAGAACCTGAACGGCCCCGCACCTCTATATCGCTTGCACTTAAGGCCAAACGAGTTGAATACTCGAAGTTGGATACTCTGAAGGTGTGATTCCCAGTTGAGCTCTGGTCGTTAAAGTAAACCAGATCCTGTGCCCGGGGGCCCTGACCCTCAATCACGAAATCTCCGTGAATTCGACTCAAATCTCCAGCGGCTTCATTTCCTTTCGTAGTTCCTACGTAAACAGTGTCAAATCCACCGCCCGTCTGGAGGGTCGTGACCACCGCGTTGTTGGTTGTAGGCACGTAGAACGTATCATTCTGTGCCCCCAGCTTGACTTGAACCGTAACGGCGGAGTTCAAGTTGATGGAACCTGTAGCAGGCATGTCGAGACCTAGCACCGAGTTTCCATCGTAGGTACCAGTATTGGCATCATCTTCACCTGAATCATCCACGATAATCGTATTCGAACCACCGTCACCATGAAGGTTCAGAGACCCGAACACGAAATCCACGCGACGTGTTGAATCTGGATTCAGTCCCGTTCGCGAAGACCCCACGGTTAGCGTGTCGTCGCCATCGCCAGCTCGAACATTCGTCGTTGTATAGTCGTTAACGCTGTCAATGAGCAATGAATCGTCGCTCGCTCCCAGCAAAAGATTTACCGATTCGACGCTTGTGGAGAAACTATCCGAGCTGTTCAGCACCGTAGTCCGCTCTGCGTAATAAATAGCAGCGGGATAGTCGTTCAGCGTCTCATCGTACCCCGCCCCGAAAGTTCCGTTATGCACGCTCAATAAGGCTCGCGCGCTGCGTCCCATCTCCAAGCCCGTAACGCCGATCCCGGTAAGTTGGTCAGGATCATTTCCTGTCACGGGATCCAAGCCAGCGGATGCATCCCCGTAAATGTTGAGTACATCGTCCGCGCCACTATCACCGTAGAATGCCGCGATACCACTGATGTCAGCCAGAGAGTTCTGATCATTGCCTGCATTCAGCGTGTCATCGCCATTTCGCCCAAACACATAAGCGGCATGGTTATCTGTCACGCCCTTGATCTGGAAGGTATCATCAAAGTCGGATAGCCCAACCATCAAGAAAGCACTATCGAAGGTCGGCTCAGGGCCTCCACTACTGGTGAATTCAGTCGGTGTGTAGAAGCTGATCGTTCCACCGCTTCCCAAACCCAGTCCGTGGATCGTGTCGAATCCCGTAGTCGCATCAATTTCCAGGTAGCCACTCACGGCGCTCGTGCTTCCCCCAGTCCCAACACGCAGAACATCACGTTCTGTTTGCCCGACAGCTTCCACTCCCGTATCAATCGTCAGTTCCCCGCGAATCCATTCCAGCGTTCCCGTCATGGCCTCAAACGGATCACCGGGATTGTTTTCCAGCAGATCAAATGAACCGCTTGGCGAGAAAGCTGTCTTCGATGCTTGGCTATTTACGTAATAGCGATCTTCACCCGCCCCGCCCTCGATGGTCGTCGTGCCCGAGATGGACTGGACGAAGAAGCGATCATCCCCCGCTAAGCCCCGCAGTGTCGTCATTCCACTGGGATTTATGCCGCCCGTGCCTAGAATCTGTATGAAATCACTTTCCGGTCCTCCCTGAACAATCAATTGCTCGGCAAGGATGGTTCCCTCCAACTCCATAGTACTGCCTGTGAAGGGATCTTTCTCGTTGTCCATGCCACCATCGGCGACTGGCAGACCGTCAATGTCCCCGGCGATCGTAATGGTAGCCGCGTTTCCGTTTGCAAAACTTGCTTCCACGCGGGTCCCATTCGGAATGTAGACATCATCCCCGGCAATCAACGTCACATTGCCATTTGCGGTCTCCACAGAGTTGCCAACAATGGCCACACCTCGAAGCGTGGAGGTCGCCGCGGCACTCAACACAAGATCTTCGGAATACACGCCATCGAGAGGATCATTAATGGTGGAAGTGTCCAGCACAGTTAGCCGAATGTCGCCCGTCGTTGTCACCACGGACGCTACGTTTAAGGCCGCGTCGATCTCCTTCACAAACACGGAGCCTTCGGCGTCTACAACCAGCCGGCCAGAACTCGGAGCCATGGCTAGAATCCTCAATGAGGAGTCCACATCTTGCTCAATGCCCGCTCCGAAAACCTCCAGATCGTTGCTCGAATCGCCAATTCCTCCAAACTTCGCGATGAGATCAATATCCCGACCTTGCACATCCGCAAGATCGCCACCAGATTCGACCTTTCCGTCTAAGATTGAGCCACCAAGAGTTTCTAAAGCAACATCCCCATATCGCGAAGCAACGCCATCCACATTCAAATCGCCAACAGTCTCCACCAAGTAGATACCTTGATTCGCCTCAGCGTAGACCAAACCGCTAAGCGGATTGGCCGCGACCAAATTCGAGTTGATCTCAAGATGATCACCGGTCGCTCCGATGAAACCAGTTGCGTCTAAATGAATGCTATTACCAGATACGTAAGCCGTTGACGAATCGAGACCGGACAACGCGTAAATATCCGCGTCCACATCCGTGGTAGTCAAGAAAACATCACCCGCGTTGGAAGTAATGTCATTGATGCGCAGATCACCAACGATTTCCGTCAGCACAATATTGCCATTGGTCAAAACATCAATCTGACCGTCGAATGCAACATCCGTATCTGCCTCAATATCAACCTGTGTTTGACTGGCTGCTGGATCCGCCGCAAAAACCTTGAGATTGTTTCCAGCAATCTCCGCAAAGTCATAAAGCGCGTTCAGGTCATTGCCCGTTGTCGTGTCGACAAAGACGCGCGGGTCTAGAAGTGCTCGATCCGCAACCTCACCATCGGGCGTGAAGAATGTGTAGTAGGTTCCACTGATAAAGTCCGAACCGCTGGCCTGCGTCTGAGAGACCGTGAACGCAACCCCAGCCAAGGTACCACCCAGAGCATCCGTTTCCTGGAGGGCTGGCTGCAGCAAGACATCCACGTCGGCGGTTGACGTCAAGTTGGTAATATCGAAGGTGTTTTGATTTGCATCCGTATCTCGCAAACGTCCGGTCAAATTGAGGTAGATGCTACCGCCTGCATCAACTTCTAACGCAGTTGCCATCCCCGGTGTCCTCACTAGATCCACATTCAGGCGATCGGGTGATGTAATCGCACTGAATTGAGCGGCGGCCCCAGTTCCGGAGAAGTAGTAATTCATGGCTGATTGACTGGCTTGCTTGGAATCGCCTCCAAAACTTCGCAGCTTACCCTGTTCTGTAAACACCCCGTGCTCCGGTCGGCCTCCGAGAGCAAGCGTTTCAATCAATTCACGTGCATCGTCCTGGCTGATGAACTCGGGAAGCTTGCCGGACTTTACTGCGGTCTCGAGAGTCTTCAGTCGCTGTTCCGCCGACAAGCCACTTCCCGTCCTCGTATTCGAATTGAGATGGTTAATAACATAGAGCGCGTCGATCGGAGAGACGACCGCATCTCCGTTTACATCCATCAATTTCGGCTTGCCTACGACGGCCTGGAGTCCGGAGGTTGGGGAGGCAGATGTTCGGAATGCTCCCGCATTAAGTTCATTGATGACCATGAGCGCATCGATTGGAGCCACTACGCCATCGACATTCACGTCCTCCGGGAATACATAGTTTTGGTAACTGCCTGAGGGCAAACCTAGAGAGACACCGCCCGTGAATGATTGCGCGTTCGCAAGAGTCCCCACACTCCCAGCAGCTTCCAGAATCAAACGGTTGCTGCGAACAATCCCATTCGCATCTTCGGCCAGTACCGCCCCGCCCAGCCCGCCTTCAACCACATGACCGCCAGCGTTGAGTATCCGAGTGGTGCCGATCGGATTGTCGACCA
>JANSWS010000434.1 GCA_024743355.1 bacterium
ACGCACCCGATTACATGCACACGACAACGATTCGCACGGGCTGCCTTTTGCCTCACGAACTCAACCGCGGCGGGCGTGTCGATGGGCGGATCAGTGGACGCCGAACACGCGATGGATGTAAAACCGCCCGCTAAGGCAGCCAGCGTGCCCGATTCGATGGTTTCATCTTCTTCCAGCCCTGGCTCACCGAGCTCAGTTGCCAGATCGACAAGTCCCGGAGCGAGAATGCAGCCGCTACAGTCCACTCGTACACAATCAGGCAAATCATCATCGCTGGGATCCCAGGCCGCAATCTTGCCCTGGTGAATCAGCAGCCTGCCCTGGCGATCAACCTGCTGCGAGGGATCAACAATGCGACCATTCTCTAATAGGTAGCTCTCTGCCATGCGCAATTCGTTTTATCTATCTCGACGAAATGGGTTGGAGTTCGCCACATTGATTCAGTCCGTAGAATTTCCCGGACTTGACAATGACGGATGCGAGGTCGGCTGCTGGGAGGCGGGCTGCTGACGATGGCTCAGCAGCAACCACAGGGCCGCCATGCGAACGGCGACACCGTTGCTGACTTGCTCGAGAATCACCGAATGGGGCCCATCCGCAACTTCAGGCGTAATTTCGACTCCGCGATTGATCGGCCCTGGAGCCATGATCAAGATGTCCGGCTTGCTCAATCGCATTCGCTCGGAGTTCATGGCATACAGCAGAGCGTATTCGCGGACAGAGGGAAACGGACGCGTTGCCTGTCTTTCAAATTGAATGCGGAGCAAATTCAGCACGTCACAGCGCGGCAAGATATCGTCTAAGCGATAGGCTACTTCCACTCCCAACTGCTCCCATTGCTTGGAAACCAGAGTTGCCGGTCCGCAGACGATCACGTGGGCCCCCAGCTTTTTCAGGCCCCAGATATTGGATCGAGCCGTACGGCTGTGAGCGATGTCACCGACCAGGGCCACGGTAAGTCCTCGAATCTCCTGACGATGCTGGCGAATGGTCAGGATATCGAGCAAGCCCTGAGTTGGATGTTCATGCGGGCCGTCGCCGGCATTCAAGACAGCACACTTCAGGTGTTCCGCCAGCAGATGCGAGGTGCCGGGAGTCGAGTGCCGTGTAACGACACCGTCGACACCCATGGCCTCAATCGTCTTTGCCGTGTCGATGAAGGTCTCGCCTTTGGCAACCGAAGAACCGGAAGACGAAAACTCAATCGTATCCGCACCCAAACGCTTGGCAGCCAGAGAAAAGCTATTTCGAGTCCGCGTACTATTTTCAAAAAACAAATTGGCAATCGTTTGACCGCTCAACAAAGACAGCTTGCGGCCTTGATTTTTATCGACTGGCTGTGCGATGCCTAAGAAACGCACGAAGATATCTGCCGTATCCAGAAGAGTTACAATGTCTTGTGAACTCAGGCTCTCCAGGTCCAGCAGATGACGGTGCTTCCATTGGCTCGCAAGCCGCTTGAGATCGTCGATCGGTATAGCCATGGCATACAAGTCGGTAACGCGAACGAAAACTTAGAACTCGTCGCGGATTGTACGTTAAGGCCATGCCAATCGCGAGCCGGTATGCGGGCTAAGTCGGAGACTAGTCCGAAGGCTCAGCTACCGGCAGCCTGTTTGGATTTAGCGATGGCCCGCAAGGGCTTGGGCAGCGGAAAGTAGACTTCCTCCTGGCGCACGACCTCTTCCCGAACAGTGGCACCGAATCTTTCGACAAGCCAATCCACCGTGGACTTCACCACGGACTCGGGCGCACTCGCCCCAGCCGTTACCAGTACACGATCATCCGCTTGAAACCAGCTGGGATCGATGTCCGCGGTTCCGTCGATCAAAAATGCATTTCTTCCTTGCTCGAGCCCGAGTTCACGCAGCCGCTGGCTGTTACTGCTATTCTGGCTACCCAACACCAGTACGATATCCGCCTGGTCGGACAAGATACGAACCGCTTCCTGGCGATTCTGCGTCGCGTAACAAATGTCTTCTTTGGGGGGACCCTCGATCCAT
This sequence comes from bacterium, assembly GCA_024743355.1. Taxonomy (GTDB): domain Bacteria; phylum Planctomycetota; class Planctomycetia; order Pirellulales; family Pirellulaceae; genus Aureliella. The sequence goes on from JANSWS010000434.1 coordinate 2,004, forward strand.
GGGAACCGCGCCTTGAGGCGGGCGATAATGCGATTCGCATCGTCGACACTTAGCGTCGTTTGCGTGAGGTAGGCCAACTTATTGCCCTCGATGAAGTCCAGCCGATCCACGGCCTGCTCGTCCTCAACCAACACAATCGCTTCCGGGGCCTCTCCCATGGTGCCGATGACTTCATCGTGTCCGTCATGCCCGATCAGCACGATGGTATAACCCGCCTTGGCATACTTGATTGCTTCCAGATGCACCTTGGTCACCAGCGGACAAGTCGCGTCGATGGCGAACAATCCCCGTTCGACGGCCAATCGACGGATCTCTGGAGAGACGCCATGAGCCGAAAACAACACGGTGGCTCCGCGGGGAACTTCTTCGAGGCTATCGACAAAAACGGCTCCCTTAGCCTGAAAAGACTTGACTACATACTGGTTGTGCACGATTTCATGATAAACATAAATCGGTGTTCCAAAGTGCTCGATGGCAAGATCCAAGCTCGTAACAGCCATGTTGACGCCCGCACAGAATCCTCTGGGAGCAGCGAGTATGATTTCCATGAAAGACTCGTAGAATAAAGGTTTTCGGGACCCAGCTATCATTATGCTGCAATCGGCTTCAGAGACGACCGGCAACTCCACTTTTCACGCGGAATTGCGCCGTTACATACCCTCGGAAGTGTGGTCCGACAGCGAGCGCAGCGATGGCCAGCCTGATGAAAACCGCAACTCGCCTGGGTTTGCCAACCTCCAACCCGTCGCAGTCGCTGGTGAAACGCCCGATCTTGCCTTCGCCCGCGAATATTGTCGCCAACTGGCTCATCGGCATTACGAAAATTTCACCGTGGTGAGTTTTCTATTGCCACGAAGATTTCGTCAGGATTTCTGCAACATCTACGCTTTCTGCAGATGGTCTGACGATTTGGCAGACGAAGTGGGCGGAGAGCAACTCAGCCTGCAGTTGCTAGATTGGTGGGAGCAGGAATTTCTCCGCAGCCAAACCGCTCCCGTCAACCACCCGGTGTTGCTGGCTCTAAGCGATACGATTTCCGAAAGAAACTTGCCGACTGAGCCCTTCACCGATCTTCTCAGAGCATTCCGTCAGGATCAACGGCAGCAGCGTTATCGAAGCGACCTGGAGTTGGCGGAGTATTGCCGCTACTCGGCCAATCCCGTTGGACGCATCCTGCTCGGGCTGGCAAACTCGCTTTCCGCGGAAACCGGTCCACTGAGCGACAGCATCTGCACCGGGCTGCACTTGGCCAACTTTTGCCAAGACATGGCCCGCGACGCGGCCATGGGACGCATCTACGCACCGCAGCAGCGCTGGGAAAAACATGGCGTTTGCGAGTCGATGATTCTTGCGGCCCGTGTCACCCCACAACTCCAATCCATGCTTGAAGAATGGGTCGAGGATACCGAATACTACTTCCGTCGAGGCTGGAAGCTGGTCGATCAAATTCCAGGCTGGCTGGCAACGGACGTCGATCTCTTCGTGCGAGGTGGACTAGCCATACTGCAGCAAATCAAGAAGGCCCAGTACGACGTGTGGACTCAACGCCCCGAAGTCTCCAAGGCAAAAAAACTGAGTCTATTCGCGCAATCTCAACTTCGCCTTCTGGGACTGCCCTTTCTCCGCTCGCGGACAAACGTGCATACCGCGTTCGAGGCCGCTCCCCAGCGAGGCGAACATGAGTGATCTGCAAGAAAGTTATGCTTGGTGCCGCGAGGTGTGTCGCACCAGCGGGAGCAGCTTCTTCTCTTCGTTCCGCCTGCTTAACCCGCCCAGACGCAACGCGATGTATGCGCTGTATGCCTTTGCCCGAATCAGTGATGACCTGAGCGATCCTCCGATTCCGAAAGATCCGACGACCGCCGACCCAACGGCCAGCCAGCCCAATCGCCAATCCGAGGCGGGGGACGATACGCGACGTGCATTGCTCCAGGCATGGCAGCAACTGGTTCGACAGCGACTGCCGCAGCAGCCCCAGGAAATGGAGCTGGATTATTCGGAACTTGCCAAGCTGGACTCCTATCCGCCACAGAAGCCTACGCCCCTCGCGGACCTGCCGCAGATACCGACTGCCAATTCTCCATCTTCCAGTCCCCAGGCGGACAAGCATAGCGGCAGCGACAGTTGGCAACGGCTGCAGCCCTATGATCTTCTCTGGCCCGCGCTAGCCGATAGTTTGCAGCGTTTCCAAATCCCGAGACAGTTGCTGGAAGATATTGTTCTGGGAGTATCGATGGATCTCGATCACCAATCGATTGACAGCTGGCAGGATTTACAGAATTACTGTTACCATGTCGCCTCGGCAGTCGGCTTGGCTTGCAGCTTTATCTGGCGAAATTCCGAGACCATTCCCATTCAGGCAGCAATTCAATGCGGCATGGCCTTCCAGCTGACCAATATCTTGCGTGACGTGGCCGAAGATGCGCGGATGCACCGCATCTATATCCCTGGTTCGCTGTTGGCCCAACACCAGGTATCGACCAGGGCTTGGCTGCAGGGCAAGCCTGATGGGGATTGGCCGGCGGTTATCCAGCATGTCGGTAACATCGCGCTGGAGCAGTACCAACTTGGCTGGCCGACAATTGAGACCTTGACGGATGATAGCAGCCGCATGTTTTCTTTGATCTGGCGAAGCTATCGTTCTCTGCTGCTGCAGGTCTTGGCAAACAAAAGCCGATTGTGGGAAGCCAGCAAGATCTCCCTGCCGCAAAAAACCCGTTTGAGTCTCGTGGCGTCACATTTTATCCCAGCCCTGTACCGTAGACTCCCGCTTCCCGGTGCAATCTGATGGCCCCCAACCCGCATGAGTCAGCATCATCGGCGAGCGCGCGGACAACTACGTCGCAAGACGAAGCTGCTTCGGAATCTTCGCAGCGCGACAAATCCTCGAACCGGAGTAAAACCTCGCAGCGGTGCCGAGTTGTGGTGATCGGCGGTGGACTGGCGGGAACTGCCGCATCCTTAGCCCTGGCCGAAAACGGCTTCCGTGTAACGCTGTTGGAAGCCCGTCGCAGATTGGGGGGCAGAGCCGGATCCTTCGCCACGGGTAGCGGCGAGGAGAACGAAGAGACGATTGATTATTGCCAGCACGTGGGCATGGGCTGCTGCCACAACTTGCAACGCTTGATTCGCAGTCTTGGCGAGCAAGACGCATGGGAGGAGCAGAGCACCTTACACTTCTATGGTCCCGATGGGCGCTATGTTCGCTTGGCCGCGCTGCCCTGGACACCTGCGCCCCTGCACATCGGACACTGGCTATGGAAGTGGCCGGGACTTCGTTTTCGCGACAGGCTAGCGGTGGCCCGCGGAATGCTGTCCATGGCCAGCTTGCGACTGGAACGCGACTTTGAAGAATTGGATCGCATATCTGCCTTGCAGTGGCTGCACGATCATGGCCAGACCCAAACGGCCATCGATCGCTTCTGGTCCACCATCATTGTCAGCGCCCTCGGGGAAGAAACACGGCGTGTTTCTTTGGCCGCAGTGGGAAAAGTCCTGCAGGACGGCTTTCTACGTAAGCGGGGGGCATTTCATCTGTTGGTCCCCAAACAGCCCCTTGACATTCTGTTCAATGAACGTGCTCAACAAAAGTTGCGTGCCGCCGGCGTGGAAGTGCGACTTTCGGCCGCAGCTAGAGCTATCGACATTGGTGTGACATCGGCTAGCGTATGCACCAGTAGTGAAGAACTGCAAGCCGACCACGTCGTGGTGGCAGTTCCATGGCACAAGGTAAACAGTTTGAAGCTCAGGGTCGAGGGTGAAGATCAGCCGCCCCTGGCGCCGGCTTGCGCCCAGTTGGAAGCCTCGCCCATTACAGGTATTCACAGCTGGTGGGATCGTCCTTGGCTGCCCTCACCACACGCAGCTGTGGTAGGTCGCCTGTGCCAATGGGTTTTTCCGAAGGGTTCGCCCGCTAACGCGGCCCAACCGAAGGCCAACAATGAACCCGACTCATGTCCGCCCAAGCAAGAGGTTTATTATCAGATCGTGATTAGCGCCTCGCGGCAATTACAAGGTCAGCAGCAGGCTCTCCAAACACAACTCGTCGAAGATTTGAGTCAAGTTTTCCCCGAGGTTCGCAGCGCACAATTGCTGAGATACCAAGTAGTCACCGATCCGAACTCCGTATTTTCCACAGCTTGTGGAAGCTACCAATTGAGAGCTGATATGCGAACCCAATATTCCAATTTGTGGCTGGCAGGCGATTGGACGCGAACCGGCTGGCCGGCCACCATGGAAGGAGCCATTTTGAGCGGTTATCGAGTGGCGGAGGCGATCGTCGCGCAAACGGAGAGCACGCGGTGATGCGCCCACTTGCCACCGCAACACGTTCTGACAGAGACCTGCACAACACGCTACAATGGCCCCAACACGTCCCGTAATACCGACTTAAGGGAAAATGAAAAATCCAGCACGCTCGTCAAAGCCTTAAGTTTCGGTTAATTTCTTGGGCTCGTGAATGCTAGCCCTTTGGCATATTTAATTCATTCCAG
>JANSWS010000751.1 GCA_024743355.1 bacterium
CGACGATCCCGCCAAGATCGATCGCTACACCGTGGACGTCTTGCGCGAGATGAAGCGTGCCAACGAGGAGCGGATCGAGCGCCTACTCGCAAACCCGAATGCAACGCCTGCCCATATCCTTCGAATCGCCGCGGCGGTCGGCGACAACGAGACAGCCGTTCCGCTCCGCGACTGCATTGAGGCCATGAGGCCGGAGTTTACCCCAGCAGACCGGCGTCCCATCGACGTCAAGATCCGGGACATCGCGCAAAAGGACAGCGATCCCGAATACTACCCCGTCGTCATCGACGCACTTCGCAAGAAGATCGCGCGAGAGATCGACGGAAGGTTCGCAGACGGTGATCTCGAGCATCTCGCGGTGTTCGGTTTCGCGCCCATGCCCGTCCTTATGGAGCTTGGTCGACTGCTTTCAGATTTGTCGGCCGTTTCAGTCTACGGCAGGCACAGGGAGCCAACGCCGGGCTGGGCCTGGCCGAACGATCGTGAACCTCTCGAGTTTACCTGCGTCCCTGGGGCTCCCGGTCCGAAGAAAGTAGCGCTGAAACTCTCAGTGACCGCCGGGATTGCAGATGATCGTGTGATTCAAGCGCTGCCTGACGAACCTGTTTCACTCTGGGAGATCCGGAGCAGCAGGCTGGGCGCGTCTGAGCTTCGCAACAAGGATGATCTATCCCGCTTTAGAGAGCTCGTCGGAAAGACGTTCGACTCGATCAAGGATCAGCACGGGATGGACGTAGGCTTGTTTGTCTTTCCTGCCGCTCCCGCAGCCTGTGCTATCGAGTTCGGAAGAACCTGGCAGCAGAAGGTCCATCCTCCATTCCTCATCTATGACCAGATACCGGAACGGGGATTTCTACTTCGCCACGCCATTGGTCGGCCAATGTCAGATTAGCAAGACGCTTTGGCCCGAGTTTCCTTGAATTCTCGAGGGAAAACTCCCTCAGGCATCGACTTGCAGGAGTAACGACCTTGCTCATTCGTTGCCATGACTCAGTCCACGGCGTTCATCTGATCTGCTGTCGGTGCCGTGTCTATCAGTTCCGTCCAGGCTTCAAGTTCCTCATCTGACCGGAGCCAGACGCGCACGTGATAGTCGTCTCGGTACCCACGAATTTGGCCAGCGAGTAGCCGGGGTCTTAGGCGAGCGCTTCCACCTTGGCACGGGCTTCCACCTTGTGCCGATCCTCGAATGTGGCAATCGCCTTGGCGACGTCCTTCTGCATTATCTTCAGCTCGCTGAGCGACAACGTCCCGAGATCGCAATCAGATTTTGGGTGCGGACCGTGTTAGGAATATTCCGGTATCGCTAGCCCGTCGCGGCAAGGCCCTGCATTTCTGCGCAGGGAAGGGCAGGGGGGGGGGCGAGAGCCGGTGATCGACACTTGCGCCGCTGGTGGGGTGTTGGGCTTTGGGTCAAACAGTCCCGATTGGCAAGGAAACATGGTCTGGCATGGGCTCCCCGCATCTCTCTGTCTCCTGGGCCATCCCTTCGACTGACAATCCCCTAATCCCGTTCGGGCTCTCGCGCGCAACC
>JANSWS010000597.1 GCA_024743355.1 bacterium
CCCTGGATATTCAGGGCGGTGAGCTTTCGGGGTTCGGCATCGTTACTGGCAGTGTCGTAATGCAAGGTCGCTTGGCAGCGAATGCGTCGACTGACGCATTCGGGGCAATTCAAATCACTGGAAACTACGAACAGTTCCCGAGGCTTGATGCCGGTGGTCCTTACTCGGTGGACGAAGAGGGTAGCGTACAACTCGATGCAACTATTAGTCCAACCGACGGCGCTCTTGAAGTCGAAATCGGCGGCCTGGCATCGTTCGATCAACTGGATGTCACGGGAACCGTGACTCTGGCCGGAGCGCTGAATGTCACCTTGGCCGACGGTTTCGAACCAACCGTGGGTGATTCATTCACAATCGTTAACAACGCAGGCAGCGATGCGATCATCGGCGCTTTTGCTGGGCTTCCCGAGGGAGCGACCTTCACCATTGGTGCCACGCAATTCAAAATCAGCTATACAGGCGGCACGGATAACAACGATGTTGTCTTGACAGCTATCGATCCCACGAGCCCCGATCAGGGTGGCGACACATTCGCCTTTGAGTGGGATCTGGACGGCGACGGCATCTTCGGCGAAACAGGTGTGAGTGCCGAACGTGGCGATGAACAGGGGGCAAGTGTCAGCTTCTCCGCCGAAGGAATTGCAGGCCCGGCAACGTTCACCGTCGGCGTACGAGCCGCTTTCAGCTCGGGAGCCTTTTCGGCCGTTTCAACCACCACCGTGGATGTCAGCGACATTCCAGCCGACCCCTTGCCCGACCTGGTAGTCGTTCCGGCGAGTCTCAGCTTTTCGCCAGCCAATCCCAACCCGGGTGAATCGGTCACGATCCTGGCCACGATTGCAAACCTAGGGCAACTCGATGCGACGGATATCGTGGTCGAAGTTTTTGATTCCGAGACTTTGATTGAGCAAGTAACAATCCCCAGCTTGACTCAGGGAGCAACACAGGAAGTTTCTTTCAGCACCTCGTTTGCAGAATTGGGGCCGCGTGCAATTACGGTCAAGATCGATCCGGGCAACTCGATCGCCGAGCTGAACGAAGACAACAATGAAGCCAGCCAATTACTCCAAGTTTCTGACTCGATTGCACCGGTCACGTCGGTGACCAGAACACCCGCCAATGCCGCGGGTTGGAACAACAGCGATGTGAGCTTGACGCTGAGTGCGGTTGATGAGCCAAGCGGATCAGGCGTTAGTCAAATCGTTTATGCCATCAATGGCGGCATGCCTGTGACTGAGCTTGGTGATTCAGTCAGCCTGTCTTTCGTGGATGAGGGCATCTATACGGTTACCTTCTATACAGTCGATGCCACGCTCAACGCCGAGGCAACGCGGAGCCTGCAGGTGAGGATCGACAAGACCGAGCCGATTCCGACCTACAGCGGTCCGTTTGTGGTGGACGAAGGGAGCAACGTGCTGCCGGACGGTAGCGCGTCGAGCGACCCGCTGTCCGGAATTCAAAGCTTGGCTTGGGCGATCGACGGCGGCGAGTTCGTGACGGGGACTACACCGATCTTTAGCAGCCTGGATGGTCCTGGCACGCACGACGTTTTGCTGCGTGTCACCGACTTGGCGGGCAATCAGGCGACGGTCACATCCCAAGTCACAGTGAACAACGTCGCTCCGACGGCGACCATTTCAAGCGCTGGAACCTTCACTTTCGGGCAAGACGCCACGGTCAGCTTGATCGATCCGACGGATCCGTCCCCCGCCGACTCAGCGGCCGGATTCCGCTACAGCTTTGGCCTTTCTACCGACGCGTTGGTCAACGCCTACCTGGAGGCAGATACATCCAGTTCGTTTTCCGCTCAGCTGCCGGTTGGCACCCACACCGTCTATGGCCGCATCTTTGATAAGGATGATGGTTTCACCGACTACCAGACGACCGTGACGGTCGAGCCGGCCACCGTGACGGTGACCGCGGACGACATCACCAAGACCTACGACGGTGCTGCGCTTAGTGATTTCACCGTCAGCTACGCCGGATTTGTTGGGAGTGATGACGCAAGCGTGCCCGACGGAACTCTCACTTTCAGCGGTACAGCCGTGGGTGCCATTGACGCCGGAATATACACGATCGAAGCAGCCGGTCTGACCAGCGACAATTACCTCGTGAACTTTGCCAGCGGCCAGCTCACGATCGAGAAGGCAGATGCAACTATTGTCGTCAACGGAAAAACGGTCACCTACGACGGCACGGAGCACAGTGCCACCGGTTCGGTCACAGGCGTCAACGCTGAACCGCTCGCCGGACTGGAATTGAACGGCAGCTTTATTGACGCACCCGGCGGTACCGCCAATTGGACTTTCACCGACACAACCGGCAACTACAACGATGCCAGCGGATCGGTCCTCATCAATATTTTGAAAGCCTCTCAGACAATCAATTGGTCTACTCCTGATCCTATCCTTCAGGGCACCCCGCTGTCTGCGGCCCAATTGAATGCCACGGTGTCCGTCGTGGGACCAGCTGCGGCGGGTGAACTAACATACGCTCCGAATTTCGGCGCGGTACTCGATATCGGAGTCAATGAGCTGACCGTTACTGCCGCTGAGACCACCAATTATCTACAGGCAACAGCTTCGGTGTTCCTGACGGTGGAGGATCCGAACACTGCTCCAACCATCGAACTGACTTCGTCATCAATCACTGCCGTCATCGGCGTTGAGTTTACACTTGCAGGCTCATTCACAGATCCGGATCCAGATAGCTGGACTGGGACGGTGAACTACGGAGATGGTTCTGGAAACCAGCCCTTGGTTCTCAACGGTAAGGATTTTCAATTGGCCCATACCTATGCCAACGAAGGGCCTTTTGTCACCGTGATCACCATCGATGACGGAAAGGGAGGTGTTACTAGCCGAAACCTGACCGTCGTCGTCCAGCCGCCGCCTCAGGCCGACCTGACCTTGATCTCCTCGGATGTGCTTTTCAATCCGATCAATCCTAAGGTTGGAGATCCGGTCAACTTTGAGATTGATGTGACCAACGCTGGAAATGTTCCTGCGACCAATGTTGTTGTTAGTGTTCAAGTTTACGATGGAGGCACTCAGGACTTTGTCGAGATCGGTCGCAGCGTGATTGGCTCGATTGCCGCGAGCTCTGAAGCCCCGGTTAGCTTGACTTGGAACGGTACGGGCAGTCAGCCTGCGCTGCCTATCGAAGATGCGTACTTGTTGGTCCGAGTCGTCTTGGATCCGGACAACACGATCGAGGAGGAGAGCGATTCGAATAACGACGCGATCCAAGTGCTGCAAGTTGGCAGCCCCGATTTCGGCTCCGCCGGACTGGTCGCCAATGTGCCTGCCTTCACTACCACCCGTGGTACCTACACGGCGGTCGGTGGCCAAGCCTACTACGACTTCAGTACCATTCCTGGAACCAACGATTTCCCGGTCCAAAACGCCAGTGTGACAGCC
>JANSWS010000203.1 GCA_024743355.1 bacterium
AGCGCTGGGGCTGTCCTGACATTCGCGTGCTGAGCATCATCGCCTCCAGGCCGGGCGTTGAGCGGCTCCAAAATGAGTTTCCCAGTCTGCGGATCTTCGTGGCAGCCATTGATCCCGAATTAAACGCCGATAAGTTCATTGTTCCGGGATTGGGCGATGCGGGTGACCGAATCTTCAATACACTGCATCCTTAATACTAGGCCTTTAGTCTTGGCCAATGCGTATGCCTAATCGCAAGAGCCATGGCCCTCGCTACTTCCCCCATCCAGACTCAGCCGGACCCTATGGTCAGTTGACCATCGACAATCGACTGGACAGCGACCGATTACTGGACGCATACCGACACGGAATTTTTCCTTGGCCCTCGCAGAGCGCATCCGCGCAGCGGAGCGGGCAAGGCCGATGGTCCGTGGGCTGGTACAGCCCTAACCCTAGGGCGATTCTGCCCTTGGATGCCGTTCGTTTTCCGAATCGCCTGGGACGAAAACTTCGCTCGGGCCAATTTCGCTTCGTATGGGATCAGCATTTCGATGCCGTGCTGGAACACTGTGCGACGATCGGCACTCGAAAGCGAGATCGTTGGCTGTCGCCCGAACTTATGCAACAGCTCAAGTTGCTCCATCGCTTGGAATACGCTCACTCCATCGAAGTATTCCATGCCAAAGATGGATTCCATAGCCTGTGCGGTGGGCTTTATGGGATCGCCATCGGAAAGACCTTCGCCGCCGAATCCATGTTTCATCTTTGCGGGGACGCCTCCAAAGCGGCGTTGTTGGCACTCGTCAAATTGCTCCAAGTCAACGATTACCAGTTACTAGACATCCAACAGCTATCCCCCCATACCGCGGCACTCGGGGCCATCGAAATTCCGCGAAGCGAATTCCTGAGACTATTGTCAGATGCGGGGCAGCTCCCCACGCAATGGCCGGATTCTCCGGAACTGCCCTTGCACTTCGACGCGATCGAAAATTGCCGCATTTCGGCTTCCTAAAGGAACCTTTCCTCCACATGCTGAGAATGTTCAAGGCCGTTTTACAATTCGCCCGCTTGTCTCGCATGGTCTTTTTGCAAATGCCAATTAGACTCTGGAATGTCCGATCGAGAAGTTAAACAGCACCCTGGGAAAAGTAAGAGAGCCGTGATCACCAGAAGTTGTTTTTGCCTGTGCTTGTGCTTGTGCATTTTGTCCAGCTGCAGTCCGCTAACGGAATCTTCGTCCCAGCAGCTCCAGATTTCACTGGAACAGCTGGATACCCAGTCGACTACGGTTCCGCCGGATCAATTGCAAAATCGCATTCAGTCGGTACTGAAGGCCAACTTGGAAAATCGCCGGTTGAGCGCTGATGATAATGCGGCATGGCAGATTATGCATGCGGTGCTGTGTTACGGTCGCGAAGTCAAAATCGAAACCTCAGACCGCGGTCTCGTGAGCGCCTTGGACTACGCCTTGAGCAACGGTCAGATTCGCGGATTTGAACTGATGCGTTCTGCCGAAAAGCTAACGACCACAGGCCGCTACGGTGTAAAGTCCCGTTTCAACCCGGGTGATTACATTGGGCAAGGACACGTGGATCAGTGGTTAGCGATTTGCGCTATGGCCGATATTCCAATCAATACGGTGGTCACTATCGGGCAAGACGAATTGACGCTGCTGGATTGGGCCAGACAAGCACAGTTTGATGTCCCCAAAAATCCAGTCAATGAGTTCAGTTGGACTCTGATCGCACTAACACACTATCTTCCGGATGAACCCAGCTGGCAGGCGGCCGACGAACTTACGGTCAGTTGGGAGCAGTTGATCGAGGAAGAATTGCGTTACGATTTGCATTCCAGTGCGTGTGGGGGCACACATCGCATGGCGGGCATCGTGCGAGCCTTGAATGCGAAACGCAGACTTGGCTTACCGGATAGCCCCGTGTGGCAGCGGGCACAGGCTCTGGTCGAAGAACTCTTGGTTAGTGTCAAAGAGAATCGCGGAGCGGACGGTCGTCTGTCGAGTTTTTATTTCACTCGGGCCGGGGAAACGATCGACCTGGGACTGGAGCTCAACAGTACGGGACACATGTTCGAATTCGTTGCCTTGGCCGCGCCGGCCGACGAATTGCGGCAAGCTTGGATCGAAATCTGTGCATCGCACCTGTGCGATCTCTTGGAAGCCACTGCCGATTCGGACTTGGAATGCGGCGCCTTGTATCACGCATTGAACGGGCTGCGCATCTATTACGAGCGGCGTTTCGGTCGGGACGCGGCTTAACAATCTGGCCGAAAGTTCATCGCCTTCCGATTTCCGATTCCGCTCGGCGTCAGGTGGCGTCAGGCGACTGCGGCAGCGCATGCCGTTGGCCATCGATCAAAGACGGCTAGTTGAGGATGAACGCCGCGAGGAAACGTCAATTACTTGACCGTCAGCGAGCACCCACACACGGTCCTGTGCGCGGGGCTGAATGCGCTGCGTGCCAGTAAACTGACCGATCGCAGGCAAAACCAACTGACGACCTGAATACCAAAAGCAGGCGAGTTTCTGCACCCCCTCGACTCGATGCGACAATCGATAAGCAGGATGCAGGTGGCCGCACACTCGCAGCGGCATTTCTTCGTCCGCCGACTGCGAATGCTCTTCACGCGGGTAGTGCCCGAGCTCAACGCCGTCGATATCTTTTTGCTCGACGCAATGAATCGGCCAAGTCCGCAGCAGACGGCTAATGCCACGATCGTGATTACCGAGCGTCAACCAGAATTCAACTTCGCTCCAGCGTTGAAAAAACGCGTCGATCGACCGACGGACTTCGGGCGATCCAGAATTCGATGCGTGAAACAGGTCTCCCAGAAAAATGAATCGTCGCACCGGCAGATGCTGCAGCATGCTGCTTATGGCGGCCAGGGTTCCTTGCGTGACTCCCGCCGGGACCGGGATGTTCTGCCGACGAAAGGTGGCTTCTTTTCCAAAGTGCGTATCTGCTACCAGCAGGGCAAGTTGAGACGGCCAGTAGAGCCCGCCTTGCGGTAGAAGTTGAAAGCTTTGTCCGCCGCATTCCACCATTAGGGCTTCATTCACGGGTGCTCCTCCTGTTCCCCAGAAACTCAATCATGAAAGTCGACGTTGCCCTCGGCCGATGTGCTTTCTGGCCGGCACACTCCAATCGCCAAACATCAGCGACTTTGCAAGAAGTTAAAGTGCCCTAAAGCGTCTGGGCTGCCTTTTCCAATTCCGCTTGCATACGTCGGATGCGTTCCGCCAAACTCTCGCTGCTCAGCCTTTCGCGAAGTTTATCAACCATGAGCGGAAAGGCTAGAGGCGTAACCTTGGGTGGATCTTCCACAAAAATTTGACCGCTTTCAATGCGGCTGAGCGCTTCGAAAGTCCGCTCTATCTCCAATTGCTGGTCCAACACCTCACGCGTACTTTGAGCCAGCAGCAGGTTTTCCGGATCATAATTGGTAAACACATCGTAGAACATGTTGCTGCTTGCCTGCAGTTGCCGCGCGGGCTTGCGCTGTCCTGGAAAGCCCTGCTGAATGAGCCCCGCAACGCGGGCGATCTGCCGGAACTGTCTTTTGGCCATCTCGGTCGCATTGAGGCTGGCCAGTATATCGGCTTCCAATTCGCAAACAGAAAAAAGCCCCTGCTCGATGGCGGACTCTATGGGAATTGGCTTGGCGGATTGTAAAACCAAGCCGTAATCGTTGCAGGCCATCGACAGAGTTATCTGGCATCGTTGCGCGATGCGATAGGCGAAAAGAGCCGCCAATCCCTCATGTACCAGGCGGCCTTCGAACGGGAACAGAAAAACTTGATAGCCACTGCGGGTCTTGATTCTCTCAATTAGAAGCTGATCGGCGCGAGGAATGCGGCTCCAGCGGCGTTGAATCTCGAAGAGCCCTTGCAAGGCGTTCATCTCGCGGCCCAGCAAGCTGCCATCCGAGGCCTCTTCAATCTTGCGCCGCAGCACCTGGCTGAGTTCGCTGGACAGCGGCATCCTACCACCCATCCAGCGCGGTACGGCGTCCGGCTTGCCGGTTGCCCTGCGTACCAGGGCTGTATCATCGTGAATACGAATCAGCTGCAGCAGGCGGCCGGCAAACACGAATTTGTCGCCGGCATTCAGCTTGGAAAGAAAATTTTCCTCGGCCGTACCCAGCACGCCTCCTGAAACATACTTCACTCGCATGGCCGCATCGGAAACGATGGTTCCGATATTCATGCGGTGGTTTCGAATCATGCGACGGTCGCTGATACGATAGCTTCCGTCGATAATTTCTACTTTTCGAAATTCCGGATAGGCCGCCAAACTGCTCCCACCACGCTGCACGAAATCGAGAATCCATTTCCATTCTCGGTCTGTCAGTGATTGATAGGCAAAAGTCGAGCGTATCTCTTTCAGAAGCGAATCGGGTTCAAATCCGCCACCGATGGCAACTGTCAGAACGTGCTGAGCCAAGACATCGAGGGGTTTCTCGAGCGGTACACGGGATTCCAGAAAGCCCTCTTGAATGGCCGTTTGGGCCGCGGCCAATTCGATCAATTCAATCGCATTTGTGGGCACGAAGGCCAAGCGGCTGATGGCATCCCGCTGATGTCCGCTACGCCCGGCTCTTTGCAGCAGGCGGGCGATGCCCTTTGGACTGCCAACTTGGATCACCAAATCAACCGCGGTGAAATCCACTCCCAGATCCAAACTGCTGGTACACACGACTGCTCGCAATCTGCCGGTCCGCAATCCATCTTCCACCCACTTGCGAACCTTCGAATCCAGGGACCCATGGTGCAGCGCGATGCGTCCCGCCCAATCCGGATGCTGCTTTAGCATTTCCTGATACCAGATCTCCGTCTGGGATCTGGTGTTGGCGAACACCAAGGCGCTGTTGGCGGAATTCAATAGCTGCAGCACTTGGGGTACCATCCTCGTACCGATGTGTCCGCTCCAGGGAAAGCGTTCCATTGTGCTGGGGATCAGGGATTGAAGATGCGTCTTCTTTTTCTGATATCCGCGGATAATGCATGTCTCGCCCAAATCCGCATCCGCGCCCAGCAATACAGAGGCCGCCTGCTGCAAGTTGCCCAAGGTGGCGGACACGCCCCAGATCTGCAACTTGGGACAAAGTCTCCTCAGACGGGCCAATGCCAATTCGGTTTGAACCCCGCGTTTGCTGCCAATCAGCTCATGCCACTCATCGACAACAACGGATTTGAGCCCCATCAACTGCGGTAGCAAACTCTCGTGCGTCAGCATCAGCGACAGACTCTCCGGAGTTGTGATTAAGGCGGTCGGCAAACGCTTTAGCTGACGCGCTTTCAAGCTGGACGAGCTGTCTCCGGTTCTGGATTCCAATTTCCAGGGGAGTTTGAGGGCTTCGATGGGATGCCGCAATGATTTCTCCGTATCGCCCGCCAAGGCCCTCAAGGGTGTGATCCACAGGGCTTGAATGGGTGGAGTTTGCGAAGTGGTCCGGACTTCGTCGCGGTTCTCATCCAACCACTGCATGATCGGTCCCAACCAGGCAGCCAAGGTCTTGCCGGTTCCGGTTGCGGAATGGATGAGACCGCTGTGCCCATTGCGAAATGCTCTCCAAGCTGACCTCTGAAAGCGATAAGGCTTACTTCCTAACGCTGCAAAGTAGCGATCAACCAACTGTGATGCTGACTCGAGCTTCGCTGACGTTTGCATGGCTCAACGGATTCCTGCTTGCCGACCTGCGTTCCTCGGTATCAACTTTCGGGTCAGTTCGTTGCGATAAAGACGAGGATCATTGCGGATTGGCTGAATAACAGGACTTTGGTTTTGATGTTGTCGCACTCGAGAACCAACCCGTGATAACCAACCGGTGACGAGGCCAGACTCAGGCTGGTGCTTCGGGCGGTAAGAGCGCTTGCAGATCTTCCAGGCTGTTGGCATCTTCAGGTTGTTTGTCCTGTCGCCAGCGGACGATTCTGGGAAACCGAGTGGCAATCCCACTCTTGTGACGGCTGCTGCGTTGAATGCCTTCGAATGCAAGTTCCATTACCAGTTTTGGTGTTACGCTACGGACAGGTCCAAAAGTCTCGTTCGTGTGACTACGGACGAAACGGTCCACCTGCTGGATCTCAACATCGCTCAAGCCACTATAGGCCTTGGCAAATGGGACCAACTGATCGTCATTCCATACCGCGAACGTGTAGTCGGTAAACAGGTTGGCACGTCGACCATGCCCTTTCTGCGCGTAGATCAAGACAGCATCCACCGTGTAGGGATCTACTTTCCATTTCCACCAGGTACCACGAGGTCGGCCGACTTCGTAGCAGGCGTCGCGACGCTTCAACATGAGCCCCTCGGCATGCATCGAGCGGCTACTTTCGCGAATGGCAACCCATTCCTGCCAGCTCTTAGCTTCAATAAGACCATTGATGCGAATGGCTGAGTCCGGCAGCTTCGATAGAAGCAACTCCAACTGTTGGCGGCGAGCAGTCCAGGGCAGGGCTCGGATATCGGTGCCCGCCTGCTCAAGCAAGTCAAACGCCAATAAGATGACCGGCACATCCTGCATCAGCTTCTTGCCAACCCGCTTGCGTCCAATCCGGCGCTGGAGTTCAGCGAAGGATAGAATCCTCCCATCGCTACGGGCCGCCAATAGTTCGCCATCCAAGACGGTACCATCCGGAAGTTCAGCCGCTGCCTGTTCTATTTCAGGCCAGCGTCCTTCCATGAGTTCTTCGCCACGGGACCAAATGAAGACCTGCCCATCGCGTCGAATGAGCTGACAGCGAATGCCATCCCATTTCCATTCTGCCGCAAATTCTTCGCAGTTCCCCAAGGACTCCAGGGGATCGGATGCGGGCCAGGCGTGGGCCAAACAAAACGGATAGGGCTTGCTCGGCAATGGACCATCTTGCTCCGCTCGCTTCAGAGACTTGAAGAATTCCGCGGTCGGCTGCCATTGGCCCATCAATCGATGAGCCATTACTTCGGGAGCGATCCGAAATTCCGCAGCCAGCGCTCGGGTCACCAGACGCTTGCTGACTCCCACGCGAAACGCTCCCGTAATCAGCTTCATCAGTACAAACCTGGCGTCGATCCGCGTGTGCCACCAGATGTCGCGCAGGCCTTCACGCGCCAATGATTCCTCCATTCCGGCCAAAGGAAGCAGCCTGTGCTCAACCCACTCGCTGAGCGATTGCGGCGCTTCATCTGCTCCACCAATTACCAGCAGCGAAATCGTCTCCGCCAGATCGCCGACTGCATGGTAGGACTCTTCCAAAAGCCATAATGGCACATCCGCCTGTTCAGCAGCCCACTGCCGCAGTAACTTGCCCGATATCATCCTTTTGAGCTTGCCACCGCACAAAAAATAGGTGGCCCAGGCAGCATCGGCTGCTTCCGCATTGGCAAAGTAACGCCGCAAAGCCGTCAGTTTCTCATTGGTCTTGGTGGTGGCGTCCAGTGCATGGAACAACCGCACAAAGTCTTGCATATCGCTTCTAAGTCAAATATTCGGCGTCTTCACTGCCGTCGAAAGTTCGTTGTCCCAGCGCAAGTGCATCCTTGCCAAGCTCCCTTAAGTAACGAGCTACGGCAACCGTGTAACCGTGCATCAGCCAGATACTTTCCGCGCGAGACGCGGTGATTGCCCGCAGCAACGAAGGCCAGTCCACGTGATCGCTGATCACAAAACCACGATCCATGCTGCGTCGACGGCGCGTACCCCGTATCATCATCCAGCCGCTGGCCATGGCCGTGGTGCAGTTGCCGAAACGACGAGTCCAAGAGGTACCATGCGCGCTGGGTACCGCCAAGACCAGCGCTCCTGCCCAAGTATCCCGGCGTTCGACAGCACCCACGTATTCGGTATCCGGGAGCGAGACACCGGAAACGCGATAGGCCTGGCAGGCTTTCTCCACAGCTCCATGGGTGTAGATGGGACCGATGGAAACATCCAGCAAGGACAAAAGGCGTTGGCTTTTGCCAACCGCGTAGCCATACAGCAGGCAGCATTTGCCTTCTTCGGCAGCTGCCCTCCACCACTGATTGATTTCGCCGGCGATCACAGCAGAATCGGGCCAGCGGAACACAGGCAAACCGAAAGTGCATTCACTGATCAGCCGGTGACAAACGACAGGCTCCCAAGCCTTACAGGTCAGATCCGATTCCAATTTGTAGTCTCCGCTAACCACTTCCACGCGGCCTCGGTACTCCAAACGCACCTGTGCGGAGCCAAGAATGTGGCCCGCCGGATGAAAGCTTACTTTCACTCCTCCAACGTCCAGTGACTGGCCGTAGTCGACAAACGTGAATTCAGCCTCTTCCGTCAACCTCAGCCGCAACAAGTGCTGGCTAGGAAGAGCTGCTAGATACTTACGACAGCCGGGGCGGGCGTGATCCGAGTGAGCATGAGTAACAATGGCTCGCTCGACCGGCTCGTAGGGATCAACGTAAAATCCGCCCAGTTCACAGTAAAGTCCGCGTGGGGTGAGCTGCAGCAAATTATCGACCATCGCGAACGTTCCGCAGCGATACAGCTTGAACTGGAACTGGAGACACTTGTTTCAAGTTTTCGAGACACCGGCAGGGTCTCTAAGAATGTCTGGAATCCTCTGGGGTCTCCCCGACGAATCAACGACAGCCAAAGTCACATTCGCTTCGGCAATCAGCGTCTCACCTCGCAGAATCTGATAGGCCTGTTCGATTCTGGCCGCCGTCATGCGATCGATCTGTACGCTGATGTCTAATTCATCGTCGTATCGTGCGGGAAGACGGTACCGACAATCAACACGCAGCACTACCACGAACAGCCCTGCGGCTTCCACAGCGGCATAGCTGCCACCGCTCTCGCGATACAGTTCTGTGCGGGCGATTTCCATGTAGCACAAGTATTGTGAGTGGTGCACAAACCCCATGGGATCGCATTCGTCATAGCGTACTCTCAGCCGGTGCGTATGACTTTGCTTCATCTTATTCGTTGCCTTTCCAATCAGGCCTGTCCAATCGAATTTCGCCTGGCCCGATGGTCGGCGATCCAATGTTCACAAGCTATCTCCGCGGTGGCCGCGTGGATGTCGACCACGTCCTCCAGTGGACCATAACCACCCGCCATCGTGACGACTACCGGAATGCCCAACTTGCAAAAATGACTCAACACAATTTCATCCCGCTTTCGCAAGCCAGCCTTGGTCAGTCGCAATCTTCCCATGCGATCCGCGTAAAACGGATCCGCTCCTGCCAGATAGAAAACAAGATCCCAATCCGCTGCGGATAAGCGTTGCTCAAGTATTTCCGTCAGTATCTTAAGATACTCTTCATCTCCGGTCCCATCCGCCAGAGCAACATCGAGATCGCCATTCGTCTTGCGAAATGGAAAATTCCGGTCACCGTGCATGGAGAAGGTGAAAACCCGAGGATCGTCCTGGAAAATTGAGGCCGTGCCGTTGCCTTGATGAACATCCAAATCAACGACCAAAGCCCGTGCAATCCTCTGATCGTTCAGTAGCACGCAGGCTGCCACTGCCACGTCATTGAAGACGCAGAATCCTTGGCCTTGATCGCGAAACGCATGGTGAGTTCCACCTGATAGATGGACAGCAAGACTTTCGTCGAGTGCGACTTGGGCCGCCGCCAATGTGGCACCGGTGGAACGCCGCGAGCGTTCCAACATTTTCGCGGACCATGGAAATCCGATGCGTCGCTGCTCCAGATCGCTAAGCTTGCCTTCGAACATTCGCCGCACATAATCGACATCGTGGGCCAGCAGGAGTTGCTCCCAAGTAGCCGCTGGAGCAGCCCGCAGTTCGATGTGCTCGCCGATCCGCTCATGCACCCGCAATCGCGTCAGCCTGTACTTATCGATGGGAAAGCGATGTCCCTCAGGCAGCGGAAGCTCGAAATGGTCGCAATAGAAGACTTGCATCCTGGTCTCACTCACCGATGCAAATCACAAGTCCCGCCCTCGTCGCAATGCATGCCGGCAATGCGGTAGCGTCGTGCGGCAACTTTGCTGTAAATCCACCGCCACAACGGCATGGAGAAGGGAATATGTAGCAGGGGCATGAGCCACCACAGACTTTTCAGTCGGCGGCTCAAGTACCTGCCCGCATCAGCCCCCCCATACTGTTCATCGTCCGGGGCGATCACCCAAATCTGCTTCATCAATTCTTCATAGCTAAGATTGGGCCAGCGAGCTGCCACTCGCGGATCGTGCAGACTCAGGTACGCGAGTTGGTGCTGGCGGTCAAACCAGTGCAAACGCTCGACTTGCTTGCGGCAAAAATTGCACTTTCCATCCCAAATGACGACATCCGCTTGCGGGCGTTCATCAGGATCAGCAAGGTGAATGTTAGACACTGCAGGCACTTTGATCTGGAAGAAGCGGGTTCCACAATCCAACTCTAGCGTAACCGCATTCTTCGGCAAGTGCACAACATGAGGCAGCTACCCTCGAATCCTGCAGAGTCTCCAATCTTAATACTGCGTAGCCCCTCGTCGGCTGCTTGAAAGCGCGAAGTCGGCTTTCCGAGCAGGTTTGGGCTCACAGTAAATCGAGCTTAGCTTAGCTGGACAGCGCCACTTTCGATAAAGCACCTGGCAAGCCGTGGTTAACCGTGATAACACGATTTCTGTCTAAGCCCTTCGAAAACCGGGGCTAACGCCCATACGGCTAATCGAATGTGCGCTGTCCTGTTAGTTCGCAGTGAAATTCTTCACGGACCACAGCAGTGTCCGCAGGGCAGACTCGACGTCACCGGCGTGATGTTCCAGCACATCGGCTGCCAATTTGGGAGTGTTATTCCCCAAGTTCCCAAACTCACTTAGCAGAATCACGTGGGCTGCCTTGTCCTGCCAATCGAGAGCCTCAGACTCCGCAAGCCTGCGGATATAAGCATTCTCGAAGTCGGAGAAACGCTGCCCGTGGATGGCAAAACTTAGAGGCGGCATCGGGGGTGGATTTCCCTTTCCGCGACTTGGGCTACTACGATTCTCAGCCAAATTCGGCTGAGCGAGCATCACCGCGTCGGCTGCAACCCCAAACGTGCTGGACCATTTCATGGCTAATTGGATTGAGCTGTCCAGACTATTCGATTCGGATGTAGCTCCCAAAGTCGAGCCCATCGCAAACAAAGTCTCGCTCCGCTGCAATTGTTGCAACGACTGTTCGTTTGCGGCCAGCCATTCGCTGCGCCCCATCTCGATTTTTGCTCTCTGGAAGGGCTCGCTTCGAGCAATCCAGCCAACTAAGCGTTTCATATCGCGACCACTGTCACGAAAATGACGAGCGAGAGAAATGAGGATTTCATTCCGTTGTTCGTCAGCCAGCTCTTCGATGGCCAGCGATTGAGGCGCGAGGTGTCTGCCAAACATCATTCTCCAGGTCAGGTTGACGGTGGCTTGATCGAAATCGTCGGACTCGGTCAGCCACGCAGCGAACGCTTGTCGTGGTGAGCGAGAGTCACTATCCCGCCATGGCTTTCCATTGGGCAACCTTGCTGATAAGGCCTGAAGCTTGCCGTCAGGCAATTCGTAGAAAATCTGACGCTGATCCCCCTGAAAAAGAGCCTTCTGTTCGTCGCTAAGCGTTCGCCCTTCTTGGTAGCCGTTTCCACTGGCGGAAACGCCATCAAATAGACCCATCAGATTCCAATAGCTCTGCTGCGCCGACCACTGCTGCCCAAGGGCATGCTGGAAATTCTCGCCGCTGGCATCATGACACTGCACGCAGGCCAAGTTAGCGTTCAGAAAATTGGCACCCAGCCTGCGGACCAGGCGATGGTTACTATTGCTGTAACGACTCGACCAGCCGGCCAGCAACACGGAACTGGCGTTGTCGGTGGAAGCTTCCAAGCTACCGGTGTGCAGTTCACCGCCGACCAATTCCCTTACGACTTGGTCCCAACCGCTTTCATCCCGTAAGTACTGGGCTAGTGCCTCGGTCAACACTTCATTGGCCCGACTATCATACGGCCAGGAAGAGCCGCGCAACCAACTACGGGAAATTCTACTGGCCCAATGTTGATCAAAGTCCGGCGCATCGAGTAGCTGTTGAATCCAGCCAGCAGGCAGCACTGCCATGCCAGTCAGTCGTTGTTTCTCCAGTTCTGGCAGCGGTTTGCCAAGCAGCTGGCGATGCAGCTTTTCGGCCAGGTCCACCGCCGTCATACGCGGACTTGTCAGAGTACCGTTACTTCGCCACAGCGCAAAAAATTGTCGATTGATGGCACTTACTATCTCATCGTCCTGAACAATTGGTGTCGATGTTCCTTCCCTGCGATTCGACTTTACAAGCCCGTCGGGCGGCGACGGAACGATTGGGTTGGCCATCGAATTTCCGGCTTCCCTTTCGTTTGAGTTGGTTGCCAAAGCTTCGCCACTGGCAGCTTGGCTAGCCTGCCTCGAAGTCTCAGTAGACGGCAGTTTTGGTTCTGGCACGGTCAATGTGGCCAGAGCATCTCGATCGGATTCTTCCTGCCCCATCACGGGTTCGACATCCTCCAAAGTCGCCAGTTCTATGTCGCTGGCTTCGGCATCTGCTTTGGGGACGCTTGAGTCTGGCTGTCGCTCTCGTGCGGGCTGGTTTTCGACCAGGCTGGGAGATTGCCGTGTAGGCATCACGAACTGCTGCCACCCGAAATAGGCTAAAGCGACCGAGGCGGCTACCAGGGTAGCCGACACTGCGATGGACCGGACTGCCGTGGGTCTGGCTCGGCGTCGACGTCGGGAAGTCGAGGCTGGAAGTTGTGCATAGGTCGGGGTGCTGGTCGGGGCAAACGCAGGGGTGCTGGTCGGGGCAAGCGCGGGGGAAGCATCCACCAATTCGGCTGTGACCATACGATTGTTTGGCCGCGAATTCTGTGCTTGTTCGCGTCTCCAGGCGTCATGAATGCGTACGCTTAGATCCGGTGGCTTCGGACCGCGCAGCATCTCCTCCATGAGATAATTAAACACCTGGTCGGAATACTGATCGCTCATTTCAACTTTCTTTCCACGCAATCACGCAGCTGTGCTTTAGCCCGCTGCATCAAATTCTTCGCCCCATGCTCGCTGATTCCGAGTTTTTCAGCGATGGCTTGCCTGCTTTCGCCCTCTGAAAACCGGAGCCGCAGGGACAACTGGGCTCGCTCCGACAGGTGACGAAAACACTGTGTCAGGGCGTCCAGGGCTGAATTTCCACCGTCGAATCCTGCCCATCGCATCCAGGCGCTTTCGAACTTCTCCGCATGTTCGGTAACCGTCATGCGCCGCTCTCGTCTTCTA
>JANSWS010000528.1 GCA_024743355.1 bacterium
CATCTTTCCCGTCCATGTTGCGGTGAGCGAATTTCAATCCGCGGGGAAACGTTTCTTTACCGGCGTGATTCGCGATGTCTCAGACCTAAAGGCCGTTCACCAGCAACTCAGGCAAGCCAATGCGGGCCTTGAACAACGTGTTCAAGAGAAAACGGAAGAGTTAAAACGAGCTCAGGCCGGGCTGCTGGAAAATGCTCGGCTGGCTACCCTCGGGCAGGTTTCCGGGGGCATCGCGCATGAGATTCGAAACCCGCTGAACGCGGTTAAGACCTCAGTCTACTATCTGCTGAATGCCAGAAATCTGACGGAAGCAAAGATGCGGGAACACCTCGAACGGATCGACCGTCAGGTCACCGTGATGGACAATGTGCTTACCGCACTGACGGACGTGGCTTTGATGCCGGAACCCAGCTTGCAACCACTAGAGATCCGTAAGCATGTTCAAGAGGTTATCGGCCAGATCGGGCTACCTACGAGCATCCAAGTAATCAACGAAATTCCGCCGGATTTAAAAGTTGTCGTTCGAGCAGATGTGCACCAGTTCCCCATCGTGCTGCGTAACCTATTGCGCAACGCTCGCGACGCCATGCCCGAGGGCGGCACGATTCGCATTGGCCTTCGCCAATCGGAGGCGGAGATCGCCTTGGACGTATGTGACCAGGGAGAAGGCATAAGGGCTGAACATCTGCCCCACGTTACCGAGCCTTTTTTCTCCACGAAGTCTCGCGGGATGGGGCTGGGACTGGCGATTTCCAAGGCAATTTTGGAGAAGAATGGCGGCCGGTTGGAGATTCAAAGCCAGCCCGGTTTGGGTAGCACCTTTTCCATGGTGTTCCCCTTGGCAACTTCCGAGGAACGAGCTTAGATTTTTCCCCAGAACTTGATATACTTAAGCGTCAGGCATGGGAAAGTTGCGCTCATAGGCTGGGATTCGCGCATGATGGCAAATGGGAAATCGGTATTGGTTGTTGATGACGATGAAGACATTCGCAACAACATCCAAGATATTCTGACCGATCAGGGCTACCAAACGGATGCCGCGCAAGACGGCGTTTCCGCTTTGGAAATGGTGCGACGCTGTCCGTATGATGTGGCCTTGCTGGACTACAAAATGCCGGGAATGGATGGAGCGACTCTTTGCCGTGAAATCAAGCTGCTGCGTCCCGACTTAACCACGATTATGGTAACGGCCTGCGCTGGCCATGACGGTATCCGTCTGGCTCAGGAAGCCGGAACCTGGCGGGTGCTCTACAAACCGGTGGATGTGGCCCAGCTATTGCCTATTGTTCATGAGGCCAGTCACAGAACTCCACCTGGCAGCTCTGAGCGAGTTTGATTTCGAAGCGGGGCAATCCACAGCTTGGTTCTAAGCCCGCATCAAGGGCGGCCCGTACCGTTTTCGCCATTGTTTAGAATCCGGCGTTGTTCTACCAGCCACGGCATAAAGCTTCCCGCCGCAATCTGCTGGCGAGCCTCGTTCATCAGCAACTGGTAGAACGTCAGATTGTGATGCGTTAGCAGAATCGGCCCCAGCATTTCTTTGCTGATGAACAAATGTCGTAAGTAAGCACGACTATGTTTGCATGCCAGGCAGGGGCAGCTCTCGTCTATCGGGCTTGTATCGTCCGCATGTGCCGCATTTCGCAAGCGTAGTTGTCCCTTC
Source organism: bacterium (assembly GCA_024743355.1). Classification (GTDB taxonomy): domain Bacteria; phylum Planctomycetota; class Planctomycetia; order Pirellulales; family Pirellulaceae; genus Aureliella. Next base: position 1,664 of record JANSWS010000528.1, read on the forward strand.
CAAGTGAAAGCCAATGCATTTCGTCCGTTGCGGGTCGGCATGACGCAATCAAACATATCGATCCCTCGAGCAATGCCTTCCAAAAGATCGATCGGACGTCCGACTCCCATCAGGTAACGCGGTTTGGAGCTTGGCAAGCAAGGCGTGGTAAAATCCAGCACGCGATACATTTCAGCCGGCGGTTCGCCCACGCTCAGTCCACCGACAGCAAAACCATCAAAGGGAAATTGTGTGAGTTGCTGTGCACTGGTTCTGCGCATCACTTCGTCCAGACCTCCTTGAACAATGGCGAACTTGGCCTGGTCGGTTCGCTTGGCAGCCTGCAGACAGCGCTCAGCCCAACGCGTTGACCGCTCCATGGCTTCTAAGACCTGCTCACGTTCCGCCGGCAAGGCGACCACGTGGTCCAGAACCATGGCGATATCACTCCCTAATCCCTCCTGGATGCGAATCGACTCTTCGGGTGTGAGTCTCAACGTCGCCCCATCAATGTGCGACTGAAAGACTGCGCCTTCCTCGGTAACTTTGTTGCATTTGGAAAGGCTAAAAATCTGAAAGCCACCGCTGTCGGTCAGGATAGGCCCCTGCCAACCCATGAATGCGTGCAGGCCCCCTAAGCGTTCGATACGTTCAACACCGGGACGCAACGCCAGGTGATAAGTATTTCCCAGAATCAGCTTAGCGCCTGTTGCATGGACCTGGTCGATCGTCATGCCCTTTACGGTAGCTTGCGTTCCGACGGGCATGAAAACCGGTGTTTCCACACTACCTCTCGGCGTCTGCAAGCGACCAAGGCGCGCATGCGAATCCTCATCCGACTTCAGCAGCTCAAAGTAGAACTGGTGGGACATGCTGGCATCTGAAAAGATTGATCAATCGCCACGCAGCTTGAGATTCAAGCCTTCCAGCTTAGCCCGCACCTCATTCAAGCTGGTAACGCCAAAGTTCTTGGACTCGAGCAAATCGTCACCGGTCTTCCGAATCAGTTCAGAAATGGTGTTGATACCCAAGCGGACCATGCACTTTCTGGCACGTACCGAGAGATTGAGGTCGGAAATGGGGCGATCCAGCACGGCTTGCTGGTCCGGTGTCATGCCTGAGGTATCCAGCGGTGGGTCCGGTTCGCGCGTCTGCTCCTGGAACTGCCCGAGACTCAATCCTCGCGACGATAGCATTTCGCGAATCTCAACCAGACTCGTTTCGCCAAAATTCTTGCTGCTAAGCAATTGCTGCTCAGTGGTACGCACCAGGTCACCCAAGGATTCAATACCCATCTTTTGCAGGCAGTTACGACTTCGGACCGAAAGCTCAAAATCGTTGACAGAGACGCTCAGCAACTGAGTCAATCGCTCGGTCTGTCGGGCCGAATCCTCGTCGTAGTAGACATTGCCGGAAGCCGACGCGTCCTTCATGTACAACCGAGCTCGCGGATGACTCGGAAAGACATCCAGAACCCGCTTGTAGCAAGCCTGAGCCTTGGCAAAGTCATTGCGGTCTTCATACATAATTCCCAAGTTGATCAAGGTCCCAACATGGGCTGGAAAACAGGAGGCAGCTCGCTCGTACAGTTGCAAAGCTTCGCCGTCATTGCCTTTGCGATCGTTTTCCAAGGCCAAACCGAAAAGTGCTCCAGGATGCTTGTCGTCATACTGGATCGCACGGTTGTATAGCCGTAGAACTTCATCGAAATTGCCGTCTCGGCTGGCAACCGTCGCACCGCGCTGATAGTTGTACTCAGCCGTCTGCTCGGCAGGTCCAAAAATGTTGTCCAGAATGTCCATGGCGTCTTGCAACCGCCCTTGGTAACGCATTACTTCGGCGATCGCTATTTGGCATTGGTCGGCATCATAGCCGGCATTCTTGGCTGCTTCAAAGCTTGCCAAGGCTTCGTCGGCCTGATGCAACTGGAACGAGGCTTTGGCCAGATAGAACAATGCCAGTGCGCTTCCATCGGAGTGCGACAGCGTTTCCTTTGCATCCGCAAATTTGCCTACCAAGTACTGGCAGACTCCCAAACGCACAGCTTGTGCAGGGCTGCGGTCGCTTACCTGAGCCAACTCATTCACGGCATCTTTGAGAACGCCAAGCTGGCTATAATCTTCGGAGATTGTTTTGCAGATTTGTTCGATCTCGGACGGACCAAAAGAATGGTTGGAGACAACCATTTCATGCACGTCTAGCACGGAAGCTTCCGTCATCCTAGGGGGTTCTCCACTGAAAATGAAAGTCAGTTAATTTTTCGTTTTCTCTGAGCGAGCAAACAAGTCACACCGGACCGCTACTCCAACGATGGCGAAAATTTTGCCTGCTCCCACGCAAAATTGCCATGCAGAGAAAAAATATCGTAGAGCCAGCGGCGGGAGTCGAACCCGCAACCCCCGCATTACGAATGCGGTGCTCTGCCAATTGAAGCTACGCTGGCGACCTAAGCTGAAGCACTGTCGACACTTATGTTCAAGGGAAAATTTAACTCGATTGCAAGAATTCGGTCAATAGGGAGCATTTCCAAGGCTTTGGGGAAGGGAAACGGCTGTTGCCCGCCATTTCCAGAAGAATTGCCACCCATATTGACGGTAGGTTCCAGGCCTGGGCTGGGTACAAAACCACCAACATGACCCGAAAACGAGGTCTGTAAAGCTGGCGATTCCACTGCCCTTCACCCAAGGCACTGAGCATCGGCCAGGGAACCTTGAGCAATATGCAATCCTGAGGCTTCCAATATTTAGGCCAACGGGCGTCAGCAACGCCCGGTGAATCGGACTCGGGTTCTCCTCCCTGCCCTGCGTAATGAGGCCGGCTAGGTTAAAACCTAGGGAGAGGAAATACATATCGAGAATGGGAGTTCGC
>JANSWS010000002.1 GCA_024743355.1 bacterium
CTTCTGGTGAAGGTAGCTACGCTCGCCAGAGCGTGGAAATGTTAAATTCAGATAAGCCAATCCACCTTCTTGGCGAAGGTGGCTACGCTAGGCGACGCTTGACTTCGCGTCCGCGTCGCGGTTGAAAGCTGGATTGACGGCGATGGGTTGGGTGAAGCCGATGTACAGCTCCTCCAAATTCGGGCGAACTACATTGACGTCCATTAAGTTGCTGTTGTTTCTCAGCTCGGCAACCAGATCGGTGTTGCATCCGCGAGCCATGCAAGTCACCGTGCGTCCCTGCTGGGATTGATGCAGAATCTGAATGCGTTCCAACTCGTCTGGCTGGGCCAACAAGGGATCGCGAACGGAATAGGAGAGCATGGCGACTTCGTTCTTGAGCTCTTCTAACGGAGAGACCACTTGCAATCGGCCTTGATGTAAGATCCCCACCCAGTCCGCAATGCGTTCGACCTCATGGATCTGGTGCGAGCTGATGAAGACCGTTTTGCCGCCAGCGGCCCGATCGATCATGCTCTCCAAGAACGAGCGTCGTACCAATGGATCCAGTCCGGAAGTGGGTTCATCCAGAACCAAGAGCTCCGGATCAAAGGCAACGGCCAATGCCAGGGCAACTTTGGCACGCATACCTTTGGAGAGGTCGCGTATCTTTGCATCGGGCCGCAAGGAGAATTCCTGGACCATGCGGTCGTAGTTTTGCAGAAAGCCTTCCGGATAAAAACCTGAGGCATACCAGCCAGCTTGGGCGACGGTCATCCATTCGTACAAGCCGGGTGCATCCGCCACATATCCAACTCGGCGTCTAAGCTCAAAGGTTTCTCGAGCGGGATCCATGCCCAGGACGCTGATGGTGCCGGAGTTGAATTTGTGATAGCCAAGCATGCCGCGAATGAGAGTCGACTTGCCAGCTCCGTTCTCGCCCAGCAAGGCAAACACGGTGCCTTGAGGCACGCTCAGCGATACACGGTCGAGCACATCGAGCTTGCCGAAACGCTTGCTGATCTGATCCATTTTGATGGCATGGCTCATGTTCAATTCTCCTGTGGGTTCGTGCTGGGAGCGGATGCAGAGGAAAGTTCGCCAGGGGTGGGCGAAGCAGCTTGAGAGTCCGGAGAGTTCGCAGTGACCGAGAGTTGGGCCGTCGCTGCCCGCAGCGATTCCTGGAACATGCTCGTCAAGCGTTGGCTATCCAAACCACTTTGAACGGCCTCCGTGACCACCGCTCTCAGACGTTCGGCCAACACCTGTTGACGATCGCTAACACAGCGGGCCTTGGCGTTCGCGGCCACGGCCATTCCACGTCCCCTCAGGGCTTGCAGCACGCTTTCTTCTTGCAATTGCAAGTAAGCACGCTGGACCGTGTTGGGATTGACCGCCAGCAGCTTGGCCATCTCACGCACGCTGGGGATGACTTGGCCGGCAACCACAACATCTTCGGCAACTGCGTATTTCACCTGCCGAACAAGCTGCTCGTAAATGGGAATGCCGTTATTGGGTTCGATACTGATTTGCATCCATCCATACCTCCAAAACGTCGCGTGGAGAGACATGCAGCACGAGAATTCCGATCGCGGTTGAAACCGGCTTTGCGGGGAGACATGTCGGCTGGCTGCAAGTTTCACCGAAGCCCCGTGGGATTCTCCTGTTGCCGAGCTGTACTGCTGTAATAGTACAGTGGTTCATGGGTGGTGTCAACGCTTTTTCCGCCGATTTTCCAAAGTCTTCGAGTAAGCCGCTGCGGTGACTGCCGTCAGTGCTGCAGCTAAGTCAACCTCGCACCGAACGTTGCATCGTTCTCGACCCAACTTTCGGAAAAGAGATTCGGGGCCCCAGTCATGAGGAGGCATGGCGACAGGGAGGAACCCCTCACCGGCCGCCGAGACGTCCGACTATCGAGGCAGAGTTAAGAGCAATGCGATGCATCGGTGTAGGCTTGCTTTCGAGCTGGCAATGCTAGAAGCCCTGTTTCAGGCAGTTGCGAATCCGCGCCTTGACCGCTGCCGACTCACTTTGCATTCCCTGCTCGAGCAGATCTTCCGCTTGGGGGCGAAAGCGGGGATGCTGTCGGCCGAGTTCCCAAAATCCATGGTAGGCCCAGGCCCGGACAAACTTCACCTCGTCGTCCAGGCAGTTGTCCAGGAATCGCTTGAGCTTCACTGTTCTGTTGGCGGGGATCGGTAAATAAGAGATGCATTGCAAGAGGTGCAATCTGGCTTGCCAGCAAGACAACTCAGACAGGCTCGAATACACATCGCGGACAAGATCCGGGGCCAGCGAGTTTCCTTGTTCCAGGTGATGCTTCAGCAGCCAACTCGCGCCTGCCTGCATTTTGGGCGCGGATAGCCAGGCGGTGATCTGCGTGGAGAACTGCGCTGCATCCGCATGATGTTCGTAGATCCGCTGGATGTCCTTGGCAGACTTGCCGTCCCAGTCGGCTATTTCGTTGGCTAAAGTCACGCAGTGCCCCTTTTCATCTCTGGCCGGAATTGTCGCCTCTTGCTCCGCGAAAGCTGCGGAAAAGTAGCATTCTCGCGGAGCAAGAGGCGACTATCGGACACGAATTGATCGAAGGTTACAGAAGCATTCTATTGCTTGCTTAATCAGTGGCCTAATATGATGGCGTAGAATCTATCCGAAAACCGAAGAGAACCGCGGCCAATGCCCAAGCGGCTAATGCTTTGCGGATAGGTTCTCAATACACCACCGTAGGGGATGGGTGGGAAGAACTTGCCTTATAGCGACGTGCACTCAATGAAGCCTAAGCAGAATCCAATTGGATTTTTGAAAACAACAGCCATCGGCGGTTTGCTTTTTCTACTGCCCGTGATCGTTGTCGGTGTGCTGATTGGACAATTGGTTCCCATTGTCATGACGATCAAGGATTTCTTGGCCGACGTTTTGCCGGGATCATTCAAAACTCCACAGGGCGTAGCTTTTCTGGTGCTGCTGTCGATCGCCATCATTCTGTCGTTGTGCTTCGTATGCGGTTTGCTTGCTCGACGATCGCTCGGGCGAAACCTGAACAGCATGTTTGAGAAGAAGCTGATGATGCTCTTTCCTCGCTACGCCATCATCAAGGAGCAAATGGCGGATAGTATTGGTGGCGAAAAGACAATCAATCAGATGAGGCCCGTCGTCGTGCGTTGGGACGAGCATCTGCGACTGGGGTTTGAGACCGAACGCGATGAGCAGGCCGCCATCGCGGCAGTCTATATGCCTGGTTCTCCCGACCCGTGGACCGGACATTACGTGATGATCGAAACCAGCCGCATTCAACCGCTGCCGGTCGACTTCGGACAGCTGGTGAGCACCTTTGAGCAACTGGGGCGAGGGTCGACAAAACTGCTGCCTCCCCAGAGCTCAAAGCGGCTTTCGGATTCATAAAGGCGATCCAATACGCGGCTCGCGTATCGCCGACTCGATCCGTCAAGCTAGGCAAAATTGTTTGCCTCGCTATGCCGGATGTTCTTTCCCCAAATCTTCGTTTTCCAGGTGCTCTTTGTCGGAGCGATCTTTGTTCGATCGCAGAGTGCTGGCCCGCTTCAAGGCATCGTGGCCGAATTCCCGACGAATGCGGTCCGTGGCTGCGTCGAGATCCGCTGACTTGAGCTCGGCGGCAATCTCCGACGGATTCTCGAACAATCCGAGTTGGATGGGGCGCTGCTTCTCAAGTCCCGAGACGCCGACTCCCACAAGCCTTACCTCCAGCTTTCGCTGCGGAAGCGTCTGGTGCAACAAGCGACTGACCTCGGGCCATAGCCTATCGGTAGCATGAGTCGCACGCTGAAAAGTGTATGAGCGGGTGAGCGTGTGGAAATCGCTGTAGCGGAGCTTCAAACAAATCGTGCGTCCGCGGAGCCCACTACGTCGTAATCGTTCGGCTACTTGTTCGGTCAACTCCAAGAGTCTGCTAGCCAAGATGTCCCTATCGCCGACGTCGATGGCGAAGGTGGTTTCGTGAGAAATGCTTTTGGCTTTGCGTTCCGGTGTTACGGTCCGCGAATCGATACCCTGGGAGAGCTTCCAGAAATGCTCCCCTACGGACCCGAACAGCTGGCGAGCCGTTTCCTTTCCTAACGCGCGAAGTTGTCCAAAGGTATGAATTCCAACGGATTCAAACTTGCCGGCCGTTACACGTCCCACACCCCAGATCCGGCTAATCGGCAGCGGGTCCAACCAAGGCTGAACGTTGTCTGCCGGGACGACGGTGAATCCGTCGGGCTTCTCCAGATCGCTGGCGAGCTTGGCCAGAAACTTATTGGGTGCGACACCCACGGAAGCGATCAGTCTTAGCTCACGGTGAATGTCAGCCTTAATGCGTCGAGCAATTTGTTCCGCGGAACCAAACAGACGCTGTGAGCCGCTGACATCCAAAAACGCTTCGTCTAGCGAGAGTGGCTCTACCAGTGGTGTATAGCGGTGGAAAATATCGCGGATTTGATGCGAAATTTCGGCGTAGAATCGCATTCTGGGACGGACGATATTCAGCCGAGGGCACAGCTGCAATGCGCGACGGGCGGGCATCGCACTGTGGATACCATACTCGCGGGCTGCATAATTCGCGGCGGAAACCACGCCGCGGCCCTCCGGCGATCCGCCGACAATCAACGGATGACTTTTCAGCTTCGGATTCTCGCGCTCTTCAACCGACGCGTAGAAAGCGTCCATGTCAACATGCAGAATCATTGTCGGTCAGCCCTGGACGCCAGCGGTTTTTGAGTCGGGTTCAAGCTTGCTCAGACGCTTTCAATTCCAAATGACGAGTGACGAAGTGTTCGCCGATATAAAGCCTTTCATGGTTGGGTTTCACAAGCGGCTTTCCATTGCGGTCCGTCATCAGCAACGCATTTTAGCGAATCGCCGTCTCGTCACGCGGCCTTTCGGACAGTCTGCCGCAAGCCTCACTCTCAGGAACGGATCCCGCACCTCCCGACCTGTGTGACCCGCTACTGAAATGACGGTGCAGCGGCTAGACTTTTCGTATGCCGAAGAATCCCAGGAAAATTGCAAATTCGACCGACCGCCGTGCGGACCAGAAGCCGGCCAATCCCGCTATGGGTGAGCGCATCTTCTTGCGGACGCCCTATTTTGCCAAGAAACAGGCTTGGGCTTGGGGTGTGGCGGTTTGCTTCTTGATCTACGCGCTGTGGTTTTTTCGGCAGCCGGCCTCCTTGCCGCTGACCGATCCCGAAGGCATGACGGCTAATCGTCTGGCGGAACTTTTTGTAATGCCCATGACCCTTGCCGATATGCGAGGAGACGGAGTTCAGGAGTTGGGGTGGACCGATCGAATACCGATCGTGCTGGCCGCCATACTATGGCTGGCACTGGCATTCTGGAGCGGGCGCAAATGGGTGTCGCCGTTGTTGAGAAGACAGGGGTGGTTGGTGACAGTCCCTGTCGCGGCCTTGGTCGGTCTGGCACTTCTGTCTAGCTTGACCCTCGTGGTGGGCCTGGCTGGAGGATTGCAATCGCGTTGGCCCCTGCTGTTGAGCGTACTGTCGCTAGCGGCCATCAGTTGGTTGTGGCCAAACGCCAAAGCGATCGAGTCCCCCGAGCAGGAAAGTTCCGATGCCACTTGGGAACTCGAGCCATCGAATCTGGGCGGGTTGTGGATGATGCGGTTGATCCCTCTGATGACTTGTGTGCTCGCCGCTCTATACGTGCTTGGTGGGGCCATGCCGCCGTGGGAGTACGACGTCTTGGAATATCATCTGCAGGCTCCCAAGGAATATTATCGGCAAGGCTCCATTCGTTTCATCGCCAACAACGTCTATGCCAATATGCCTCTCGGTACCGAGATGCACAGCCTGGCATGGATGACTCTCATCGGAGGCGAGCGCGGTTGGTGGTGGGGGGGCATTGTCGGAAAGACGATCTCGGCCGCCGTTTCGCTGCTCACCGCCGCCATGCTGGGTGGATTGGTGGGGCGAAGACTCGGAAGAAATTGCGGCTGGGCCATCGCGGGACTGTTTCTGGCAACCGCCGGAAATATCCACGTCAGCTCCACCGGACTCGTGGACATGGTGCTAGCCGGCTATCTGTTCGCATCCCTAGTGTCGTTGGCGTTGGTGCTGCCAAAGATTGGCAGCGTCCAGGTGAGTTTCCGAGACTATCTGGTAATCGGATTGCTTGCCGGCGCGGCCGGGGCGTGCAAATACCCTGGGCTGGTTCTGGCTGTCGTGCCATGTTTTTGCGTTTTGGGCTTTTGCGTTTTGGCCAATGCCTGCAGCGCCGGCAAGTCGTGGTCGGATTTATGGGTGATGACCGTGACTTTTGTATTGGCGTTCGGCGTCACCTGCCTGCCCTGGCTGATCAAGAACTGGGCGCAGACAGGCAATCCAGTTTATCCGTTGGCTACCAGCTTTTTTCCAACGCCGGGCATGTCGGTCGAGCAAGTGGAAAACTGGGCGCGTGTTCACAGTCCGCCATCCGTTGACGGCGTCCCTGCATTCTCCATCACGGCGGCCGCCAAATCAGTTCAGCAACTAATGGTGCGTTCTCCGTTCTTGAATCCAAGCCTGGTTTTTCTTTCACTGCTTGGCATTTTGGCGTTGGTCGCCCGACGCGAAACACGTTGCGGCACATTATGGACGGTAGCCCTGGCAAGTACGGTTTGGGTTTTGGCCGTATGGTGGTTCTTTACGCATCGTATTGACCGCTTCTGGTTGCCCGTGCTTCCGGCCATGAGTTTGCTGGCAGCCTTAGGCGCCACCTACGCGGCTCGCCAGGCTTCGCGGACGGTTGTGATCGCTATCGTCTTTGTCGGAGTCGGTTATGGTCTGTTACAGGCTCTATCCGGGGCCGCCGTCAATGACAATCGTTTTCTCGTCAGTCTGCGGGCATTGAGTGACGAATGGGATGGCCGCGGAGAAGCGCCGCCTGGAAACCGATCGGTGGCCTGGGTGAATGCCAATTTGACCGCCCAGGATCGCGTGCTCTTAATTGGAGAGATGAAGGCCTTCGGTTATCAGGTCCCAATTGTTTTTGCCACGTGTTTCAACGAGCAGCCCGCCGAACAGTGGCTGGCCGGGAAATCAACTCAAGAGCAGTCCCAAAGCTTGCAGGCCCAGGGCATCACGCATGTGCTTGTCGATTGGGGAGAGTTGGAACGCTACCGCAGTCCAGGCAATTACGGTTTTAGTGACTGGCCGAGTCGGGAACAAATCAAGGCCATGGTGGACTCAGGCTTACTGCGTCCGCTAGAGACTTCCATGGACCCCGAGCTGGTCGAAGTCTTCCAAGTGCGACAGGGATCGATCGATGATCCCAACGCCGCTCCGCAGGGATAAAGTCTGGGGGCGGTGCGAGACCGCTTCTCAGGACAAGTGCCCCAGTGTTGGCTGGGTCCAGTGTTGAGTGTTGACTGGGTCCAGTGTGACTGGGGCCAGACTATTCCGCTTGATCAAGCGACTGATGACCGCGCTGTTCCGCGGGGGGCTTGTCGTCGATCAGCATGCGTAGCGGAGGGGAATCGAGATCGTCGTACTGGCCGCTGCGAATGGTGATAATACAGGCCCAAAGTCCAGCAGCACCCAACAACAAAGCGATGGGCAAGGCAATGTAGAGTACGCTCATAAATTGAGCTCCTCGAAACTTCGGGAAGCCAGGGTGACTGCCATGACGCTAACGGAGCTGATCGGCATGAGCACTGCGGCGACCAACGGGCTGATTAATCCGGCCATGGCGAAGGCAACCGCGATCATATTATAGGCCAGGGATACTGCAAAGGTGATATAGATGACGCGAGTTGTTTGTGACGAGCCTCGAAACAATTGAACCAGACTGGAGAGCTTGCCGGTGGCAATAAAAACCGGAGCTGCTTGCAAGCTCACTTCGGCCCCGCCGCGGACCGCGATACCTGTGTCCGCAGCAGCCAGCGCAGCTGCGTCGTTGGCTCCGTCTCCCACCATGGCGACCTGTTTGAATTGAGCGCGACTGCGATGGATGGACTGCAGTTTCTCTTCGGGACTCAGACCGCCAAAACATTGATCTTCGGGCAAACCCAATTGCTGTCCCACCAGCCTGGTGATACTGGGGTGATCGCCGGAAAGAATGCCGACCTGCCAGCCCAGGTTTTTCAGGCGGTTGATGACAGATTTGGCGTTCTCGCGAAGCGGATCTGCCAGCCCGACCAACGAGACCACCGCACCGTCCACCGCGATGTAGATCGGCGTCTCACCTTGCCCTAAAAAGGTCTCCGCGGCGGCGGAAATATCTGGCGGGATATAAATGCCCTGAGCTTGCATGAGCTGGCGGTTGCCGACGGCGATGGCATGTTCTTCCGCGATTCCAAGTATCCCGCCCGTAACCAATTGTTCAAGCTGGCCGTCTCCTACAGGTTCTAATCCGCGTCGAGCGGCTTCGCGGGTGATGGCTTGCCCGATGGGGTGTACGCAATGCTCTTCAACGGCTGCCGCTAGCCTTAAGCCCTGTTCTGAGCCGACCAGACTGGTGACCCTTTGTCGGCCTTCGGTCAAGGTTCCCGTCTTGTCAAACCAAACGTAGCCAGGCTTGGAGAGTTGCTGAAAGGCAGAGCCGTCGCGAATGAGAATGCCGGCGCGAGCAGCTCGGCCCAAGCCAACCGCGACTGCCAGGGGTGTGGCTAGAGCCAAAGCACATGGGCAGGCAACAATGAGTAAGGCCGTAGCATGGGAAGTGGCCGTGGAAAGATCCGCGTAACGCAACCAAAGCAAAAAAGTGATGGTGGCTAGTACGGTAACCGTGATGACAAAGTATCCTCCCACTTTGTCGGCAAGCATTACGATGGGCGTCTTTTCCGCCGACGCGGCTTCAACCGACTGCATGACCTTTCCGATACGGCTAGCATCACCGGTCGCCGAAACACGTACTTGCACTGGAGATTTGAGATTCACCATGCCAGCGCAAACCTGGCTGCCAGGCTTGGCTTGAATCGGTACGCTTTCACCCGTCAATAACGATCGGTCCACGGCAGTCTCACCAGACACGATCTCTCCGTCCGCAGCGACACTCTCACCCGGAGCGACTAAAATCTCGTCACCGGGCATCAGGCTGTCCACCATCACTTGGCGAGTTTGTCCCTCGCGCACCAAGGTAGCGTGCTGCGGCGTAATGCGGAGCATCAAGTCGACGGCTCGTGCCGCCCGGCGTTGTTGACGAAACTGAATCCACCGCCCAATGAGCAAAAAGAACACCAGGGTGGCCAGAGAGTCAAAGTACACATGACCACTGCCGCGGAAGGCATTCCATAGTCCCACTGCGGCTCCCACCGAGAGTCCCAAAGCCACCGGCAAATCCATGTGGGGAGTCCAAGTCCGCAAGGCTGCCAGAGCACCCGTAAAAAAAGTTCTTCCCGGTCCCATGACCGCCGCGATACCCAGCGCGGTCCCCATCAGCCCCAAGAAATATCGGTGATCCGCGGCGACGCCCGTAAATTCACCGGCATACAGGGCGATGGCAATCCACATGGCGTTTGCCGCCAGAAATCCCGCAATGGCTATCTGGATCAGCAGCCGGCGATTCTCCAAATGGATATGGTTTTCTTGGGATGCGTCGTAGGGTGCCAGCTGATAACCCAGGCTGTCCATCAGCCGAGCAATTTCGCTGAGCTTTATCCGCTGCGGATCATAAATGAGCTGAAACGTGTGCTCGCTCATCTTGATCCGCGCGGAGAGGATTCCCGGTTTTCTGAGCGATGCATTCTCAATCAGCCACGAACAGGCACCGCAGTGCAGACCGTGCACGGCCAGTTCCGTCGAACAAGTGCCATCGTTTCGCACGCGTGGCGTCGAGGGACCTAGATACTCCGGTGACTCAAATTGTTCAAAGCGCTCCGACTGTCCGGCTGCTCGGGCGGCCCCGGTCAGCTTGGCCTGGTCACGTAGAGCGTAAAAATCGCCTAGCCCCCAACCCTGGATCAAATGGTAAGCGGCACGACAACCGGGACAGCAAAAAACTTGATTTGCCGCTGTGTCGCTTGCGGAGGGTGTCGGCTCACCGCAATGGATGCAGGGCAGCGTCTGCTCGCTATCGACGCTCGGCCCTGAATCAGCCGCAGCTGAACGGTGCTGGTCGCTGGCTGAATCGGAACGGCCCTGGCCGGTGGCGGGAGCTTCTCGAGACTCTGTTCGTAATGAGGCTTTCACCTCCGGCGTTACGTCCACGGACGTTTCCGAAGAGCCTGCCGGTTCGAGCATCAATGCGTCGCGTCCTTCGACTTGGCATCGGTTTCCCGAGACGCCGGGGTCGTTCCAGGGGGTTTCGCGTTGGTTCCATGGTCCACGCAGCAGGGAAGCGGGGCGTCAACCAGCACCTCGACGGCCTGATAGAAGTCGCCGGGAGCTTGGCTTTCGGCGGCCGCCGGCTGTCCATTCAATGGCATGCTGGAGCGGAGCATCATGTCGCTGGCAGCCTGCAGATCGGTCAACGAGTTCAATTGTGCAAAGCCCCGACCCGACGCTGTGTAACAGCCGCCCGCGATCAGCAGTATTGCCACCGCAGCTGGAACCAGTTTGCGAAAGCGTTGCGCGAGAGAGTGCGTACCAACCACCAAACCCACCAAGGCAGGAACGGTTCCCAACCAGAAGGCCGCCATCACCAGCGAACCGGCTAACCAGGTGCCTGTCCCGGCCGCCACCAAAGCGAACAGATAGAGCCAGCCACAAGGGAGCAAGGCAGTCAATAAACCTGTCGCCAAGGCTCGTGCCGTCAGAGGCAATTGAAAAATCATGGGCCTTAAGCGAATTAGAATTCGCGTCATCAACGGTGGCTGAGTCGGAGTTGGTGCGACACGACGCGAACGATGGAAAAGATTCCAAAGTTGATATCCGCCCAGGAACACCATCAAGAGTCCCACGATGCGGGCAGCCACCAACTGAATTCCAATCCATTGTCCGCCCATATCCATCAACCCGCCTACCCAACCCGCTACGGCTCCTGCCAGCGTGTAAGTCAATAGGCGTCCGAGGTGATAGCCAGCGGTGGCAGTTGCCGCGCGGTGGCGACTCACGTTTTCTCCACTGCCGCTGGCCCACAACGCCAGCGGACCACACATGCCGACGCAATGCATGCTACCCAGCAGGCTGGCGGTTGCAACGGCACCGATCAGAATCCACATCTGTCATCCACGTTTCTATTTGAAGGGCCGCGACTGTCGCGACGGAACTGGGCTGAAAACGAATTTCGGAGGGCACGCAGGCGGATGCTGGTGAGCACAGAAGCGAATCCAATCCTGGCTTTTTTCTCAAGCGGGCGCGATTCGAACACTGCTGACGGGCTGCGATTCTTTGACAGGTTCCGCAGGAAGCTTGAGCACCAATACCGGACAATGCACAAGCCGCGTTACTTTCTCCGCTACCGAGCCCAGCAACAGTCGCGAAAAACCCGTGCGGCCATGCGAGCCGACAATCACCAGATCGGCATGCAAGCCTTCGGCGAATTCAGTAATCACGCGGCCCGGATCCCCAAGTTGGACCTCCAACTGCAAGTTGCCAAACTGGGATGTGGGAAGTGTCTCAGCCAAAGCCTGCCGCGCGTGGTCAATGCGGCTTTGGTCGTCGACGGTATCCCAAACAGCTCCGGGATCTGTGGGAATCATAAAGGGCAGCACGTGCAAAACATGGACGTGGTTGGGCTGTTCCGCGATTTCCACTGCCCGGTGAATCGCTTGTCTGGCATGGTCGGAAAAATCAAAGGGCACGACAATGGGACCTTGAACACTCCACGGCATCGCTTGTACTCCCCGTAAATTTAAGGAATGAACTGCCTCAGCTATTCTACCCACAACTCACTGGAGTCGGCTGCGATTCCGTGATCTCCTTCCACTTGCAGATCGATCTGCCATTGCCCGCTCTGTGTAAGAGCCGTTTGACCGGCGTACAAACCGGGCGAAATCTCCTGAAGCTTGAGCTGGTAAATGTCGGCGCCGCGTGCGTGGTGAAAAAGTCGTGCCGAAAGGTTCAGATTTTCGACGGGTCGCTGTTTTGAATCTTGCACTTGGATGCGCACTTCACGTCGCTTGGTTTGTGGGTCAACGGGACCAACAAAGCGCATGATCTTCCATCTTAAATCCAGCATCAATTTTCGTGCGCGACGCGTCGAATCCCAGTTGACCGCCGACTGGTAGTAGTTGGGGATGATGGCCGCCGAGGAATCGCCGGTGGCCAACATGACAGTAAAGACGCCCGTGACGACCTGCAATCCAAGCAGGCCGACAATAATGCTGACCCATACCCGTCTCGCACGACGTTCGGCTTGAGCAATGTCATTTTCCATGTTGATATGGACCTCTCAATATCGGCCAGGTGTGCTTGTTAACGGGGACCCAGAAGCCGGAAAGAAACCTCTCGCTTGTTCTCGCTCGAGTCGACCACCTGCAACAGGATGGGCTCATTGCCATCACCAAATGTCAGTCGACTTGGGAAGCGGACATGAATAGGCACCATGGCCGTTTCTCCGGCATCCAGATTCAAGCCTGTTTCGTCTATGACTTCCAACTCCGCCTCAGTAGGTGACTGGATCGTCAGCTGATACCGCTGAGCCTCGTCGGTGCGATTAACCAATCGCAGATTGAATGAGTTGACCACGGTGCGTTCAATCGTTGTAAAGGGAGCGCCCTTACCGCGAATGATGCGAGCGTCAAACCCGTACTTGGTCGACAGTGCGAAAGCCAGAGCAGAAACCAGCCCCACCAAAACGAGCGGATAAATGATGGTTCGGGCTCGCAAAAATCTTCGCTGCTTGCCCTCCAAGGATTCCTGGGACGTGTAGCGAATTAATCCTCGAGGAAGGCCAACTTTGTCCATGACCGTATCGCAAGCATCGATGCACTGCGTGCAGTTAATGCACTCCATCTGCAAGCCGTTTCGAATGTCGATGCCGGTTGGGCAAACAACCACGCATTGGTTGCAGTCAACGCAATGCCCAGCCTTATCCTCCAGATTGTGCTTGCCCTTCTTGCGAGGCTCACCGCGATTGTAGTCGTAAGCCACGATCAGCGACTGTCGATCCAGCATCACGGACTGAAATCTGCCGTAGGGGCAAGCAATCAAGCAAGTCTGCTCGCGGAAGAAGTAGAAGTCATAGGTCAGCAGTCCCGTCGTGACCGCCATCACCGCAAAACCGGCAGGGTGCTCCATAGGCGAGCCCCGCATCCAGGTCGCCAGTCGTTCGGGACCGACAAAGTAGGCCAGGAAGGTGTGGGCTAAGAACATGCACAACAGCACATACAGACCAAAGCGGACTAGCTCCAGGAGTCCCGAGAGTTTGCGTTTAGCTTGACCACCTTTGCCCACGGTGCCTTCGAACAGCCGGTCAATAGGGCGAAATAGAAATTCGATATATACCGTTTGGGGGCAAGCCCAGCCGCACCAGGCGCGACCGGTGACCGCCGTGATAAAGACGATGCTGATGAACGCAGTCAGCATCGTCAATGCCAAGAGCAGCGTATCCGTTGGCAAGAACGTATGCCCGAAAATGGTGAATTCACGGGCGGCGATATCCAATTGAATGAGCGGTTTGCCACCGATGCGGATATAGGGCACGACGACAAAGATCAACATAAGGACATAGGCCAGGATGCGGCGACGGTGCCACCACAGGCCTTGCGACAGTTTGGGACGCAACCAGCGTCTTTTGCCATCTCTCTCCAGCGTGCTCAGCACGTGTTCAGGTGGTGGAAGCAAGGGCCCGTTGCCACCTTCCGGCATGCCTTGGGCAATGTTGGCCTCGCTAGATTCCTTTCGCTCTTTCGTAACGGATTCGCTCATGGTATTCACATCTTTCAGGCGCCCTCTTCGGACGCCGTCTCTTGATTCGCCTCACCGCTGGCCGCGGAATCGGAGAGTTCCGGCCATGGCGGAATCACATTGCCTTCCGGCCCCTTGCCGTCTGCGTTTTGGCCTCGCAGCGACGCGACGTAAGCTGACACCAGCACAACTTCATTGGGGTGCAGCCGGTTCGACCAGGCCGGCATTGCGCCTTTACCAGCCCCGTCGTTGATGACGCGGGCGATATCTTCAATCTTGCGGACATTCTTGTAAGAGTCGTCCGTCAGGTTGGGCCCAACTTTGCCTTCTCCGACCCGTCCGTGACAAGAAACGCAATTGGTCTTGTAAACCACGGCTCCCACCTTGAGCCAGTTGTCTTTGTTCATGTAGGCCACCAACGTGGACTCATTCGGTTGCAGATCACCGATTTCCTGAAACTGCAAGCGCGTGTTGGCTGCGAGTTCCGTATCGTACTGGTCGATGATCGTTCTTCCCGGAGCTCCGATGTGGAAGTACATCGCGTAGAAGAAACTGAAAACAATCGTGCCCACGAACATCCATGTCCACCAACCAGGCAGTGGGTTGTCATATTCTTGGATGCCATCGTAGGCATGCTCTTTGAGGGCTTCATTACTCATCGCGTGGATCCTGGACTTTATCGCTGAGGGGAATCGAGGCAAAACGGTCTGTCGACTCTCGGCTCAGCCTGAGAGCACCGTACAGCATGATGCCGAACGCAATCACAAAAAGCAGCAGAGCCGCCTCGGCGCAATCGGAATAGTCGAGCGCGCTGACAATGTCTTTAATCATGGCAAATCAATGTGGAAATAGTTTTGTAACTTGGCCGACGCTTGAACCGCAAGCGTGCGTCAGCTATTCATCCGCCAATGCCAGTTTGTCCTGGGCATTCGCGGCTTCCGTATCGTTCTCTTCCGCCAAAACCTCTTCGGCGGCCTCACCCGGAACATCGCCGGGGGATTCTGTCTCAGCGGGTTCTTCCGTGCGGAAGTAATCCACACCCACGCGTTGCAAGTAGGCAATCAAGGCCGTGGCTTGCTTGTCAAACTTGCCCGCGGGTCCACCCTGGCTGACGATCTCGGCCGCGATGACCTCGGCTTGTTGGCGCGAAAGTTCTTCGGCATTCTCCAGCTCCTCGTCCGAATAGGGCGCACCGAGCATCGAGGCTGCCCTCACAAGCGGCGGAATGGCTTCGAACTTTAGATCTTTTTCCAGCAAGTGCTCATAGCTTGGCATGACCGAGCCCTCAGAAACCAGGGATGGATTCTCGAAGTGCGTCCAGTGCCAGAAGCTGCTCTGCTTTCCGCCTTCGCGAGCCAAGTCCGGTCCGATACGACGGCTGCCCCACTGGAAGGGGCGATCGTAAATGAACTCGCCCGGCTTGCTGTATTCACCATAGCGCTTGGTTTCCGCCACCATCGGGCGAATCTGCTGCGAATGGCAGTTGTAACAGCCTTCGGAAACATAGATTTCACGTCCGGCCAGCTCCAAGGGTGTATAGGGTTTGACCGTGGCAATAGTCGGAACGTTGCTGCGGATCAAAAACGTGGGAATGATTTCGAACAACGAGGCCACGATCACGGCAATCGTGGTGAGCACGGTGAACTTGACCGGCAACCTCTCCCAGCTTCGGTGCCAGCTCATTTGCGACCAGACATCCAGTTTCTTGCCAAACTCCAAAACCGGTGCACCTGCTAGTTCAGTGGTTGGGGCAGGCGCATGATCGTGATATTCCCTGGCCAGGCGCGGAGCCTGGATAACGGGCACTTCGTAAGTTGCAGGACGACTCATCCAGGTCATCAACGCGTTGTAGGCCAGCATCACGACACCGCCTACATAGAGTAAACCGCCGAGAACTCGCATCCACCACAAGGGCACGATCGATTGGGTCGTTTCGATGAAGTCGGGATACAGCAACTGTCCCGTCTGTTGGTCGATGGCACGCCACATCAGGCCTTGCATCAGGCCGGCAGCATAGATCGGGATGACATACAGCAGAATGCCAAGGGTACCCGTCCAGAAATGCAAGCTCATCAACCGGTTGCTCCAAAGCTTGGTCTGGAACAAACGTGGCAAGAGCCAATACACCATGCCAAAGGTCATGAAGCCATTCCAGCCCAAGGCTCCCGAGTGAACGTGGGCGATGGTCCAGTCCGTGTAGTGGCTCAAGGCATTGACGCTCTTGATCGACAACATGGGACCTTCAAAAGTGCTCATTCCATAAAAGGTCACACCTACCACAAAGAACTTCAGAATGGGGTCGGCCGCGACCTTGTGCCAGGCGCCACGCAGCGTCAGCAACCCATTGATCATTCCTCCCCAACTCGGCATCCACAGCATCAGGCTAAACAGCATGCCCAGCGTGCTGGCCCATTCAGGCAGTGAGGTGTAGTGCAAGTGGTGAGGACCTGCCCAGATGTAAATGAAGACCAGCGACCAGAAGTGGATGATACTCAGCTTGTAGCTAAATACCGGACGCTCAGCCGCCTTGGGCAAAAAGTAATACATGAGTCCCAGGAAGGGTGTGGTCAAGAAGAAGGCCACAGCATTGTGACCGTACCACCACTGCATGAAGGCATCCTGGACACCCGCGTAAAGCGGAAAGCTGTGAAACAGCCCGGTCGGCAAAACTAAATTATTGAATACGTGTAACACGGCCACGGTAACGATCGTGGCAATGTAGAACCACAACGCCACGTACATATGACGTTCGCGGCGGTGGATCAAAGTCATCATGAAGTTGCCACCGAAAATGAACAGCCACACAACTGCGATGGCTATATCGAT
The DNA here is from genome assembly GCA_024743355.1 of bacterium. Classification (GTDB taxonomy): domain Bacteria; phylum Planctomycetota; class Planctomycetia; order Pirellulales; family Pirellulaceae; genus Aureliella. Next base: position 16,554 of record JANSWS010000002.1, read on the forward strand.
GGGCCACACCAACTCCGCGTATTCCTTGCTCTGAGTGATGCCCAACGGCAAGGTGACGGCGGCCGCCACAATGATTGCTTGCCAGCCCCAGAAATGGAGGCGACTCAAGGTGTCGCTCCACATCCGCGTTTTGCACAGCCGCTGCGTGCTGTAATACACCGCCGCGAAAATGGCATTTCCCGCAAAAGCGAAAATGGCAGCATTGGTGTGTAAAGGCCTCAAGCGGCCAAACGAAAACCAAGGTAGGTCGGCAGTCAGCCACGGCACGACCAGAATGATAGCGACAATCAACCCTGCCAGCGTTCCCACCAAGCCCCAGACAATTGTGGCTGACACGAACATGCGGACGATTTGATCGTCGTAGGAAAAACTCTCGATCTCGGTCTCAGACCTTGCCGTGGATTCGCTTGCAATTGTCGACATGGGCTTTATCAGTGTTTCCAATAGAAAGAGTTTGCCGCATTAAGCAAATACATTTGACGTGGTACCCGAAAGCACACGCAGTGCCAGACGTGCATCAAGTCACAGAAGTAGATGGATAAGTCTTATACAAAACGTGGATCTATGCAGCCTCGTGTGCCAGTTTGCCGCAGACAATCGGCGTCGCGTGGCGTGCGAAATACTCGCGACGTTCCACTTTGCCACACTCCGGCGCGCGTCGCAACCGCCAAGCCGTGCTGACTCGCACACTTTGACGGGCTCGCCTCCCTGTCTATCGGCTGAATCTAAGTTGACCGACGCGAGGGAAGCGAAATTCTCTGGCGATTGCGCTCGAAAGCGAACCCGTTGCGGGCTTTGACGAGGAAAATAACCTGCGGACTTGGGGCGTTCGATCAATAACTGTCGTCTTTCGCTTCCGCGAACGCTACGGAAAACGCTACTTTCGCGGGAGCGAAAGGCGACTTTCAAAAGAGTATGCACGGGAACGGATGTTCAGAAAACAGCAGTCGCAAACCGTTCAAAACGTTCAGGCTCACCGGCAATTAGCTGCTCTCTGTGTGCAGGGCGACTCTTGGCAGCTGCGTCCAGCAGTACGCGGCCTGCATCCTCAACTTGCCGTGAACGGCAGGGGCTCCGCTGTCTGAATTCATTGCAAGCCAAACCTGTGCCTCGACCTATCCATCCTGGTCAGGCTTGGGGCTGGCTTCGACCGGCTCTTGAATCTGGATATTGCCGTTCATCACTCGCACCCGAAAGGTGTCGATGCTGATTTTTGGATTGTCCAGCCAGCTGCCATCTTCAATAGAGAAACGCCAGTGATGCCAGGGGCAAGCGACCGCGCAATTTTCAACATAGCCCTCGGCCAAGGATGCACCCTGGTGAGGACAGAAATCGTCGATGGCGAAGTATTTACCTTGCGAAAGAAAAACCGCGACCATGCGTTTTCCGACCGCAAAGGCGCGACCTTCGCCTTCGGGAATATCACCGACTTTGGCTACCGTTACGTAGGCTGGTTCCGTGGGTTCATCCGAGAACAGCGGCGTTTCCGAGGAAGGCATTAGATGGATACCGTCTTTCCAACTTCGAGCACCATGGGCTCGGCGCCCGTGTGTTCGCGGATCGCGGAGGCCCACAGTTCTACATCTTGTTCGATGGGCGGCCAGGTATTGTAGTGGGCGGGAATCACTACCTTAGGCTCAATTAACTGGACCGCCTCTATGCTATCTTCGGGGCCCATGGTGAACAGATCACCGATCGGCAGCACTGCCACATCGATTCCGCCCGCCGCGATCTGTCGCATGTCGGAAAACAAAGCCGTGTCGCCGGCGAAATAAAGCCTTCTGTCTGCTAGCTCGAGCAGAAATCCGCCCGGATTCCCTCCGTAACTCCCATCGGGAAGCTGGCTCGAGTGGTGAGCTACCGTCATCTTCAGGCGTCCAAAGGGCAGGCTTACGCTGCCCCCTAAATTCATGCCTAGCGTGTCTTCAACGTGGTGATGCTGTTGGAACCAGCTAGCAATTTCGAAGTTCGCAATCAGCTTCGCGGAACAGCGTCGGGCAATGCTGGCCGCATCCGCCACATGATCAAAATGCCCATGCGTAATCAGAACGAAATCCGCCGTCAGATCATCCGCCTTTACGGTTGCCGCCGGGTTCTCGTTGACAAAGGGATCGATCAAGATGCGATGTTCGCCGGTTTCAAGCAGCCAAGTCGCATGGCCATGCCAGGTTAATTTCAATTCCATCGAATAAGCTCCTCACGTTCTGGTTTTGAAAAAAGGTGACGAGAACCAAAATGCAAAGTACCCTACGGGACATTCGGCTTTTGGTCCTGGCACCTTTTCCAATATTCCGTATCGCTACGATCGCGAAGCGATCGGCGACTATGTCAAAGGTTAGTAATGCACTTGGCCTCACGTTGTGGTTCAACGTCCCAGATTTCGGTTCATGTTCTTCTTGTAAGCCTCGACGCCTGGTTGGCCGTAGGGGTTGATACCCAGCAGTCGCCCCTCGACCACGGTTGCCAACATCAGCATCTGGAAGAACTGCCCCATGAAGTATTCGTCTACACGCGGCATATACAGGTTGGTGGTTGCACGCCCGTCATCCTTGAGAGCTTCGTTGGTGCCCGCGATAGCGGCCGACATCACGTCCGGCAGAGATTTGTCGGCAATGTCGTTCAATTGATCCGGATCCGACTCCCTGTGTCCAATTACTAAGGGATCAAAACGATAGTTTTCAACAATGACATTGTTGATGATTTTGTCGCGGCGGCCTTCTTGGTGCTGTTGGTGTCTGGAGTGAAGATCGCGGGTATTCACGGTGGTGAGAGGCATCGCGCCTTTTTCAAATTTGCCCAGGCTCTCAGCCAGCAGCTGGTCATACCACATGCCGGCGGACTCCAGAGCCTTGCTCCAAACGCTCATCAGTCGGATGCAGGCGCCGCGTTTGGTTTCCATCAGGTGATTGATGGCCGTGTATTGGAGAACGATGTTGTCCTGAGCTTTGCTCGTTCGAAAGTGTTCGTTCATGTCGGCAGCACCCTGCAGGAGCTTCATGACGTTGATTCCCATCAGAGCGGCTGGAACGAGTCCAACGGCGGACAGGACCGAGAATCGCCCGCCCACGCCATCTGGTACGGGAAAGATGTCTTGGCAGCCGAGTTGACTGGCGAAGTCAAACAGTTTGCCGCTGGTGCCCGTTACTGGAATGACACGCTGACGCACAAGATCTGCGTTGCCGCCACAGGTCTTCTCTAGTGCATGCAGAAACTGTCGAAAGGCAGTCGCTGTCTCCAGCGTGCCGCCGCTTTTGCTGATGACCACCAAGCCCCAACTGTCTTCAACACTCCCCTGCCCTTCCGGTTTATGGGCGCCCAGTAGATGCAGCAGTCCCTGAGACGCATCGTTGTCCACGTTGTTGCCTTCGAAGTAGATTCTCGGTCTACTCCCCCGTTCACCGCGCGAAAGCTCGTTGAAGTAGGGTTGGCAGCAGGCATCCATCAACGCCCGGGCTCCCATGTAGGAGCCGCCGATGCCCAGCACTACCACGCGGTCGACTTCGGACATGAGTTGCTTGGTAACGGCCAAGATCCTTGCCAGCTCGCTGCCCTGACGATCCGCTTCGTATTCCGCCAGCAGCCGTTCGGGCAGCAGGTAGAATCCGGCGTCCAGCGGCTGCTTGGAATCCGGAGTTGCGATTTCGCCATTCAACATCTTGACGTCGATATCACAAATCTCGTCCCGCAGCTTCTCCAGCTGCGGTCCCAAGCTGGCCACATCGCTCGGCTCAAGTCCCGTACCGGTCAGATAGGATGCGGACGGGTCAAAGCGGAGCAAGTCGGTCATGGAACTAGCCTTTCATGGGTTTTAGTTTTTCAATGCCATGGCAAGCGCGCCTGGCAGCGCGAGCTTGCCAGTGGCTCTCGGAGTGAGCGAACTGGCATCTCCGCAGAGCCAGCTTCCCGGCACGTGTGGGATGTCGATTTCCGCAAAGGAGATGCGTGGAATCTAACGCATGTACGCGATTGTATAAACTCCCTGAAATTCTTTCAGGTAACGAATTCGTTCTTGGGATGCATGTATCGCCGCTAAGTGGGCGAACAAGTTTCTTGACAAGCGGATCTCGGCTGCTATTCTCTGGTCACGCTTGTGGTGGCGGGAAATGCAGCTCATTTCTCGCGAACAGGGAACCCGGTGAGAATCCGGGACGGACCGGCCGCTGTAAGCTACCGCCTGCACTCTAGTGGCAGTTGCTCATGGGCTTTCCAAGTCACATGGGCTTTCCAAGTCACATGGGCTTTCCAAGTCACATGGGCTTGCCCTTCACACAGTGCAGTGCCAGACAATCTGCTTCTTGGGACGGCCATTGTTCCCGTATAAGTTTTCGTCAGGGCTCGAAGCGGCGAAGACGATCGCTGGTCTAAGAAAAACCGGCGGAGGGAATGAGAAGGCAACGGGTTGTCGATGTAGCGAGTCAGAAGACCTACCACAGGCGAGGTCGAAGCTTTCTCCGGTGGATAGGAAGCCGATCGCGTTCCAGTCTCGCTGTCATACCTGAGGCAATTTTATGCGCCCTTCCTTGCCAGGCTGCGCCCGCTTGCGGTTGCGCCCAGCGTTTACGCTGGTCGAACTCCTGGTGGTCATTGCCATTATCGGGATTTTGGTATCGCTCCTGCTGCCTGCTGTACAGGCGGTCCGCGAGGCAGCTCGCAAGGCGAGTTGCCAGAACAATCTGAAGCAGATTGGCATCGCGCTGCACAACTTTCATGATGCCCATCATCGGTTGCCGATCGGCTGCGTGGAATGGCGCGGGCCAGGCAAACCCAATACGCACCGTCAGTTCGCTTGGTCCGCTTATCTCTTGCCCTATCTCGAGCAGCAAAATCTGTTCAACGCAATTGATTTTTCTTTGCCTTTCGATGCACCAGAGAATGCGCAGCCGGCCGCGGTGCGGGTCAGCGTTTTCGAGTGTCCAACTGCTGACAAACGCGAGCTGATTCGCGGGCAAACCGATTATGGTGGTCTGTTCGGTGAGCGGATGGTCACTCGGCAGGCCGATGATGGTGTTTTTCTTTACGGCCAGGAAATTGCATTCGAGGATATCCGCGATGGTTTATCCCAAACCATTGCGGTCGCCGAAGATGTGGGTGGACCCGACAGTGAATGGATCAACGGCAAGAATGTGTTTGTGCAATCAGGCGGGATCAATGATCCCAATGCATGGATCGGCGATAACGAAATTCGCAGCCGACATCCATCCGGTGCGATGGTTCTGTTCGTCGACGGCCACGTCGCGTTCCTGGGGGACAGCGTCGACCCTAAAGTTCTGGGTGGACTAATTACCAGAGATGGCCGCGAAGTGGTTCCTGAAAACGCTTATTAGTCTTATTGATTCTTATTGATGGCGGTTACAGCGATGAAATCAAAATCTGCAACTTCACTCGTGGCTGTTTGTCTCGCGTGGTTGATGCCTGTCTGCTTATCGGGCCCTGGCGGATCGGTCTGGTGGGTGAACTCCGCCACAGCAGCCATTGTGACTTTCGAAGATGTTGGCGACGGTTTGCCCTTCGACGGCTTTTACAATGGTGGCCCCAGCAATAACAGCGATGGCTGGTCCAGCGGTGGGGTGCAATTTGAGAATACGTTCACCGATTTTGGCGGTGGCTTCACCGGCTGGGAGGGATGGGCTTACTCCACGGTCCGCGATATAGTGACCGCCGGATTCGCCAATCAGTACGCCGCCTACTCGGCCAGCGGTACCGATGCCGGCTTCGGATCCGGGAATTCTCGTACTTATGCGCTGGCTTTTCCCGGTTCCCAGCGGAATAACAACGGAAGTGTTCTGAGTTTTGCCACCACGGTCGCGGTAGAATCCATCGATGTGACCAACACCACCTATGCCCTGCTGGGATTGCGTGATGGAAACGACGGAGGGGCGGGTTTCGTGGCCCAATTTCAGGACGGTGATTTCTTTCGGCTCTCCATCACCGGCTTCGATGGCGCGGCGGGCAGTGGCAACCCGACGGGAAGCGTTGACGTGGAGCTGGCCAACTATGGCGGAGCTGGTGCCGACGACAATCAGATCATTGACGACTGGGTCAACGTGGATTTGAGCGGTTTGGGGCAGGTACGTTCACTGCGTTTCTCACTCGATTCGAACGTCGTCGACACCTTTGACGGGATTGCATTTCTGAATACACCATCGTACGTGGCGATCGACAATTTGAGCTTCAGCATTGTGCCTGAACCGTCCGGCTTAGGGCTGGCCATGGTCGGATGGGCAATGTTTTGCAGGCGGCGTAGCAAACGGGCAGCCTAGTCCGGATTTCTCACGTAGGCCGTCAACAAGGTCGCTAGACGGCTGCAGACCAGGAGTTTCGAAGGCTAGAGACAAGCCGCCCTGGTTCATGTGCGCAGAGTTGTCATAATCTGCCGTCATCGAAACGAATCCGTCAAACTGCCTCAGTCTGGAGCACAAGCCATCATGGATATGCACGAGCTGACCCGTGAATTGCAAATTAAGAACAAGACCAAGATCGTCATGCTGGTAGGCGATGGTCTGGGCGGCTTACCGATGACCCCTGATGGGAAGACGGAACTGGAGGCGGCCGAGACACCCAATATGGACGCCTTGGCGGCCAAGGGCGTCCAGGGACTGAGCATTCCGGTCAAGCCGGGAATCGCTCCCGGTAGCGGACCCGGACATCTGGGGCTGTTCGGCTACGATCCGCTGAAATACCAAATTGGACGTGGAGCGCTCGAGGCAACCGGTATTGGTTTCGAGATGCAGCCCGGCGATGTGGCCATACGCTGTAACTTCTGTACGCTCGACGCCGATGGGAACATTGCGGACCGTCGGGCGGGCCGGATTCCCACGGAGGAAAGTGCCCCGCTGGCAATTTCACTGCGTCAAATACAGATACCTGGCATCGAAGTCTTCGTGGAGCCCGTCAAGGAGCACCGTTTTGTGGTGGTCTTCCGCGGACCGGGATTAGGCGGAAACGTACGGGACACCGATCCCCAGGCGACGGGAGTGCCGCCGCTGGAGCCCGAAGCTGTCGATGAAGGCAGCCGCAAGACCGCAGACGTGGCTCGGCAATTCCTGATACAAGCCCGAGAGATCCTCAAGGACGAGACCAAGGCCAACTTCCATACCATGCGAGGCTTCGCGGCTCGGCCAGATCTTCCTTCCTACGAAGAGGTTTATGGGCTCAAGGCCGCAGCCATCGCCGTATACCCGATGTACAAAGGCCTGGCACGATTGGTGGGCATGGACATCGTGGGCGAAGCCACGTCGCTCGATGAACAGATGCAAGTGCTCAAGGAGAATTGGGAAAGCTACGATTTCTTCTTCATTCACTTCAAGTACACCGACAGCACCGGTGAAGATGGGAACTACGCCGAAAAGGTGAAACGCAGGGTGCAATTGGATGCCTGCATTCCGGCCATCACGGAACTCGGTCCCGATGTGTTGATTGTGACTGGAGATCATTCCACGCCGGCTTACCTGAAGAGTCACAGTTGGCATCCGGTGCCCACGCTGCTGGTTTCGGATTGCTGCCGTCCCGATCCCCATACTTCGTTCGGAGAGTCGCAGGCGATCACCGGCGGTTTGGGACAGTTTGAAGCTCAGTACTTGATGCTGCTAGCCCTGTCCAACGCGGGCCGCATGGGTAAGTACGGCGCCTAATCTGCCGACGATCCCAACCATATCCTTACCAGGCTCAAGCTTGCAGCCCGCGATTTGGCTAGCTCCGACTTGTCGAAGCTATGTGTTAGTCAGCAAGTCGTATCTCGCTTGCGGGAGCCCAGCTTGCGGACCCAGTTGGGATCGACGAAGGCGAAGTTGGCTACCATCATGATGAAGCCAAAAGTTACCATGCCCAGTCCGAGGGCAATACCTGCATGGACGAAAACCGCCATGGCTAAGGTGAGTGGACGGGTTAGCTTGGGCCACACCAGCGCGCAGTAAAAAGTCTCCCAAAAGATAGTGGCAGCGGTCAACGTGGCAATCGTGATCCGCGATCGACCGAGCCAGGTCAGATCCATGGACTGGTATTCGTAGTTGACGATCGTGTACCACAAAGCGCTGCCATCAAACCACATTTCGCCCCGCATCTTGCTCAGTCCACCAAATAGATAGATAACGCACAGATGCAACTGAATCAGGCGTGTGACGACGTTGTTGGCAACGGCCCTGTCGGCGGAAGGGAACAACCAACTGGTTCCCCACCTGCGACGGAGTGATGCATCGCAGCTCCATACTGATCCGCAACGCGACCACATGAGGTACATCGAAAGCATGACGACGATTTGATCCAAGCCAAACAGAGCCAGCGTTTGGCGATGACAGACCATCAGCGTCAAAAACCAGACCAGCGGAATGGATAAACGGGTCAGCAAGCCAAACATCATCAACAAAGCGGCGATGATGGCGACTGTCTCATGTACCAGCACCAGCGTTACGCTGTCGCTGTACCACAACCAGCTCCAGGCCCAATCTTGCGCGTGCAATAGGCGGCTGGTGTCTCGATGAATCCAGGCATGTTCGCCGAAAAAATCGCGAGCGCGACTGGCCCAGATCAAATGCACGTAGGCCAGCATGCCGCCACAGCAGATGCGAATTACCGCCAACGTGTGCGGATACCGCGGTTGAAACCAAAAATGATTCCAGCCGGAAAATAACTGTTCGAAATACCGTTGAACGGATCCCCAGGCATATGGGCTCATGGCAGCTCCTCCCGGGGTGGTGGCAATGGCAGTGGAGCCGATGCCGCTGCAGGATCCGTTTCTGGCAAGGGAGCATCTGGCAACAGCATATACAGTCGGCGATCGTTCAGTCGCATCCTCTGCCGCAATACCTCGTCGTCGCTGGGCAAGCGATGTTCGACCCGATCGACCGTCACGTCCGTGGCCCCGTAGCGATGCGAGACATGGTCGATCATCGAATCACGAACCATTTCAAATCGCCTTCGATCCGCTTGCCAATCGTTCAGCAGGCCCGGGTCGATGTCGCCGGCGATCTGCGGATCTAGCGGAGGCGCCCAAAGCTGATGCAAGTTCTCAGCCATCATGAAATGCCGGTGATAGAGCAAGCGTGGCCATTGTGCTTGTCGGTCGGGAAAACGCAGCGTTGCTCTGTCGCCGTCCTCTAGCGTAAGTCCACACTCGATCAGATGGCTCGGCCCAGGCTCAGGGGCAAAGAAAAAATAGCCATGATTCAAATAGGCAAACTCAATCCAGGGTGCCAAGGCGCGCCGCGGCGGATCCGAAATCGGCGAAGTGCCTCGCGGGCTGCGGGTGAAAAATCGAAAAGGCTCGGCAACAACAGCCAGCAGCTGAATCAAAATCAGACCACTCAAGATCCACCGCAACGCCGCGGAAGGCAGAGTTGCCGCGGATTCCAGCTCCGATGGATCGTCTTTCGATGAGGGCTGAGGGCTTGGCCCGTCTGAGGCCTGCGTAGACCTGGTCTTTTTTCGCATCGGGATAGCCTGGCTCGGAAGGGATCGTTTTCAATGGCGGGAGATACGAGCGGCTTGCCTGGTCGCGAAATCCAGCCGTGGCGTCGCCTCCGTTCATGGGCAATCGCCCAATGTCGTCCCTTCTAGCCTGGGATGCAACTGCAAATAAAAAACCCCTGCTGGGTGGCAGGGGTTGTGCTTAAGAATCCATCCGAAAACCATAAGCCGCCTTGGCGTTAACCGCGGTTCTCTTCGGTTTTCGGATAGGCTCCAGATATCGCTATGTGCGGCGTGCGGAGTTAACGTGAAGCCAACTTGTCAGCCGACTCGTCGAAGGCAAAGGTCAACTGGAGTTGATCTCCGCCAATCAAGCGAATGGTGCGACTCTTTACTTCGTCGCCCAGACGAACCGTTACCTGGTATTCATCCCAAACATCGCCGGGAGACAACTGAGTGGTGCGGTAAGTGCGTTTGGCTCCCACTGCATTGGTTTGATTGCCGCCCAGCTCCACTTGGGCGCCCTCGGGAACGTTCAAAACCAATTCGGTTTGAATCGGCTTGTTGTAGTCCGAAAATGCAAACTGCACATTTTCGCTGTCGCCCGCGGATGCGACCAACGTCTTCGTCTCGACCATGGGCTCGCCATCGGCGGCCGTCAATTCCGCACGCACTTCAAACTTGTAGCTCTTGCCGACTTCCAGGCCGCGGCTGACGAACTGACGCAGCGTTCCCGAGCTGGTGGTGGCTTTTCCGTTAACAAAGACCCTGGCGTCGGCCGGTACTGCAACCGTCAAGTACACCTCGTCACCATCCACGTCGGCGGCGAAGGACGACATACTAGCGGCGGAACGCGTGGATGCTCCGTAGTAGGTGGAGCCGACGCTGCCATAAGAGGTACCGCTGCTGCCGTAAGACGATCCACTGCTACCGTAACTGACGGAAGCAGAATATCCGCTGGAACCGTAGCTGCTGGAGTAGGAGCCTGAGCTTCCGCCCGAAGAGCCGTAACTCGAATATCCGCTTGAGCCGTAGCTATGGCCTGAGCTGCCGTATCCGCTACTGCCGTAGGAGGAATAACGCGCCGCGCGTCGAGCCGCATGACGAGCCCTCTTGGCTGCAATATGAGCATGCAGCCGAGCACCTAAGCCAATGTGTCCCGAAGAACCCAAGCTGGTATAGCCGCTGCTTCCATACGACGAATAGCCGCTGCTGCCGTAAGAGGCTGCATAACCACTACTTCCGTAACCGCTGCTGCCGTAGCCACTGCTGCCATAGCCCGCAGCGTAAGCTCCGCTGGAACCGCCGTAGAGATGCCCCCAACCAGCTTGCACCAGATCGGGCGAGGCCAAAAGCATGACTCCCATCATCAAAGGAGCCGTATACCGCAGGGATGTGTACTTCATGTTTGCAATTCTCCGTGAGCCCGCGAGGGCGAAGCGACCTGTAGTTCGCGCGAGTAAACAATTGCCGCACCTAACTCACCACTAGCATATCTGCTGGTTACTGCGGTTCAAGCAGACTGCGTAGAATTTGATGGATAGTAAGCCGCGGAAAGATCTAGAGAAAACGTAGCTTTTTCTTGCGGGTTTGCGCTTGTGTAGTTCCTCTAAAATACCAAGATTGTGCGATGCCGCACGCTTTGGCAAGCGTAGCTACCTTCGCCAGAAGGTGGTCTTGCCTCAACCACGCTTTGGCAAGCGTAGCTACCTTCACCAGAAGGTGGGCTTGCCTCAACCACGCTTTGGCAAGCGTAGCTACCTTCGCCAGAAGGTGGTCTTGCCCAACCACGCTTTGGCAAGCGTGGTTACCTTAGCGACCAAGGGGTTCCACTCGGACGTCGTCAAAGGCCGCAGAACCGGTAGCACCAAATAACCCGATGGACACGATGGCAAAGCGCGAGGCGGGCGGAACTCGAAAAATCCGACTCTCACGTTTCCACGGGCGGGTCCCGCTAAAAGAACCCAAGAATTGAGTTCCCAGCATTTCTCGCTGCTCGTCGTAATACCGGATGGTGACAGCGGGCAGTTCTTCTCGGCCGAGTCCGCGTTGAACATCATTCGTCTTGACGGTCGCAGACAGTCGGATTCGAGGGACCTGGCGACCATCCAAGGCGACACCTTGGATGAGCGTTGCTGGCCGGCCAGACACGTCATTGTCAAAGGCTACGTGATGCTGGCCCTCAGGACTGTCTCCTTCGATCCAGCTTAGTTGGCGTTGGTAATACCAACCTGGAATGAAACCGTTCTCGGGTGGTTGCTCCTCAAAACTTCCGTTGAGTAATTGCGGTTGAGCGGGGTCTCCTTCCACCTGACGTTGGTCTTCCGCCGTCCCGGTCATGGGAACAAATAGCGTTGGACGAAGGGCTTCACGCTCAAGTTGGTCGCCTTTCTTGCGCATCAAGTACAGGGTTTGCTGGTAGCGTTCGCCCACAGGAATGATGATCAGCCCACCATCGGCCAATTGATCGATCAAAGGTTGCGGCACATCTTCTGGGCTGCAGGTAACAATGATCCGGTCGAAGGGTGCGTGCTCAGGCCAGCCTTGAAAGCCGTCGCCTATTTTCGTGAAAACGTTTCGGTATCCCAATGAATTCAAGACTTGCCGGGCTTTCGTGCCCAGTTCAGCCACAATCTCGATCGAATACACCTCTTTGACCAAGGGGCTCAAAATGGCTGCCTGGTATCCGCTGCCCGTACCGATCTCCAAGACCTTGTGTTCCGGCTCCGTTTTCAACTCTTGCGTCATGAGCGCTACGATGAACGGGCTGCTGATTGTCTGCGATGCGCCGATTGGCAGCGAAATATCGAAATAGGCGCGATTTCGCTGGCTGGGGGGGACGAACTCGTGACGCGGCGTATTGCGAACGGCAGTCAGAACTCTTTCGTCATGGACTCCGCTGGGAATCAACACATCCTGGATCAGACGTTCGCGAAGCTCACTGTAGTTGGTGAAGGGAGGTAGTCCTGCCTGGCCAAAAAGCGAAGGAATGCAAGACAGATGCCAGAGCAGCAGGCCCAACCATACCGGGAATCGAAGCCGAGCATTTTCAGAATTTCGATTGGCACGAGTCGGGTTCCATCGGTTTCCGACCAGATCTTTACAATGCATTCTCATCTCGCTGACTTGGCATTCGGCGGATTGGCAACTCTCCCAACAACCGTCAAATCTTAGCACACGCATGACTCTTCGAGGTTCGGGGTAACCGTTAGAATCTGCACAGCGAGAGCTGGTCAAGCGGCATAAACGCTACGATCTTAAAGCGTGCTGTCCGCATTAAGAGGTCTTGGACGCAGAAGCCGATAAACACAATTAACGTAACGCCGGTACCAGCAGTCGGGAAGCCTGCGGGGGCAAACTTCAATTTCATCAAGCGGATGGATTCGCATGACCAGCAATTTTCGATACGCGCTTCTGGCGGCCTTGATGGCGTCTAGCCTCTGTGTTCCGTCGGTCCTGGCCGGAGAGCCTGTTCTTTTGCATCGCACGGAGCGGCCCACACTTAATCCTTACGATGGCGACCCGCGCCCGGATATACTCCCCTACTACATTCATCACCGAATTCCAGAGTATCGACGCGTCTACAACCGTCCGCGCTTTTGGGGAGGGTTCATTGCTCACGTGATCGAGCCGACCAGCCAGGAGGCAATGGCCTGGGAAGAGAATCTTCATGCGGGGGCCTACGACGGTAAGCACTGTCCGCCACGCTACAAGCGTTACTTTGCCCCCAAGCCTTGGGAGGTCCTGCAGACTTCTTCGCGGCCGGACTTTCCAGAGCGGGAGGCGCTCGTTCCCAGTGCGTCCGAGCTCGAGGAGCAAGCCACAGACGCTGCGGTGGAAGTCTTGGAAACGCCCGACGAAACGGTGCCGGGTGTACTGCGGTACGATCAATGATATTCGCCAGAGCAAGACTTGCTAAAAGATGACTCTAGGCGGCGGTGGGGGCGAATACTTGTTCGAGTCCATACTCGACGGCATCGATGATCTGCCTCAAGTGTTCAGCGGTAACGCTGAGCGGGGGCATCATGACGATGACATTTCCAAGCGGTCGCAACCAGACATTTTTCTCAAGGGCCGCCTGGCAGACCAGATGGCCCTTGCGCTCCGCCCAGCCAAAACCCGTTTGAGTCTCGCGATCCTGGACCAATTCGACCGCGGCAATCAAGCCTTGGCTGCGAATGTCACCGACATGCGGATGCCCGCGTAAGCGCTCCAATTGCTGTTGCAGTTCGTTCTGCATTTGGTTGACATGTTGCAACGTGTTCTCGGTTTCGAATAGTTCCAGTGTGGCCAGGGCCGCCGCGGCTCCCAGTGGATTGCCACCGAAAGTGTGTCCATGAAACAGGGATCGCGACTGGGAGTATTCACCGAGAAAAGCATCCCAGATACGTCGGGTGGTGAGCGTGGCCGCCACGGGCAAATAACCGCCGCTCAATCCTTTGCCGGTGCATAGAAAATCGGGACACACGCTCTCTTGTTCACAGGCCCAGAGGGTGCCCGTGCGCCCCATGCCGACAGCGATTTCGTCGGCGATCATCAGCGTTCCATATTCGTCCGCCAGACTCCTGAGACCTCGCAGAAATCCTCGGGGGTGCATGATCATGCCTGCCGCCCCTTGGACAAGCGGCTCGACGATGATGGCCGCAATGCGATCGGAGAATCTCTCCAGCAACTCGCGATAATGTTGCAGATAGTGTGCGCACAGTTGACTGGCATCCCTGATCTCAGGTGGCCAGCGATAGCTATCCGGGCAGGGGCCGCGAATCACCTCAAACAGCAACGGGGCGAACATCGCATGGAATCTGGAAACACCGCCAACGCTGACGCTGCCCAGCGTATCGCCATGATAGGCATTACCGACCGCCAGAAAGAGGTTGCGGCCGGGTTCTGGCTCGGGGCACTGGCGCCAGTACTGGAATGCCATTTTTAAAGCTACTTCCACCGCGCTGGAACCATCGCTGCTAAAGAACACGCACTGCAAGGACTCCGGCGAAAGCTCCACCAAGCGCCTGGCGAGTTGGATCGTGGCGGGGTTGCTTTGGCCCAGCGACGTAACGTGCGCGACCTGATCCAGTTGCCGGCGGATCGCCGCATCGATATGCGGATGTCGATGACCGTGGATGTTACACCACAGGCTACTGACTCCGTCCAGCAGTTGACGCCCTTGCGAATCGTAGAGCCAAACGCCTTCCGCCCGCTCGATAATCAGCGGCTCGTACTCGGCCATCTGGGTAAAAGCGTGCCAGTAATGCTGGCGGTCCCATGATTCCAATTGATCGTTGGAGGGCCGTTGGTGGTGTTGTGTTGGAGCCACGACGTTACCGGGAGAATTCTCGAACGGAAACTTCTACCAGGAAACCCCTACCAAGAAACTTCAACCCGGGCGCCTACTTGGACCCCCAGCATAGCGCTGGCGCTGTCGTCAACCAAGGAGATTTTGATCGGTCCCGAGTCGGCCGCGATAGCAACCAAGGTCATAGATGGTTGCTGATGGTTCGGAGGATAAAGACCGTAGGTCTCGTGTTCGTCCACGACGATCCGCAATGACGCATCACGAGGCGCGTCCGCAAGATCTCCAGCCTGAATGTCGGTAATCAGACTACCAGCTTCGTCCACCGCGACGACTTTTCCGGAAAGCGTCCCTGTCACTGCGTTCATCTCGACTCTCTAATGAGGACCCGGCCATCCTGACAATCAACGGTGGCAAGCGATTCCCTGCGTCTGCCGCCGACATTTCATGGGCGAATTGTAGCAACTAGCCACGGGTTTGACACGCACCATTGTTAAAAGGCAGGTTAATACTCAATCCAAACTGAGCACGTCACCAACCGTGAGCCCATAGGTTTTAGCCGCGGAGCCGTTCACGATGGCCAGTTCCCACAGACCGCTGGAACCTCGCAGCAAGACCAATTCACCGGGCTCCGCTGCACCATAGGTGGAGACGACGGGGACACACAGCCCCTCGCAGGGGAGCCTTCGCATTGCCTGGGTTTCCAATTTGGGGCCCGAGTTTCCAGCTTGCAATGGGCCTGTCAGCCGAAGGCTTGAATCTGCAGGGGGCGAGAACGACCCCTCCAGTTGCACGTTGCCAAAATGATCAATGGCCACAATCCTTGGTTGCTTTGGGTTGAGAGATCCCCCCGAAGGGTGTTTGTCTGCCAGCCTTTGCAGATCTCCGGCTGGTTTTCCGAGTTCGGCCAAGCAAACGCCATTGGCAAGGTGGGCCGCCACGGGGGCCATGATATCCCGTCCATGAAAAGTCGGGCTAATCGCAGGTCTCCAAAACTGTTGGTTTTCGACTACCACGCATTCACGGCACTCGTAATCCTGCAGGACCTGGCTGAGCAAGCCGTTGTCGGGCAGAACAAACAACTGAGCGGCAATCTCCGCGGCAACCACGCGTCGGCTGGTGCCCACTCCTGGATCCACAACGGCGACATGGATCGTTCCGTCTGGAAATGCCGGGACAATTTCACGCAGCATTCTGGATGCGGTGGCTATATCCTGCGGTGGGACGTGGTGCGAGACATCGATTAGCCGACTGAGAGGGGATAGTGAGAGAATCACTCCCTTCATCTGAGCGACGTAGCTATCTTGAAGACCAAAATCCGTGAGCAAAGTAATAACTGCAGCCATGATGGGTCCACCCGCAAATTGACACCCGATTTAAAGAGCCAGGCATGACCTTGCGATATCGAAAGCTTGTAGCTGGCGAAAGTTTCTAAAGCTCCGCTTCGATGATCTTCTGGCTTAATTCCCTGACTAGCCGCGGGTCCGCATTGGCATTTTTTTTCTTGGCCGCACCGATCAAAGCTCCTAGAGCTTTAGTGTTGCCCTCCTTGTATTGCGCGACGATCTTAGGATTCTCCGCCAGCAATTCGCGGCACAAGGCTTCGATCTCGCTCTGGTCTACGTCCTTGATTCCCAAGGCTTGCTTGGCAGATTGAACATTGCTGCCGGGATGTTGCAACCAATATTGGAAGACGTCCTTAGCCCGCGTGGTGTCCAGATCACCAGCATCAACAGCCAGAACCAGCTCCGAAAGCTGCTCAGCGGTGATGCAGAAATCTTCTATGCCCTGATTGGACTCGTTCATCACTCGCAAGACCTCTTGCTGAATCCAACTGCTGCTGCGTTTGGCGTTGGCCCCGGCTTGAATCATGCGGTCAAAGTAATCGACAACCCCCCTGCCCTGCGAAACAATAACGTCGGCGTCGTAAGGCTTCAGGGCATGTTCATTGACCAAGCGTTGGCGAATGGCGCTCGGGGATTCACCGAGCTGGCTACGAGCGTATTCCAATTGCTCCGAAGTTATGTGCACGGGTACCAAGTCGGGGTCAGGAAAATAGCGATAGTCGCTGGATTCCTCCTTCTCGCGTTGCGGAATGGTGACACCGCGTTGGTCGTCCCAGCCAAAAGTCCGCTTTGGCGCATCGCCTAGAACCGCGCCCGTGCGTTGCCATTCATCGTATTGTCGCTGGGATTCATAAATCAGAGCACGTTCGACAGCCCGGAAGCTGTTCAAGTTTTTGACTTCCACGATGGGAGTGGCCAAGGTTTCACCATCCCGATCGATATGAAGATTGATGTTGGCGTCCGCCCGCAGGCTGCCCTCCTGCATGTTGCAATCGGAAACACCGAGATAGGTCAGCAACAGCCGCAACTCGGTCAGGTAGGCTTTGGCTGCTTGAGGAGAGTGCAAGTCGGGTTCGGATACGATTTCCAACAAGGGCGTCCCGGTCCGATTCAAGTCAATGCGACTGGCTGATTTACCGGCAGCTTCATCGTGCATACTCTTGCCGGCATCTTCCTCCAAGTGAGCACGGATGAGTCGCACACGCAACATTTGCTCGGGTTGGTCTGGATCACTGAACTCTAAGTATCCCGGACCGCAAATTGGCTGATCAAATTGACTGATCTGATAGCCTTTGGGCAGGTCTGGGTAGAAGTAGTTCTTGCGATCCCATTTGGTAACCGATGCGATCTCACAATTGAGCGCCAAGCCTGTGCGAATTGCCAAGTCTATGGCCGAGCGATTCATAACCGGCAGCGCTCCGGGCTGCCCTAAGCAGACCGGACAGACTTGGGTGTTGGGAGCCGCTCCGAACTCGGTCGAGCAACCGCAGAATAGCTTGGTGCGTGTACTCAACTGCACATGAACCTCCAAGCCAATCACAATCTTGTAGGGTACTTCCATCAGGCTTGCCTGTCATCGCGATTGAATTTTGCGTAAACTAGAATGTTGCCCCGCTTTGATTTCACTTTGTGGATGCCATAAAGGCGGCGGCTCAAGCGTTTCCTCGCTCAGGACACATTCTCTCTGTTGGGTGAATCTGAGAACCTCTCAAAGTTCGCGTTTGGGAATTGCTTTGCTTGCTCATGTAGCCGGTGGTTCAGCCACTTGCGGTGTGAACAATCCCGCCTGTTGTAGTTGGAAGGCCGCATTAAGCAATCGGGATTCTTCCAACGCGGGCGCCTGCAATTGAACAGCAACTGGCAGGCCCTCCGATGTAAAACCTGCAGGAACAGAGATCGCGGGAAGCCCTGCCAGATTGGCGCCAACCGTGAACAGATCTCCCAGATACATCTGCACGGGGTCATCTAGTTTCTCACCCAAGGGATAGGCGGGAGTCGGGGTGACGGGCCCCAGCAGCAGATCGACATCTTGGAACGCACGATGATAGTCTTGCGTAATCAATCGTCTTACTTGCAGGGCTTTCTTGTAGTATGCGTCGTAGTAACCTGCGCTCAATGCAAAGGTCCCCAGCATGATGCGTCTCTTCACTTCAGGTCCGAAGCCTCGACTGCGGCTGCGCGAAATCATGGCGTCTAAGGGCGATTCGGCGGAGGCGTCACCCAGTTCCCGGTACCCATAGTGCACACCGTCATAACGCGAGAGGTTGCTGCTGGCCTCGCAGGGAGCTACCAGGTAATAGGTAGGGACTGCATATTCCTGGTGAGGAAAGTCAATTTCCAGAATACTCGCCCCTAATTCCTCGAGCATCCGCTGTGTGTGGGAAACGGCGTCGCGAACTTCGGCTTCCAAAGCGGCGTGTTCGACTTGCTCTCGAATGATCCCGACCTTCAGGCCCTTGAGAGGACGTCCCAATTCAGCCAAGTAGTCGGGAACTTCCGCAGCGAGCGAAGTGCTGTCTCGGTTGTCGTGCCCGGCCATGATGGCCATGCAAGCCGCTAAATCCTGGACGTGATGCGCCAGTGGCCCAACCTGATCGAGGCTGCTGGCAAAAGCCACCAGTCCGTAACGACTGATTCTGCCATAAGTCGGCTTCAAGCCGCAAACGCCACAAAATGCCGCCGGCTGCCGTACGGAACCTCCCGTGTCGGAGCCGATGGACAAAGAGCACATGCCGGCAGCCAAAGATGCCGCCGCGCCGCCGCTCGAACCGCCGGGGGTTCGCTGCACATCCCAGGGGTTGCGGGTGGGGCCCAGATAGCTGCTCTCGGTGCTGCCGCCCATCGCAAATTCGTCCATGTTGGTCTTACCGACAATCACCAGACCGGCATCCACCAACTTCTGTACGGCCGTGGCCATATACGGTGGACGATATTCGCTGAGCATGCGAGAGCCGCAAGTCGTCCGATCTCCGATCGTGCAGAGCACATCCTTGATGGCAATCGGCACACCGGCCAGGGGCGAAAGTTGCTCCCCCGACTTTAGACGCGAATCGATTTGTTCGGCTCTGTCCAGCGCCCCTTCGGCGAGGTGGGTGAAAGCATGGATGTGCTGTTCAGTCTCCGCGATGCGGCTGAGAAAGTACTGCGTTGCTTCAACGCTGGAGAGTTCCCGCGCTTGGATTCGAGTGGCAAGTTCCAGGGCGGATAGGGTGCACAGATTCATGTTCAAAGTCGTGTGGGAGTTCGGCCAGGGAAACGCCTCTGCTCAGTTAGTCCTATGGACGCGAGCGAGAGCCAAAACGAGGCTGCGTTAGCATGCCCATAGCGGCGAAAAGAGGCTGCGGTCATCTGCTGCCGTGTGACTTTTGTCCTAGGACCGGCGGCACCAAGAAGCACTCGTCATCGTGGCTGGGAGCGTTGTGTAATGCAGATTCACGCGACAGTCCAGGCTGCAATTCGTCCGCTCGCAATACCGAGTGGACATCCAGCGGGTGGGCCATCTCCTCCACGCCCGCCGTGTCTACCTCGTTCAGCTTTTCCACAAAAGCAACGATTCGGGATAGTTGCGTCGAAAAGGACGCCAACTCTTGCTCGGAGAACTCCAGCCGCGCAAGCGACGCTACTTTGCGAATATCGTCGGTCGAAAGCTCCATGACGACTGAGCCTAAGCAAATGCGAACCTAGTTGTATGCCGTCGAACAAGAACGCTTCGCTTTGAGCGCGCGTCATCTCCTCGACCGAAGGTGCGAACGGGCCAAGCAAGCGGCTGGGCGAAAACCATCACCGACTTGCTGGTGTCAGCAGGCCAATTCATTTGGTCGGCAGAGCAAATGGTTTCTGTTTGACAACCTTACGGATCACGCCGCTGCGAATGCATTGGGTGCAGACACGCATCTTCTTGTGCTCACCGCTAGGCAGTTCGACTTTGACGCTCTGCAGATTGGGCTTGAACTTACGGCGGGTGATACCAGTAACCTTGGTACCGACACCCCCTAAGTACTTCGCCTTACCGCGGGTTTCTATCTTGTTTCCAACCGAGGCTTGCTTGCCGCAAACTTCACATTGCCGTGCCATGATACGCAGTCCGCTGATCTATTCTGTTACAAAGCTGATGTTCCGATGAAATGGCATCTGGTGTTACTGCACCGACCGGTGCAACCACACCCTCTACCGCACAGGGGTCACTTCGTAGATGCCGGAGTTGAACCGATCCACGAAATTCTCGCCGAACTCATTTTCACGAAGCCGAGCCGTTGGCTGCTCGCTGAGCCCAGATTACTGAGACCACATGAGTCCCCTGAAGCCGCTCACCTTTCGGGGGGTGAGCCGTAAGTCTAATAAGAGACTTGGCCCAGAGTATACTCCCCGGGCGGCTTGCGACAACTGCAAACCGGCGCTACCCCCTCCTGCGGTGAACGCCATCGCCTTCGAATTTCCTGTCGACCGGGCGCCTGAATCTGACTTGCGTCAGGCAACTTCGGGCACCACGTAGGGGGCTCGGTACTGACGCTTCAGGAAGGAATTGGCTTGTTCGGCGCGATCGCCGACGAACTGACCCTGGTCAACGTTGAATTCCAGCATGGGGCTGAGACGCACACCATCTTCGGCGGGTTGCACCCCGTGTGCCGCCATGTGTTGCAGCATTTCCTCGTGCAGGCCACCCCAAGTAGGAATTTCCTTGGCGAGTTCCGCAGCTTCGGCGGCCGTATAGGGCTGGCCTGCCTGAAACGCGATATTGGCCAAATTGCACCAGCCCGTGGATAGATTCCCCATCTCCACCGGAGTATTCAGCTGGCTCGCATCGCGACTGCGGCAGCAATCGATGAAGTTCTCCTGGTGCAAGCGGCCACCGCTATTCCCTTTGAACTCTCGAATGACCTTTCCGTCGTTGTCATAGGCGGCAGCCCGACCACGTTGGCCTTCGAATCTTCCTCCCTCGCAGTAGGCGATGTAGCCGCTGCCTGGGCCCGGATGTGCGGGTGACTTGGGTTGGTCGGGACCGGCCGTCATGTTGGACAGTCCAATGATGGTAGGGATCTCACCGGTGTCGAAATAAACAAAGTGCACATTTGGCGTATCACCAGCATCATTCCAAGCAACGCGGCCTCCGCCACCCATAATTCGTTTGGGAAGCGCGACTTGGTCTTGGAAGATGTTATTACGCGCATCATCCAAAACATGCACACCCCAATTACCCATCTCACCCGAACCTGTATTGAAGTCCCAGTGCCAATCGTACTGAAGCTTGTCACGAAAGATGGGCTTCTCTTGAGCAGGGCCAAGCCACAGGTCGTAGTCGATGGATGAGTCGATCTTCAAAGGCGTATCGCGGCGACCGATGGGCTGACGAACACCATAGCGATTGACGCGGCAACTGAGGATTTTTCCGAGAGCCTTTTCTTCGTGCAGGAACTTTTTGATTTCCGCTTGCATGGGATCGGAGCGCTGTTGCGTTCCAACCTGACAGATGCGTCCGTACTTGCGGGCAGCTGCCACCGTTTGGTCACCTTCCCATTGCGAATGCGAAAGCGGTTTCTCGACGTAGACGTCTTTGCCCGCCTCCATGGCCCAGATGGCGGCCAGACAATGCCAGTGGTTGCAGGTGGCAACGACTACGGCGTCGACATCTTCGGCGTCGAGCAATTCGCGGGCGTCTGCAAATTTCTTGGCCATGGGAGCCACATTGGCGCTGGCTGTTTCCACCCGCGAAGCGTCCGGATCACACAATGCGGTAATGTTCACGCCATTCATGCTGCGGAATACCTGCATGTGCTGACCGGCCCGGCTGCCACAACTGATGAAGCCCAAGCCGATTTCATCGTTGGCCATGGCTCTGAGCGGAGTGGCAGGGAAGCTCCACACGGCTCCAGCGGCGGCGGCGGCTTTCAAAATCGAGCGGCGATTCAGTTGGTTTTTTTCAGGGGGTGTTTTAGTCATGGTTGTCAGCGTGTGTCTTGCGGTATTGGTTGTTGTTGAGACAGATTGGGCAACGACATCTTAACCCAGTTTAAGTGCGTGTGGCAACTTAGCCGTGAAGGTAAGCCTGCCAGCTCAGATGGAGCATGCCGATGATACTCCTGCCGTCATGCTGGTGGCGGCAAGGCCTTATGCAGGTGCTTGCAGTGGCATTCAGGCTGCTGTGAACAACCAAGCATCAGGCAGAAACGTGATCGAGGGACGCGGCCCAGTGGCCCAGTCCGAGCCTGCAAGATGAAAAGCGTCCGCATGACTACGGCTTGGCCAGCCACGCCACATGCCCAGGCGTGGTTACGGGAATACTCCACAGCTTATGGCCGCTAGTAATGAATAGGGTCTTCAAGTCATTTCCGCCAAAGGCGCAATTGGTAATCATGTCGATAGGCACGGGAATGGTAGCCAGGAGTTGGCCCTGGTCAGTGGAGATCTGTTCGGGGGAGATGACGTACACTGCGGCCCGGTAGCGGCTCGCCGTCTCATGGGGTGGGGCAGGCTCATTCAAACCGGCAGTCACGTACAGGCGTCCCTGTTGATCGATCGCCATGCCATCCGGTCCCCTCTCCGTTCCCCAGTCGAACAACAACGTTTGCGAGTTCGGCACAATCTCTCGAGAATCCGAAAGCTCGAATCTCCAAAGCTTACGCGAATTCGCATAGGCATCGTTGGCGTTATCGGCGATGTAAAGAAATCGGTCATCGGGCGATATGGCAATCCCGTTGGGTCGCTCGACCTCGTGAGCAAGGAGCATCTTGATTTCACCTTGCGGCGAGATTTGATATACGCCTTCGATGACCTCTCCCTTCTCATCCAAAATTTCCAACCCGTCGCGCTCGCCATAGCGCGGGTCGGTGAAATAGATGTAGCCACGCATATCGATCGTAATATCGTTGGGAGAATTCAGCTTTCGACCCTCAAAATTATCTGCCAGTACACGGATGGTGCCATCTTTTTCCGTACGAGTTACGCGGCGATTGCCACCCTGTCTGGCTCCTTCGCAGGCGAGCAGGCGTCCTTGCAAGTCGAACACAAGACCATTGGCTCGTCCGGATGGATGGCGAAAAACTTGCAAGTTTCCAGACGGATCTCGCCGCATGATCCGGTTATTCTCCACGTCGGTGAAATAGACGCTGCCGTCGGAATGCCACGCGGGGCCTTCGGTAAATGCAACCTGCGCCTGCGATTGGACCCGAGCTCCGGGCGGCAGTACGTCTTGGGCCAAGCTGCTCAGGCTGGAAGCCAGATAGACGATGGCTGGTAGATAGCAGGCGACCCGAATTGGGGCGATGGCTGGCGGTTGTTGTGGCATGAATGGACTCCCGAAAAATCATCTGGCGATCGCTGTCGCCCTTTAGCCATCGCCAGCTGCCATCGCCCACTCGCGATCCCCCAGACGCTATCGCAGCAGCGAAAGGTCGGTGGCAGCTGAAGTCGGTTTAAAGAGCATGATTCGACTGGGGCTGAGGTATAGGATTTTATCACCCACGACGACCACGTTACCACCATCATTGCTGCGAGCCCCAAGGCTGATGCGTCGCTTGAGTTTTGGCAGAAGTTCCATCTGCTTGGGTGGGGAGGCAGGCTTGGGCAGCGAGGCATTGAAGACCATCAGCTCGCCGGCCACGGGCCATAGTACATCGCCGCCGGCAATGAATCCTCTGCCGACGCCACGCGGTTGCGGCGGCGCGTGCACAGGTCCGCTCGTGCTGGAGCCAGGAAAACGAGCATCCAAGCGGCCCGTCCATCGATTCAGCCAAGCGATACGATCTCCGCTGACAATCAAATGCTCTTCGTGCAATCCCAGCAAATGGATAGCGTCGGCGACCTGAACGGAATCCGTTGCCCAGATCAAATGGCCGCTGGTTGCGTCGAGAGCGAAGATCTCCGGGCAGTCCTGCGGTGCGCAGTACACCAGTCCGCGATCGCACAGGCAAGGCGTCAAATCGCGATAGCGAAAACGATCGGCGTGGGCTGTCTGGTTGGTGTCCTGCAATTGACGTTCGTACTGGGTTATCCAAACGACTTGACCGTCCAGCGGATCCAAGCACGCAATGACACCCAGGTTGGTGTTGTAAAACAGCCTACCGCCTGCTTCCGTCAAAATCTGATGCGAGATCAGATTGGCACGCTCGGTACCCTTGATCGCTCCCGCCGCCAGCACGCCCGATCGCCAGGCCAACTGTCCATTGTCACGACGAAAGGCGGCGACGCTGCGACGTAATCCCACATTGTCGCGTTGAACGATGGCCACGATGAGCAGCTCGCCCCACACGATCGGCGGGCCTTCAAATTCGCACCCGACAAACTCAGGAGGAAGCAAACGCAAGGGAAAGCCACTCAGCATGCTGCCTTGTTTCGTGAGATCCAAGCCAATCAGATAGCTTAGGGACCCGCCATCCTCGGCCGATTCTCCGTTAGCTGGGGCCGTAATGGCCGGACCCATACGGGCAAACAGACAGTCTTGATCGATGCTCAGCGTCCCCCGGGGTGTGCCAACGAAAGGGTAGCCAAGTGGCAGATGGGCGACGGAGGATACTCCGCTGTCGTAAAGAGCCGAACTCACGTTGCGTTCTGGCCAAGGTCTGCCATTCGATATTTCGTAGGCCGTAATGCTGGTTAACTGATTCACATAAACGCGATCGGCATGGGCAACGGGATGGTAGGGTAGCGCTCCCCGGGAAGTCTCTCCCACGCGCGGCTTGCTTGCCGGATTACGGTCGCTGTTGGCGGTGAAGAGCGGCAGCGTCTGAGTCCAAGCAGGCCACTGGCCGACGTCGATGGTAGCCGCCGAACCTGGATTACGGCGGTTGTTTCCGGCAAAAGTCGCCATGCTCGCATGGTCGCGTGACCTATCAGCAAGACGTTCCTGACTCAACTCCTCGCTCAGCCGCTTTTGTTGGGGTTGGGGCAACAGTTCTTGTGCCCGGCTCGCCCATTGCAACCACAATTGCTGGTCGACGGATTCCGGGTCGATCGTAGCTGCGTCGAGAATACGCACTGTTGACTGAACCAGCAGTTCCGCCGGAGGAATGTCCCATAGCGAGGGTTGTTGCAGAGAGTCTTGCAGTACTCGTTGGTTCTGCTGATCGTTTGGATCCGCCTGACGCCAGACGATTGGCCAAGGAATGTTGCCTGCTGCGGCTGCATCGGAGACCGGGGTTCGCAGGCTCGCGCAGGCCCGCTCCGCGGCTTGCACTGCCGCGATGCCCCAGCCGCGTTCGAGATAAAGATCGGCCAAGAGCCAACAGAATAGATGCCCCCTGTCGGTAGCGAAGTAGAGCTTGGCGGCCTCTTTAGCAGCCAGGATGTCTTTGGAATCCTGAATGCGTTTCCATTCCAAACTGGCCAAATCAGACAGACGCCGCTGAAAGGTATCGCGAAGTGAGCCTTGAGAAGCCAATAGACTGACGAGTCGCCTGCGAGCCCATTCCCCCAAGGGAATAAAACGCTGCACGGCAAGTGTTCCAGCCCTTTGCACATCTCCGTCGGCGACGATGCGAATCGCCGAACGATCAAAGAGTTTCTCGATATTAGTAATGGCCTCTTCGTACTCCCCCGCCTGAACCAATTCCTCAATTTGCTCGAGCATAAGCTTTTCGGCTGAAGATGCTTCCAGCGGAGGTGGGGGCTGAGACCATTTAGGGAGATTTGTCGACTCTTCCACGACTCGCTTATCCAACCCATTCGCATCCGCCGCAGTCGCATCCAACGCCGCTTGGGAAGCAGGCGACTGGTCAGATTCGCCCGCGTCGACCCGTGAAGTCGAGGAAGCTTCGTTGCTGGACTGACTCCAGGCTGGGGATAGGCACGAGAAAAACCCCGAGAGCAGAATGAGCAGCATCCAGATTATTGAACTCGGGCGGCTTGGCATAGCCAAAATCGGCGACACGACTTCCGCAGTCATCTCACGCGAAATGAAAACAACTTGCCCAACAATGGGAGCGGTCTGGAGTTCGCGGAGGCGAGGCATGCGGACGACCGAGCTAAGGACCAGCGTTAGGGGGTAAGTACAGTTGGTACAGCATAAGGTAGACCAGCACGCCCGTCACGGAAACATAAAGCCAAATGGGCCAAGTCCATTTCGAAAGACGTTTGTGTGCAGCTCGACGGTCGGTCATTCCCAAATAAACGGAGCCCAAGGCCAAGAACGGAACCGCCATGGCAAGCACAACGTGGGTCAGCAGCAAACCGTAATAAAA
Source organism: bacterium (assembly GCA_024743355.1). GTDB lineage: Bacteria > Planctomycetota > Planctomycetia > Pirellulales > Pirellulaceae > Aureliella. The sequence continues at coordinate 42,764 of JANSWS010000002.1, forward strand.
ATACCTGGCTGCGAGCGGTGCAATGCTGGTGTCAGTCGGGAATTTCTTGCTACCGCCTTCGATATTGAAATGGTAGGTCAGGTAGCTGGCCAGGAACAATGCGCTTACAGCTAGTGCGGCCAACATGACGGCGCGATGTGCTTTCTCCTGTTTGCGTTTGATGAGCACAAAGCCAGCAATCAGCAGCACGGTCGCGAGGCTGTTCAGTGTTACGTTGACATGTGGCAACCACTCGATCACGCTGAGTCGCCTTTCTGTTGCTGAATCGCGCTGACATTTTCTGAAGGCTGTCCATCCGCCTGCGCGGAAGCTTCCGCATCCGGGAGAACGCCGCCTGCGTCGAGCATGCGTTCGATATCGGCGACCAAAGCAGCCCACTGGGCATCGTCCGACCAAGTGTAAAGACCGTAGATCTCTCCTTCCGCATCCACCAGTGCAAATTTCTCGGGATGTCCTCGGCGGACAACTCCCAAGCTGAAAATTTCCGCACCGACACGTCGGATATAGTCCATCTTGCCGGTGAAGAACAACCATTGCTCAGGGTCTGCGTTAAACCTTTCTGCATACTCGGATAACACCTCGGGACTGTCCACTTCCGGGTCGCAAGAAATACTGACCAGCCGAACCGGTCGGCCTTTGAACTTTTCCTGCAGCTCCTTCACCTTGCCATTCTGCTGAACACATATGGACGGGCAGGTTGAGAAAAAGAAGCCGGCAACGTAGGGCTGTCCCTTTAGCTGCTGGCTGCCCATCTGTTGCCCCGAGCGCTCCGTTAGAACGAATTGGGTCAGCCATTCCTCGTCGGAACCATCTGCGGCCGGACGTTTGGGTATCTTGGTACGCTCCGCATCGCGATCGCCGGTTGCCAGCACCAATTCTCCAGACTCATTCTCGACGTAGGCTCGGCCAGCCTGATCCTGGCGCAACGAATCGCCGCGGCGGGTCATGATGATCACCGCCACTCCCAGCAGTACTAGCAAAATGCCGATGAATATTCTCATTTCAGATCTCCTTTGGCGGGGCGGAGTACAATCATCCACGCTCCGACAAATGTTACGACCAAGAACACTATTGAGACTAGCCAACTGACCGTCAAACTTGGCAACCAATAATTTGCGACTTCAGAATTACTGGCCAATCCGCCCGATGACGGGGACAACATCATGTGCCTCAGGCAAGACACTAAGTAGCTCATCGGATTGCAACGCATCAACCAATGCATGGCAACTTGGCCCACGCCGCTGCCCGCAGTTGGGGGTGGAATGGGAAAGAAAGCGCCACTCAGCAGCCACATGGGCAGCAGGACAAGGCTCATAACGGCATGAAATCCCTGGGTCGAGTCCATCGGCCAGGCAAACATGAATCCCAATGCGGTCAAAGCCAAAGAGGCGATGGCCAGAGCCGCCACGATGCCCAGTAAAGCAGGACTGAAACCGAGATTTCCAGTGGCCAAGGTCAGAGCCACGAAAGCCAAGGCCTGGACAAAAGCGATGGCTCCGCCGCCGAGAATCTTGCCCAACGCAATCGTCCATCTCGGGACAGGAGCAACGAGCACATTTTGCAAGAAGCCTTCTTTGCGATCTTCAATCACCGAGATGGTCGTAAATATCGCCGTGAAGAGCACGATCAAGGCAAAGGTGCCTGGCAGATAGTACGTCATAAAATCCTGGCCGCCACTGCGGAACGCAGAATGCAACCCAGTTCCAAACAGCAGCCAGAAGAAAATCGGCTGGCCCACGGCCGCTACCACTCGATTGCGTTGCCGGAAAAATCGTATCCATTCGCGTTTGGCAAGCATCCAAACCGTAGAGCCAACGTTATTGCGAAACGGAGGTCTTAATTCCGAAGTTGCAGCTTCGCTAGAAGATGAGTGGCTCGTATGCTTCAGTTCAGCAGCTGACACGTTTGATCTCGAGGCAGGAGGCTATGAATTGTGGGCGGGTAAATTTTCAGGGCTTTCCTATGCCGAAACCGAGGCGTCGTATTTCCAGAAGCGATGACCGGTCTTGGCGATAAAAACGTCTTCCAAGCTTGGCTGTCCCAAGGTGATGGATTGGATGAGATCTCCCATCTGTTTGGACAGGGGGGCAACGATGTCCATGGCGTTCGGGATGCTCACCAGGATCTGATCGCTCAACTTCTGGCAGGGTACCGAGTGCTCTTCGAGCCACGCGATCACCGCATTCATGTTCGTCGAACGAATACTCAGCACCTGATTCCCCAAACTGGCCCGCAATTCGGCTGGGGGGCCCTCGGCAACGACTGCTCCTCGATCGAGGATCGCGATGCGGTCCGCCTTGTCGGCCTCTTCCAATAGATGGGTCGTCAGCAGTACGGTCACACCACTTTCCGTGCGAAGTTGCTGGATGGCATGCCAAAGATCCAGGCGTGAAGCGGGATCAAGTCCCGTGCTGGGTTCGTCCAGCAATAGCAACTTCGGCTGGTGAAGAATTCCTTTCGCCAACTCAGCTCTACGCTTGAGGCCGCCGGAAAGTTTTTCGGTCGGCGTAGCCAGTCGCTCCTCAAGCCCCAGTTGTTCTGAGACGGCTTGGATTCTTTTTCGCAAGTCTTGCCCCGAGATACCGTACAGTGCGGCTTGGCAGCGAATGTTCTCTTCCACGGTCAGCTTGGGGTCCAAGCTCGGGTTCTGGAATACTACTCCCAGCAATGAGCGAACCGCCGCCCTTTGTTTTCTAACCGAATGGCCGAATACCGAGATCTCACCTTCCTGGATCATCGCCAGTGTCGAAATCAAACGGAACAGAGTCGTCTTGCCGCTTCCATTGGGGCCGAGCAGTGCAAAGATGTCACCGCTGGCGACCGATAGATCCAAACCATCGAGGGCATGCGATGCATCGTAGCGGTAACGAATGCTACTGGCGACCAATGCTGGAAGGGTCGTTGATAAAGTCACTTCGTTCGACCGGTAAGTTTGCTGTGGAAAGTAATGGGCAAGGTGGTCGGCAATAACGTCGCAGGTAGTCTCGCCAACCGCGGAATGGCCTTCCCGGCCGGAAGTTGCGTTGGTGACAGGGGCATGAACGCGGGGCTGCCACACAGGCGACTGCAGAGATCTAAAGCCAGCAGGAAAGCAGAATCAGAAGCATCGTCAGTGGGAGGTGGAGCAGGCTTACATGAAGCATGCGACGCGCCGTACTTCTCTCTGGGCGACGCACGAATTGAATTGCAGCTTGCAGTTGCCAAACTGCGACCGCGACAGCCAAGAGCATCAGGCACCAGCCGAAGACACTGCTGGCGGGAACTGCCAGCGGGGCCAACACGACCAGAGCCAGAGAACCGAGGATCGCGTGAAGCCCAGCCCCCACGCCGGATTTGTCCGTAACGGTAATCATCTTGTAGCCGGCCAATTCATACTGTTCGGCATACATGAAAGCGATGGCCATGAAGTGCGGTAACTGCCAGGCGATCAAGATTCCCAGCAGAACCCAGGCCTGGGGATCCCACAGTGATCCATCGGCAGCCGTCCACCCCATCCATACGGGCAGCGCGCCAGGGATCGTACCTACCAAAGTGTTCGTCCAGCTTACGGTCTTCAGGGGAGTATAAACCCAAACATACAGAAACCATGTCGCCAGGCCACACCACATGGTCGGCAGATTGACCAGCATGCCCAAGTACACGGAACCCACCACAACCATCAGCCAGCCCATCCAGGCTGCCTGGCTGGAGGCCACTCGACCACTGGGAAGCGGGCGTTTGCTGGTTCGAACCATCACCGCATCACGGTCACGCTCCAACCACTGGTTCAATACGCTAGCGCTAGCTGCCACCAATGCCGTTCCGATGCATGCATGCAGCACCGTGACCAAGCCAACGCTAGAACCCACGGCAACCATCGCGATCACGACAGTCAGCAGAATCATGATCAAGATTCGCGGCTTGGTGAGTTCGATGTAATAGGAGAGCCGTTTGGCTGGAATCGCTGGTTTTAGAGTTGTTGCTTCCACATTTGCCTCGCTAATTCGCGGGAACTTGCGTGCTTGTCGCCCGCGAACGCCATGCTCGAAGAGCCACCACGGTTGAAAGACTGATGATCAGTGCACCCGTGGCCACATGCGCCGTGACTACCAGGCTTTCCCAGTAACCCTTGGCCGAAATCGTGTAAGATGCCAACCAAGCGTTGAGTTCGGCCCACGGCAACGCATAGTTTACGATCCAAGTCCCAATTCCTAAAGCGATCTGAAGCAAAACCGCGGCAAACACCAGGAAAACGGCTCGGCGCACCCGAGCGGGCAAGCCCCCGTTGAAGATGCAGGTCAGCAATAACCCCGAGGCGATCAGGGCCACCAGACCTGCGAGCCCCAAATGCATATGCACAAAGCCTTTAAAGAGACTGTGAGGTACGGATCCGGTGACGTGTCGCAGTTGAGCTCCGACAATCAGTTGCAGGTAACTTGCGACCAATAAAGAGGAAGCCAACCAGCACAGGAACGGGCCTGTGGCATTTTGTCCTAGGGCAGTCTGGGAGCTGGCTTCTGCCGCTGGACGCTCGATCCACCAGCGAGAGCTCATCACAGCTGTGGCGGCAGCCATGGCGAAAAACAAGGGTCCGGTGCAGCCATGAATCATGGCAACCGTCCGCTCGTCCAGCAAGACCCGCGCGCCGCCCAACGCTCCCTGGGCGATCACCGCCAGCAGCAGCAGCAAAGTCCAGCGGCGAAACCAGGGCCGGCCGTCGTTCCGAAAGGCGGCTACCACCAGAGCAATCGACAGCAGGCCTGCCAGAGTTCCCAACAGCCGATGGCTATGCTCGACCAGCAAATCGAAGGGACCAAACAACCACGTGGAAGCGGGGTAGGCGAACATGTTCCAGCCGTAGGTACCCGGCCAATCCGGAACCGCCATCCCGGCGTCGTAGGTGGTGACCAATCCACCCACCCATATCAATGGAAAAACAGCTACCGTCAAAATGACCGACAGTCGGTGGACTAACGCACTGTAACCAGTTGCCAAGGAACGGTCGCCGATGTGCTTGGGATCAGGAGTTGGATCAGCCATTTTTCGCTTGGGAACTCCCTTCCAGATCGGAAGTGGTTGCGGTCGACAGGCTATCGTCGCTCAGGTTCAACAAATAGTTCACGATGTCCCATACTTGGTTTGCAGTTAATCCCTGAGGATTGTCGGGCTTCATCGGTAACGCGGGCATCGGTGTACCCTCGATTCCAAAGACGATGCGACGGTAAAGATCTGCTGGTGATGAGCCACCGCGAAATACTCCCAGACGTAGATTTCTTGGCAAGATGTTTCGAGGTTTTAACGCACCTTCCTCCAGCATGGGAGACAGGGCTTCGGGATCGCGTGGATCGAATCCCAATGTCCAGTCACGCGTCCATTCGTCGTAATTGTTTTGTTGCCCATCGCCCGCGCCTTCCGGCCCGTGGCAAAAAGCACAGCTGGCCACATTGCCTTGGAACAACTGTTTGCCTCTGGCAATGGACTGCTCGAGGGCATCGGGCATTTGAGACAAGTTGATTGATTCCGCAGCTCGCAAATCCACCCATCGTCCCACCGGCAGTTCGGCTGGCGGGCCTTCAATCGCCACCACTTGGCTTTCGGCTTCTGACCATTGCTTGGCAATCCGCTGAGTTTGAGACTGGATATGCAGCATCTGCTCCGCGTAGAGCTCAGGATCAGATTCTTTGGCAGCCTCATCGAAGACCCGTTCACCGCCATCGAAGTCCAGTTCCAAAGCCGCCTCGTTTAGCAGTCGACGCTCTAACTCTCCACGAATGGATAGATAGATCACATAGTCCGTCAGCGCTTCTAAATCCTCATCCTCCAACAAGGAGAAAGATGGCATGCTGGTTCCGACGACACCACGCAAAAGAAGCTGTTTGAGGTCGTCGCGAGTTGGCTTGCTGCCGATGGGTGTGGATTTGAATTTAAACTTTCCCAGTCGGAAGTCGCGGGGGTAGGGATTTAGCAACGCAGCCGTGGGGCCTAAACCATCACCGTTGGTGCCATGGCAACTAACGCAGTGTTCACGGAACAGTCCAAAATGCCGACCTTCTTCGTCACTGCTGACCGCGCCGCCGGCTCGCGCCAGTCGTTCACGTGAAATCAGCGGCTGTTCGCCATCGAGAAATTCGGGCCACTTCGGTGTGTCGGGGGTACCAAAAAGAACTTCCAAGGCCTGTCCCACATCGGCCGTCGCTTGCTCCATTGGAACGGACTCGGACAATTCCAACCGCTTGGCGAGCACACGATTGGGCTCGAATGAGGGCTGTTGGCGGTTGCATCCGACTGCCATGGTCAACAGGCTGCCGACCACTATCAACGCCCGAAAGGCGGCAGCCCGAGTTGCGGTCTGCCATCGAGCCGGTAGGCCTCGCGAGGCCAGATGCCTGAATTTCCAAACTAAAAACATTTCGATTTGATTTCTCGGAATTGCTGAACAACTATCCGCTTGACCAAGAGCCACGGCGTGCTTTACCTCTGCCCCGCCCTGCCCTTGCGGCGAAAAGCCACTGCTCCGCCGACGCATGCAACTTTCCATTTCAAAGTCATCAGGCCAGTCGAGGCGGGCGGCTTGGCGTCCATCCTGAATTGTTCGTCCACGTGCTTTCCTGCGTTAGCACCTGAATACCTGTGTTAGCAACGGGATATTTGCAGGCACAATCCATTGAAATGCCACTCTCCACGGAAACCGCTGACAGACTCGACTGCTTCCCTGAAGGCAACCGGAAAAGATGGTGGATCTTCACGTGCCGGGTTTTCGTTTCAAACAGCGGGGGAGCGTCGTCAGGCCCTGCATTCTCCCGCTAACGGCTTCAAAGTGCAGTCCCTACATGGCTTCCTGAGCACTAGTGAAGCAACAGGATCCAAGATTGGCAACGCGTAATCTAGCAAGCTGTTTTGGGTTGCCAAGCGACTGCAACCTTGGGATCACCAACACCGCAGGCAGAGCCTGCAAAACATCGGGTTACTAGCTGGACAGCGCCACATTCGATTAGCCGTATGGGCGTTAGCCCCGGTTTTCGAAGGGTTTAGGCACCACATAGCCAGCAATCGTATTATCACGGTCAACCAGGAGTTGTCAGGAGCTTTATCGAAAGTGGCGCTGTCCAGCTAGGCAGAGCCCAGTAGCCAGTTGGTTGAGAACGAGCAAGAAAGCACTGGAACTGTGCGGAGAAGCACATTTATGGCGTTTTTTTTGGACTTTTCCTGGACTCATGAATCGAACCAAAGAAGGGCCATGCAAATGACGATAACTAGGTAAAGGGGAACGGTAATGACATCTGACCAGTATTTGAGGGGGCGGCGATGAGAGTATTCAGCAAGCGAAAGTGGCTCTTGGCGGCTGCTATCACAGTGCCGATGGCGGCTAGCTGGATTGCCACCTCTGGGTCGGCTCAACAAAACGATGAGGTAAAGTCAGACATTCTCAATGCGGTTCCGGATGCTAATGCCGCTGTGCTCATGCGGGCTAAGCTGGGCAGTTCTCAAAAAATCGTCGAAGGCCTGATGGCAGGCGACTTCGCAATGATTCGCAAGGGTGGGGATGATTTGGAGAAGATCTGCGATTCCAGCAACTGGAGACGGTTGGAAGACCAAGTGGTGACCCACTATCGCAGCGAATTGCGGCGAGGTGCTACCAAGCTATTGCAGCACGCCGAAGCGGAGAATCTGGAAGGCGCCGCCTACACCTACATGCACACGCTCACGACCTGCATCAACTGCCATGAGTATTCGCGTAATGTTCTGAGGATCGCCAAAGCGGATCAACCGGGTCCAGTTGTGCGGATCCCCGTCACCGAACGCGAAGCGCATTCCTACGAGCATGCCCGCATCATACGCTAGGGTCTTCACGTCCTGACGGCATTGCGTGGGAGCGATGGGATTGAAGCTGCACAGGCTTCGCTACGCGAGCAGGCTGGGGTCCACTTCGAAGGGTTCCAGCTCCATCGCATAGAACGCATCGCAGCCCGAATGCCCGGTGTTTCCCAAGCATTGCTGCAAGCGGCTGAAGCCAAGTTTCTGGTATAGCTGGCGGGCCACCTGCATTCTTTCCAGTGTTTCGACGTATGCACGTCGATAACCCAAGCGTCTGGCATCCAGCAGCAGCGTTTCGCCCAGTAGTCGGCCCAAACCTTGCCCGCGGGCCGAGGGCAGGAAGTACATCTTTTGCAGTTCGCAAACTTCTTGTGGGCTGCCCTTCAGCTGAGCAAGTCCGCCGCATCCAACGATGTTTGCACCTTGTTGCAAGACGTAGAACACAGAGCGGTCGTCCGTGTAGGCCTCATACATCGCATCCACTTCGGGGTCTTCGATGGAGTAGCCCGGTCCGACCGCACCAAACTCGGTCATCACCGCTCGGATAATGGTGGCCACGCAAGCGTTATCTTCGGGCTGGATTTTTCGCAGCAGCAAGTGATCTCAATTCCATGTCAAACAGATCGTATCCCAAATTTGTCCCTAGTTTGTGCTCTGGGAGGGTTTATAGGCTGGACGACATAGCAACTTTCTCGCCTGCTGCTCCGCTTGGCTGACCGGGCGTGTCGGGATCGGGTTCCGGCACGTATAGGGAGCGAACGAAATTGATCAGATCCCAAATCTGTTGCGGTTCCAGTTCCGCAGCCGGCATGGGCGAACCCTCGATACCCAGCGAGATCCGGCGGTACAACTGCTCCGGTTCGCTGCCTCCGCGGAAAACACCTTCGCTGAAGTTTCGCGGGATAGCCTTCCGCACGGGCAGTGCCCCGCGGGCGATCAGCGGAATATGGGCTTCTTCGTCGGTCGGATCGACTCCGAATTTCTTGGTCCAATCCTTCGCCCACTCGTCGTAATCATCGGTCTGTCCATCTCCCTTGCCTTCTTTCCCGTGGCATTTGGAGCAAGCAGCCTTTTCGCCCAAGAACAATTTTTTTCCTCGCGCGACGGATTCCTTAACCGGGGATGACTCACTGGATTGCATGGCTGCCAAAACCTCTTCCGCCGTGTCGGGTACCACAGTGGCATCCCGCTCCGGAACGTCTTTCACCTCATCCGGGGCTTCCAGCCAGTTGTCAGCGACGTCCAGCACGAACTCTTGCAGCAAGTCCCATTGATCTGCAAACAGCTCTTGCTGTTCTTCACTGCCATTTTTCAGTGACGGATCATAAAGCGATTCTGGATTTTCCGCATCGGTGAAATCCAATTCTCCGGCCTCGAACAACAGGCTGCGTTCGACTTCTCCTCTCCAGGAGAGATAGATCACGTAGTCGACCAAAGCATCAATGTCCGCGTCGGTCAATTCAGGGATCTTGACCATCGTCGTACCCGTGATGCCGTGCTGGATCAAATAGCTGATGTCTTGCTTGGTTGGTTTGGTGCCGATGGGGGTGCTTTTGAATTTGAAGCGTCCGAGGCGAAAATCTCGTGGATAGGGGTCAACCAACGCTGCCGTGGGTCCGCGACCGTTGCCGGTTACTCCGTGACAAGTGACGCAGTGCTTGCGAAAGAGTCCTCGCTCGCTCGCATCCGCCGGGCCGGATGCTTTGATGAGATGATCCATGCTGATTAACTGAGCGTACTCATCGTCCTCGGATACGAACTCAGGCAGTTTGGGCTCATCAGGGGTTCCAAACAGATCCTGCAGAGCTTGCTGAGTCTGGGACATGGCCAAATCCATGGGTTGTTCCGAACGTTGGCCAACGTTGTAGGCGAATACCCAGTTCGGCTCAAACTCTGCAACCACCGGTCCTTCTTCGGCACAACCGCAAAGCAGAACCAATCCCAGCAAAGCAAAACCTAGCAATCTTTTCACGGCTACGATCCTAAACGGTGACATGCAAACCTGCGTCTTGTTCATTATAAGTCTATCCAGGACGGATTGTGTTTTATTGAATTCAACGTTCTGTCGAGAGGTTCCGTCTGGGGCCAATGTTTACTGCAGTTCCAAGTCTGTGCGGCCCGCAGGCAAGTCAAAACAGCTGATGCATCGGTCTTCCGACTGGAAAAAACAACCTGGTTGTAAAGCTGTCAGTGATCGAACCGGACGCAGGGAGATCTTCTCAACTGAGTCGGATTGACGAGGTTCTGGATGGCCAGATTGGGTCACAACGACTTTTGAGAAACGGCCGGGCAGGCTCAGGGTGAAAGCTGGGCAAGCGAAGGGAGCCGCCAACTGCACTGCATTGTTGGTCGCCGAGATCCGCGTCAGCTCCTTGGCAGCCCAGTAACGAGCGATCTCGCTGACTTTCATCCACAGCGTTTGATTGGCAAACCGCTTCTCCAACGCGATCACAACTTCTTGAAAATCGTGAAAACCCTCCTTGCTGCCTCCGCAATACATTCCGGGCCAGTGACAGAGCATAATGGCTGGCTGTCGTTTTTCGATCAGCTCGACCATGCGACCACTTGTCGCATCTTCGTTGCTGTAGAGCGAGCCACGACTTTCTTCGGCGCCATCCCAGCCACCAAACCAATCTCCGGTTCCTGCCAGCACATTCATCACCAGATCGGGTGTGCCGCCGTCTCTGGCGTGGAAGGCTTCTACGCGTGGATGCGGATCTTCGTCGCCTTCGGCGATGTATTTGAAATAGTGCGGCAAATCGACTGAGTACACGTCGCGGACCGCCTCGAGAACTGCGTGAGGCAGTTTGTCTTTGACGCGACTTCCGAATCCGCCTGGCGTGGTGATGCCTTCGCAAGGCAGGTCGCAGTTCTTGAGGATTCGCAATGCGTAGGCCAGGTAGCTGGCCAGATAATCCACACTGACATCTTGCTGGGGATACGAATTCTCCATCCGCGCTGGCGAATAATCCTGGAAAGGTCGCCCTGTTTTCAGATCGATGACACGCGTGTGCGTGATCATCTCAGGATGGATATCCCAATTCGGCAACATTAGCTTCTGCACGAGCTGAATGCTCTCGCGTAGTTGCTGTTGTGACCAGCCGGGCAAGACCCGGTCGAGCCATCCGACACAGGCCGGGTAAGGGACGATACTGTATTTCCCCTTCACACCGTGTTCGGCGCACCACTCGCCGAATTCTCGCACGAAGCTGTCTGGGATTTCATCTGGCCATTCCTGCCATGGCTTTTGGTAATCCGCTCGCTGCGGGTAAGTGGCGGCGAACTGGGGCATGCAGAACTTGCCCATGTTCACCAAGCAGGTCGAGTCATCAATAATGAAGGACAGCGGAACGCGGCCACGAGGTAACTCCACTTGGATGCCCGTGGAATTCGGATCTTGCTGCGGGGCCTTGGGAGATGGACCGGCCCAGCTCGTTAGGGGACTTATAGACTGGTGGATCGCCAAGCCACCTGCGGCCATCGCAAATGTCCTGCGATTGAAATTGCGGTTGGTCATAACTAATTGCCTCGTAACTCGTTGGATACCATCAGAAAGCATAACAAAAGTGGCCGGTGTTTTCTCACTTCTCATTGCACTGACGATCTCGCTGATCGTTACTCGGGTCGCAACTCTGGCATTAATGTTTACGGGCTTGTCACGGGAGGCCGCAAGATTCCAGGCACGCTCGGCCTTTTCGGGCTGCGGCTACACCACCCGCGAGGCGGAAAGTATCGTCAATCACCCGGTTCGCAGGCGGATCGTGATGCTGTTGATGTTGCTGGGCAATATTGGCATCGCGACCGTCATTGCCACGGTCATCATATCGATTAGTTCTGCCGGAGGTTCGAGTTGGAAGTATCAGCTGGCGATGCTGTCCATACTGACCTTGGGCGTTATCGCGCTGTTCCTATTAGCATCCAGTCATGGAATCGAACGGTATTTGAATCGGCTATTTGCCTTTGCACTGCAGCGACTGACCGATCTTGAAGTTCGCGATTACCAGGCTCTGTTGCAATTGGCCGATGGATACGCGGTGTCCGAAATGCTTGTCGAGGACCGTCATTGGCTGACCCAGGCTCCGTTGAGGGAGCTGAAGCTATCTGACGAGGGCATTTTGGTGCTGGGGATTCATCGGGCGGAGGCTGGCTACACCGGTATTCCTGGCGCCGACGATGTGATTCAAGAGGGAGATACCATCATCGTCTACGGCCGACTGGAGAATATTCGCTGCTTGGATCGAAGACGGACGGGAGCGCGTGGAGATCGCGAGCATCGCCAGCAAGTTCTCGAGCAGGAAGCTCAGTCGTCAGCTGTGCCTGAAAGCTCGGATGCTATGGAAGCTGGGACCGCCAAGTCGCAAGGTCCTTGAGAAAGACGCGCGGGCGGACTGCCGCGGCCCGACCAAGGTAGCTGGAAGCGAGCAGCGGAACGCATCCGCCCTGTCGCAGGTTGCTTGTCTGCCGTCGTCGATGCAAATTCACAATCGCTTTCGCAGGCTCTTCGCGGTGTAGCCAAAGTCGCGAACTCCGTGCATGATAGACACATGAATAACCCCCAAAAAACAAGCTCGGGCTCGGCTGGCGATGCCCTGCCATCTTTCGCTTCCGACTCGGATTCCTTTGTTCGTGTCACCGCGGCAACGCATCCGGTTGAAGTCGGGAATCCCATGGCCAATTCCGATTTTGCCATGGAATCGCTGCGCCGGCATCGGGACAGTCAGGTCGTCGTGTTCGGTGAGCTCTCCTTGAGTGGTTATTCGTGTGGAGATTTATTCGCACAGGATTGCTTGTTGGAAGCGGTGCTGAAAGTTCTGGCAAGGATGGCCGACGCCACGCGAGCGAGCGGCCAGCTGGTTGTGGTTGGACTGCCGTTACAGGTGGATGGCAAGCTCTTTAACGTCGCGGCTGCTATTTTTGACGGCCAGGTGCGAGCCATTGTGCCTAAGCAATACGTGCCGAACTACCAAGAATTTTACGAAGCCCGCTGGTTTCACCCGGCCACTGGAGACGAACCTGCATCGGTCTGCTTGGAAGGCTTGGGCAACATCCCTTTTGGGATCGATTTGCTGGTTCAATGGGGCGGCTTAATCGTGGGGATCGAGATTTGCGAAGACCTGTGGATGCCGCTGCCTCCCAGCAGCTGGCAGTCGGCAGGCGGCGCGAACCTGCTGCTAAATCTTTCGGCCAGCAATGAGCTAATCGGTAAGCCCGAGTGGCGCGAATTGCTTGTCCGCAGCCAGTCGGGACGCTGTCTTGCCGCCTACGCATATGCTTCCGCTGGCCCCAGCGAATCCACCACTGACGTGGTCTTTGGAGGTCACTGTATGGTCGCCGAGAACGGCAGCCTGATTGCCGAATCAAAGCGGATCGGCCACGCCGGCTGCACCTGGCTGGAGCATGCCGATGCGACCGCCGATATCGACTTGCAGAAACTGCGGCACGATCGACGGATCACCAATAGCTGGCAACTGGCTTGTGATCGAGCGACCAAGCCCTTTCGCCGTGTTGTCCTGAAAGCAGCAAGAACCTGCGATGGCAGTCGTCGTCGCGTGTCAGCGCATCCCTTTGTGCCCGAACCCGGTCCAGCTTTGGAGCGGCGGTGCTCGGAAATCTTTGGGATTCAATGTGCCGCGTTGAGCAAACGCGTACAGCGTCTGCCGGCGGAGTTGCCGCTGTACATCGGAATTTCAGGCGGCTTGGACAGCACCTTGGCCTTGCTGGTGGCGGTCAAGACCTGTGTCCAAAATGATTGGCCGACCTCCCGCATTCACGGGATTACCATGCCGGGGTTTGGAACCACGGAAAAAACACTCAACTCGGCCCGTGAACTGATGCAATTGCTACACGTGAGTGCGTCGGAAATCGACATCCGCGGGCTGTGTTTTCAGACCTTTTTGGCGATGGGACATCGTCCTTTTGGCATCGATATCCAGCCTGGCGCCATGACTGATTTCCTGGAGGCGGTGCAGGCCCTGCCCAAGCAGCAGCGAAAGGATCTAATTTTCGAGAATGTACAAGCCCGAATGCGAACGATGCTATTGATGAACAGCGGATTCGTTCTGGGGACGGGCGATCTTTCCGAACAAGCGTTGGGCTGGAGTACGTACAACGGCGACCATATGTCGATGTACAACGTGAATACTTCCATTCCAAAGACGTTGGTGAAATTTCTGGTTGAGTATGTCGCCCTGAACGAGTACGAAGGCGACGCCCGGGCTTGTTTGTTGGGGATTTTGGAAACCCCCATCTCGCCGGAATTGTTGCCAACGGGTGCGGCTGGACAGATTGAGCAGCATACCGAACAGGTGCTCGGTCCCTACGAATTGCACGACTTTTTTCTTTATCATCTGATCCGCCACGGCACGCAGCCATCAAGAATTCTGCGGCTTGCATCGTTGGCGAAGTTTTCCCAGGATTATTCGCATGACTTCATGCGAGCTACCCTGCGGACTTTCCTGAAGCGATTCTTTGCCAACCAATTCAAACGTTCGTGCGTGCCCGATGGACCTAAGGTGGGTAGCGTCAGCCTCTCGCCTCGGGGAGATTGGCGAATGCCAAGCGATGCTGAGGTTTCAGCCTGGTTGGAAGACCTCGAGTAGTCAGAACAGTGGGCCAAGAGCGACTACTCGCTGTGCGGATGGCCAGATGAGATCGGCGACGATTCTCAGATGGCGAGTTACATGTCGTAGATTTCGGGGTCTTCCTCGGGAGCTTCCGTCATGCGTCTCACGACACCCTTCAACTTGTTTTCGCCGGTGCCGAAGGGATCTTCATTTTCCAGAATGTCACCCAGGTCCTCCTCGATCTTATCCGGGTCTTCACCTGACTCCATGCGACGGATGGCTTCCTCCATTCCCTCGCCGAGATTCATCCCGGTGGTTTGCATCAGCTTGCGCATCATGTGGGCCATGGCCCTGGGATCTTCTTCGTCTGCCCCCTCCAGTTCACCGGCCATTTGCATCATGGCTTGTTCCATTTTCTCATCGTCGAAGTCCATGCCCTGAGGGCCCTGATCGTCCGTTTCGCCGCGCCCTTTTGAAATCGCGAATCGCGACATCTGGCGACTAAGCTTGTGTTTCCCCGATTTGGGACAACTCGGAACGGTTTGCGTGTCCACCTTGCGCGATAAGAAGCTGTAGATCGTGTGACAGTCGCGGCAATAAAATTCGTAGATTGGCAAGATTGCGGCTCCATCAGCGAGCGTGATGACGAAACAGTTTCAATGCAGCCTGCCTAAGTTCGGTCAGCTCGGGCGCTGCGTGCGGGATGTTCACGGCTTACTCGATTCTTCTTCCGTCCCGGGAGCACTAGGGCTTCGCAGGCGTTGCAGCGACATGCCGCCACTCAGGTTGTGAACTCCCTGAAATCCTTTGCCTTGCAGCAAGCAGGCGGCGACATGGGCCCGCTTTCCGGAATGGCACACCGTCAACATGGGTTTGTCGTTCTGCAAATCATGCAATCGATCTGAAAGCTCGTCCAGAGGTATATGTGTTGCCCCTGGCAGGTGAGGGAGCCGCGAGAGTTCCGACGCGCTGCGGACATCCACAATCTGAAAATCGGAGAAGTCGGCGTCGAAGGCGGCTAAACGCGGGGCCATGGCAAGATCGTTTTGTGCCACAAAAGCGGCCATGTGGATCGGGTCTTTGGCAGCCCCAAAGGGTGGCGCGTAGCACAAGTCTAGATTGGCCAAGTCGTCAATCGTGCCGCCCATGTGCAGCATCGTGGCCACTACATCGATGCGTTTGTCGATCCCTTCCGGGCCCACAGCTTGCGCCCCGAGCAGTTTACCGGAGGGTGCATACAGGATCTTCAGCGTCAAAAGTTGAGCCCCAGGGAAGTAACCGGCATGATGAGTAGCCTGGATTGTGGCCGTCCGGTATTCGATTCCAGATTGCCTGCAGGCCCGCTCATTGAGCCCGGTGCATGCGGCGGACAGCTCAAAGACCCGAACAATCGCAGTGCCTTGGACTTGTCCCAAAGGCTTGGCAGTACCACAGGCCGCATGGGCTCCTGCCACACGGCCAGCGCGGTTGGCAGGTCCGGCCAGAGGCATCAACGTCCGTGACTGCAAGGTACCGTGATAGTACTCGACCATGTCACCCACCGCATAAATCTTGGGGTCACTGGTCTGGCAATAATCGTTAATGAGCAGGCCACCAGATTGCCCCAGCTCCAGCCCCGCCTCACGGGCCAATTGAGTACGGGGACGTACTCCGGTTCCCGCAATCACCAAGTCCGTGGCTATTGTCTGACCGTCCGCCAATTCAACGGCGGAAGTTCGCTGATTATCCGTCAGCAGACGTTCCACGGAAGCGGACAAATGCAGTTGCACACCGCGGGCGAGCAGTTCGTGTTCAACCAGCCTGGCCATTTCGCTGTCGAGAGGTGATAGCACCTGTGGCAGTCGTTCCACCAAACTCACTTCGATTTCGCGCCGCTGAAGTTGTTCCACAACTTCCAGACCCACGAATCCCGCGCCTATTACCGTGGCTTTCTTGCAGGGGCGTCGTTGCATGTAGTCCAGGATGGCGTCCATGTCGTCCAGGGTCCAAAGCTGAAACACATTCTGGCCGCCATCCTCCATGAAGGGTGGCCGGTACGGCTCCGATCCTGTCGCCAGAATCAGCCGATCGTAAGGCAGTTTGAAATCCTTGCCCTCGCGTGTCCTCCCCGTAACGGTGCAAGCCTGTCGATCGATGTGCGTTACTTCGTGTCCGGTTTTGACGCGGATGCGAAATCGATTCCAGAAGAGCTCCGGGGTTGCGACAATCAACTTGTCTCGACTTTCGATTTCACCCCCCAGGTGATAGGGCAGTCCACAGTTGGCGAAAGAAACCGCCGGGCCTTTCTCGAGGACGGTGATTTCCGCGTCCGCATTGCAACGGCGAGCGCGGGCGGCGGCGGAGGCGCCGCCGGCGACACCTCCCACAATGACGATTCGCGGCGGATTCGGCAGGTCGATCATGATTCAGGTTCCGGCAGGTTGTATTTACAAGATGAGGTTGTGTTTACAAGAAGCGGGTGTGTTCACAAGATGAAAGTTCCTCTCAGTGTTTGGCGGAGGTTTGTGCAGGCATCGTGTGGCTCCCATTGCTCCGCCCGGCGTTATCGGCCTTGCTGCTGGAACCGTCGCCGAAGGTCTGTGAGTTCAGCCAACGGGAAAATGGCTCTGGTAAACTGCGGACGTGCAAATCACGCTGCGGGAACGCTATTTCAATCTCGGCTTCCCTCAGGGCTCGGTAGATCTTCCCGTGTAATTGATGAATCGTGGCCAGCCGGTTTTCCAGGCTGGACAAATAAGCCCGTACGACCAGATTGAGCGTATTGTCACCAAAGCCTTCAAAGGTCACCAAGGGAGCCGGGTCTCGCAGTACTTCGGGATGTTCGCTGCAAATCTGTTGAATGATCTCGCAGGCCCGCTCCGTGTCGGATCCATAGGCCACTCCCACGTTGAGCAAGATACGATTGGTGGAATCCGAGAGTGTCCAATTGATCAGGGTACCAGTGATCAGCTGTTTGTTGGGGACAATCAATTCCTGCCGGTCCCAATTGGTAATCGTGGTTGCCCGCATCCGGATCTTGGCCACGGTGCCGGTCGTGCCGTCGATGGTGACGATGTCTCCCACTCGAATCGGTTGCTCGAACAGCAGGATGATTCCCGAGATAAAGTTGGCAAAAATCTCTTGAAGCCCAAATCCAAGGCCAACTCCCAAACCGGCCACCAACCACTGGTAGTTGGCCCATCGCAGGCCGATAGTCGAACTGACCAGGACGATACCAAGACCTACCAGGATGTAGCGTGCCAGGGTTGTGACAGCGTAGCGTGCGGCGCTGGTTAATGGCAGATGCTGCAGCAGTGCTATTTCGAGTAGGCCCGGGGCGTTGCGAGTCACGATGGCGGTCAACACCAAGATCGGGATGACAGCCACCAGATTGGCCAGGGTGATTGAAATGGTTTCGTCTGGCAAATCGCCTGGCACCTGCCACAGCACAAAACGCTCCAGCAATTGAACTGCAGGAATCACATCTGACCAAACCAAAAACAGGATGACCAAGCCCATGGCTACGAACCCACTGGTCACCAGTCGTTTCGTTTGCGTGTTCAAGTCGACCAGATTCAATTGACTTTCGCTGGCAGGCTGCAACGGCAACTCACCTTCAGCGCTCTTCTTGGCGGCGGCCTCTAGTCTTTGGCGGGCTTGTGCCATCATCAACTTGCGGCGATTGAGCAACAGCCAACGCTCGGTAAGACAGAAAGCCAGCAGCAGAAAAATGGCCGCGCAGGCAGTGCTGTCGAACTTTGCTGTCAGGTGAAGTGCGGTGTAGAAGTAACCTGTAATACTGAGCGTGGCCAAGGCCAGTGGCAGCAAGATGATGCAGGGATACCAGAGGAATTTCAGCTGATCGATCCAACCTCCGCGATGCGCTTCCAGAAATCCGCTGAAAATGCCATTACTGGGAGCCAGCACGCGCGAAAAAAAGACGCTGAAGAGCACCATCAGTGCTATGAACGCCAGGCGCCCAAGTGAATCCTCGAATTGAGAATCCAGTTGGTAGTCAAGCAGCAAAACTAAGACAACCAACGGAATGGTGAAATCAATCAGCCACCGGAGATTGCGTTTGAGCATCAATGTTGGTTCGGTTGGCCAACCGAAATGTGAGATGCCCAAGCCGCTGGACCTGCAAACTTGTCGGAGCAATTCCATCGAAACAAAAGTGCTGGTGGTCCACAGGCAGGCAACTGCGAGAGACCGTGGAAAACCTGTTTCCAAGCTCGACTCGCAGGCCACGTTGAGACGCCAGGCCAGGAAGACTAAGACCAGAGGCACCGGGGCGGCGATCAAGAACGTCATGGCCGTGGCCCGTAGGCTCAGTCCAAAGTCTGTGCAAGTATTTCTGCGGGCGAGCTTAGCATTCTCCGCCAAGTTTTGTCTCAGTTTGCCCTGGTTGAACAACAGGCTGCCAAAGGCCAGCAGAAATGCCACATACCAGGCCGGATTCTTGAAGAAGTCTTGCAGAAGCACTCGGCCCACGGTGCGCCAGTTTGCGGCGTCCAGCAACCAACGCCCAGCGGTCACTGCTTCTCCAAAGTCAGCAATCTGCAATCGGGAAACGCTTGGTGTCCACAGTAACTGCTTATCGATGAAACTGCGATAGTCGTCGGCCATCGAAATGAGCTGTGTTTTTGTGTCGGCCAGCAAATACAAATCGTTGAGGTAGTCGTCGGCATCCGCCTTCATGGCGGTAAGCGTTTCCAGGCAGACTTCGAGTGGCTTCCTATCAGCCTCTGCGAATGTGTTGGAAGCGATGGATGCCTGGCGTCCGCGCAGCTCGTCTATGGTGTCGCTCAGATCGTATTGCAGGGACTCGGCCAACCGCATTTCGCTTTCATACTGTTGAAGCCGGGCGGCCAGCAGATTCGTATTCGGAAGTTCGTCTCTCTGTTTCCGCAGCCTTGCCACAACCCACTGATTGGACCCGGGGGCGCTCTCAATGCGACTGTCCGGTTCGATCCGGCCTTTGACCAGAGCTTGCCTTGCTTTCCAGCGATCCAACTCCTCTTGCACGCCACGGATTTCTGATGTCACCGAATCTTGCTTCTTGGCCAATTCAAACCAGGTGATACCGTTGGGGGCTGAGCCGTTGGGTGGTGTTGCGGCCGGATCCATGGCCAGCCAGAAACGAATTTCGTCAAACGCTTCTGACTCGGGTAAGCTCAGCTCTTTCAGCTTGTCGCGAAAGCCTGCGATGCGGCTCGCACGTTGCTTTGCCAAGGCGCTATTCAAGACCTCGACCTGTTGTTGCAGAAGATTTTCTGCTTGGCGGGCCACCTCCAGTTGCAGTGGTAGTAGCGGGGTCTCCGCATCGTAGGCCCTTAGTTCTTGCTCCAACGTCCACAGAGTCTGGGTTGCCAGCAGACGGCTCGCATTGTTGGCCTTCCGCAGGGCTTCCACCATGACAGGGTCGGCGGCGGCGTCGTCCGCGATACGCGATTCATTTATATCTTGAAGCTTCTTCTTGGCTTCCGAAATGAGTTGAGGCAGTTCCTTGCGACGATTGGCCCGTAGTGCGATTTCGTTGTTTAAATTGTTCTTGCGTGTGCGAACTGCTTCGAGCTCTGTGGTGAGCTCTCGTAAGCGAGCTTGCCCCTCATCAAAGTCCATGGCGGCCAAAACCGCTTTTTCCCCATAGCTAATTTCTGTGCTGGACAGATCTTTCTGTTGTTTAAGTTGTTCGACACGGCTTGGTGCCGAGGTAGCCCTACCCTTCCATTCGTTGCCTTTGCCCAACAGCTCTTCGGTCTTTTGCAGTTCCGTGATCGCCTGCTGGATTACCTTGTTCAAGGCCTCGCGAGCCGGATCGTCGGTCGTGGCGTCCGCGGCCAGTGACTCGGCGCGCTGCTGCAATTCCTCGCGGAGCTTGGTGATCTGGGCGGCAATGTCGCTGTTCGAACCCAGGACGCTTGCCGCCGGATCCGCTGGCAACTGAGTTACTTCGGCCGGAGCCTGTTGAGATGTGGCCGTTGGGGCCATGGCTGCCGGTGTGGTTCCGCTTTGGCCGGTAGCCTCCACGGGGCGCATGGTTGGCGAATCCGTCGCATCGTTCGTTGTCTGCAAGCCAGGTTGGGAGATGACCGACTGTGGATGAACTGTAGCCGCGAAGCCAACCAGCAACATGCAGGATAAGAGCAAAGTACGTGGCTGAATGCACGGCCGTGAAGGCGACGGCAAATCGTAATTCATCACAGTATCTGTAAGCACTCCCTTGCTCCCCAAAACGAAGTTGGCAGATTTTCAAGAAATACGGCGGGCCTCAAGCATGGCTGGACTCCAACCCGGACGATTGCGGCTGGTAGCACAGCAAACGTCTTTTATTGTCGTGCATTCGGCCGCATCGGTGTAGGTGACCTGGAAACGGCGATTGTTATCAAATGCGAGCATTGATCTGACGGAGTGGCTTCGGAAAGTGATTCTTCAGCACGCCGTGGGAGAGCTTTCCCCATCCAAGGGGGCGATTACGCCACAGAATCTGGGTCCAGCCGGATGCTTGGCCCGACACATTGAAAGAGTCGCCGGCGACATATCGGCAGGCTTCTTGATCCTGCAACTGCAATTGCGAGACGCTGCGCAGCATATGCTGCGGTAAGCGACCGCCGCCGTAACAGGGTAACCACAACTTGGATCTCATTTCCGCCCACCGAGTCCCCCAGATTCTCTGCTTAGGAAGCTGCTCCAGATGGGGCCAGTTGGGAACGAGCATCGTCATGTTGCCCAGCCGGATCAATCTTGCCGATTCGGCATGCAAGTCGACCTCATCCAGGGGATTTGTTGCCTCCGTCCACAAACCATCGGAATCGCGAGAGCGTCTGCTTTGCGGGCGGCGACGATGGTTTGACTCGGAGCTGGTCGGCAGGGTCGCGGCGTTCCCACCGGTTTTTACCAGGCAAGCGGCAAAGGCTCCAGCGCAGCCGTCGCGATGCGGCCACACGCGATAAGCTCCTTCCAACAGTCCGCTCTGCCAGGCGGCAAGTTTCGGCACGCTTCGGCATTCCCAGTCGGAATTCCGCTGCAGGAAATCTAGGATGATCGCTTCATTCTCCGCGTAGGAGTAGGTGCAAGTCGAATAAACCAGGCGTCCACCACCGGGCCGCACAAGACGCGCCGCCGAGTTGAGGATCTTGGTCTGGCGAGCTGCAGAATGGTCAATCTGACGGGGTGAAAACGCCGACAGCGATTGCTTGCCTTTAGGAATCATCGACTGTCCCGTACAGGGGGCGTCGACCAGCACGCAATCACAACATGCCTCAAAGCTGGCTGCCAATTTGGGGAGCTCGAGGTTGGTGAGCAAGAAGTTTCCGCAACCCGCCCGCTCGAGATTGATCTGCAGGATCGGGAACCTGGAAGCGATCACCTCATTGGCGATCAAAACACCGTCCGTTCCAATCGCTTCCGAAATTGCCGATGCTTTGCCTCCGGGGGCGGCGCACACGTCCGCTATCACCTGGCCAGGTTCCATCTCGCACAAGGCCAGAGCCAGCATCGAGCCGGCATCTTGCACGTAGTAGTCCGCCGCCGCGTGCTGCAAAAAGGAGCCCGGTAAGCAATCTGCTTCGCCAACGAATCTTCCTCGACAAAACCAGGGAACGGGTTCACTGGAAAAGGGAAGCTCTGGGACGGATTCGGTAGGCAGGCGAATAGCTCGGCGGGAGTGAGAGCTGGCCGACTGCGCAAAGTCCATGAACTCACCGGATGGGAGTCCGCAGTCGCTACCCAGGAGCGGCCCCAGAACCAACTCCCAATCAATGTTTTCTTGCACCATGCGCGAGAGTGCCGAGCGTCGAAGTTGCAGGACCTGCCGAGAACAAGCCTAGAGCGGCTGAGCAAGCATAGCAGGTTAATGAAGACCGCGGACGCTGCAACGGTCATTAGCAACTCGAGGCAAAAAAAAACGACTTGCAGTCGAAGACTGCAAGTCGCTTTTCAAACGTATCTCGATTCTACTAGCTTCGGTAGGCCAAAGGCTTATCGATTGTAGCTGGCAGCTTGAATGACACGTCGATTGGTTTGCAAGTAAGCGCTGGGATCAACGATCGGCGCTGGTGGTGCTGGTGCTGCGTCGCCGCTAACAGCTGGAGCTGCTACAGGAGCAGGAGCTGTTGACATGCAGCTGCTGCAAGCAGGTGCGGCGCAGGATACTTCGCATCCACAGGTCGGAGCAGCAGCGCAACCGCTGTCGCAGCAGCTCTTGCTCTTCTTCTTGAACAGCTTGCCCAGCAAACCGCCACAGCTGCGCTTCTTGCTGCCGCAGCCGCTGTCGCAACCACAAGGATCGCAAGCAACAACTTCGCAACCGCAAGAGGGTGCACAAGCGTCAGCAATTTCGCATCCGCAGGTCGGAGCAGCACCGCAACCACAAGGATCGCAAGCAGCAACTTCGCAACCGCAGGTGGGCTCAGCGCAGCAACCAGTGTCACATCCGCTGTCGCAGCCCTTGCCGCATCCGAGGAGCGACATCTTCTTGTCGTGCATCTTGCTCAAGAAGTCGAGCAGAGGCTTACGACGAGGCTTGCTGCAACCGGTGTCGCAACCACAAGGATCGCAGGCAACCACTTCGCAACCACAAGAGGGTGCACAAGCGTCTGCACAAGCAGTCTCGCATCCACAAGAAGGTTCGCAAGCGGTAGCACATCCGCTACCACAAGCCGAAATTTCACAACCACAAGTCGGATCGGCGGAGCAACCCGTGTCACAGCAAGCGCTGTCACAACCAGAGCCCTTCAATCCGAGCATGTGATCCAGCAATCCCCCGCCAAAGCTAGGGGCGCTCAGGCTCATGCCGAGCATCAAGGATCCAATTACTATGTTCCATTTCATCGAGCCACAACTCCCTATTACGATGAACTCTTTTTCTTGCGTGAACTGGTCAAACGGGGGATGTAGGTGGCCGAGACCGGTTTCGACGAACGAAGTCGCCGCCGAAATCGCCCTCGTGCCTTGCCGACAACGAACCGCATGCAAATGCGGCCCTACTTCGTGGTGCCGATTTCGGTTCTCCCTCAAGGGTGCTGATGCCATGAGGGAACACGCTACAACTACTTTTTGACTTGGGTCTTCACGCCTGGACCTGAAGAATCATTCCGTAGATTCCCGGTCCTCGAATCGGGGCTTCCTGCATTCAGGAGCCCGAGTCACATGAGGGTATCGGCCAGTCGGAAAGAACGGCTTGAGCTAGCTGCAAGCTTTTTTGTGGGAAGGACTTAGGGCGATGTGTTGTGCCGGTCGTGAGTCCTGCGGAGGATAGTTTGATTGGGAAGACTTTGCGGCTGCTGGGCCCTTTCTGAGACGATAATACCGCTCGATTCGGCACACCGATGTGCGGCTTCAGGGTGCCATTTGGGGGCAATTATCTCGCAATTCAACCTAGGCAAGGCCGTGAATGGGTAGAGAATGTTCGGCTGGTTGGGATCCTTCCCTTTTTGCTCCTCAGAGCAGCCTCCCTAAAAGTGGGGCCTGTGCAAGTCCTGTTGTTCGCGAGTACAGTTCTTAGCAATTCGTTGCGGGCTGAAAGATTGCCGGTAAGTTGGCGATCCACCTTCGCCTGGAGATGCGATGCAAACGAATAGACAAGCATTTGAGTTTTTGGACTACGAAAGTCTGCCAGGTACTCCATGTCCCTGCGGGACGGCGCGACGCGGCCTGATGGACGTTGCATCCGTGCCTTACTCGCTTCATGTGACAGAAATCTCCGAGGATGCCAGAGCCCATTATCACAAGAAGATAACCGAGACCTATTTCGTACTGGAATGTGACGAAGATGCGGAGATTGAATTGGATGGCGACCGTTTTCCACTGAAGCCGTCCACCGCCGTAGTCATCCACCCCGGAACCCGACATCGCGCTGTGGGCAAGATGAAGGTAGTGATTATCGCTTCGCCGAAATTCGATCCTACGGACGAATGGTTTGATTGATTCCAGCCCAACGCCACCGCGCTGGCGTGGAATGAAGGCGTCTCCCAAAGAGATTCAACGCTCAAACAATTTGAACGGAAAATGAAGAAACAAAGATTCGCGGCCCTGCTGATCCTGATGGCGTTTTTCTCTGGTATGCTGCTTACCGCGGCGACGAGTGGATGCGATGCAAGCCGCTCAGCAACCGCTCAAAGCCCAAGCGATGAGAGCACCGAGGCTCCTTAGCATCAGCCGCAAGCGCAAAAATGTCGCAGCAACGC